>NZ_JBZCSF010000007.1:0-145423 GCF_058273125.1 Effusibacillus sp. SKA8 | reverse complement strand
ACGGGGGAAAGTGGATTCCCAAGCGGGACTCCTGTTCGCATCCGGTTTTGAGGGAGCAGGCTTGTAGTGGTAGGCTATGTGTCCTTTGGTTGAACAATCATACATGATGAATGCAGGTCAAAGCGAGTAATCGCGCCGGTGTTCGTCGCCGGTGAGGAAAGTCCACACTCGCCCGGGCTGTGATGCCCGGAGTTTGGATGCCTGACGAATCCATAAGTCAGGGCAGTCCGGTCAAAACCGGGCTGACGGCGGTGAAAGGAGCTACGTCCTTCGGGATATGTTCCGAATAGCCTGAAAGTGCCACAGTGACGGAGTCTTCCTGGAAACGGGGAGAGTGGAACGAGGTAAACCCCATCTGCGAGAAACCCAAATTATGGTAGGGGAACTGCCCGGAAGGAAACGAACGGAAGGGCGGATCGCTGAGTGCAGCGTGAGTACAGCGATAGATAGATGATTACTGCTCGAGTGCGAGGTTGGCGACCGTTTGCAGCACAAGAGTACAGAATGTGGCTTACAGCTTTGCCTGCACGCCAATTCTACAATATACTCAGAACTATAGAAACCTTGCAAAGCGTTCGGCCTTAGTGCCGGGCGTTTTTTGCGTATGCATACATCGTCAAAATGTAACCAGAACCCGTTCCGTATTCATAAGACGGGCGGATTGCGGTCTCTTGTCATATCAGCCCTACTTTGCTACTATTATTTAAATTCCAGAATAGAATGAAAACCAGATTTTAGCGGGAGAGGGACGAGGAAAATGAGAAGCGACATGATCAAAAAGGGGTTTGATAAGGCGCCGCACCGGAGTTTGCTGAAAGCTACCGGACTGAAGGACGAGGATTTTGACAAACCGTTTGTTGCGATTTGCAATTCTTTCGTTGAGGTCATTCCGGGGCACATACATTTGAACGAATTCGGCAGATTGGTGAAGGAAGCGGTCCGCGCGGCGGGCATGGTGCCGTTCGAATTTAACACGATCGGTGTCGACGACGGAATCGCCATGGGACACATCGGCATGCGCTATTCGCTGCCGAGCCGCGAATTGATTGCGGACTCGGTTGAGACAGTCGTCAACGCCCATTGGTTCGACGGGATGATTTGCATTCCGAACTGCGACAAAATCACGCCGGGCATGATGATGGCCGCCATGCGGATCAATATCCCCACCGTGTTCGTATCGGGGGGGCCGATGGCTGCCGGGAAAACCAGCAAGGGGCAAGTGGTCGACCTCAATTCCGTATTCGAAGGCGTCGGGGCTTACAAAGCCGGAAAAATTACCGCGGACGAATTGAAGGACATTGAGGACAACGGGTGTCCGTCCTGCGGTTCCTGCTCCGGCATGTTTACCGCCAATTCGATGAATTGCCTGTGCGAGGTGCTGGGAATCGCGCTTCCCGGCAACGGGTCGATTTTGGCGACGGACCCGGAGCGCAAACAACTGATCACCAAGGCGGTTGAAAGCCTGAAGTATCTGATCGAGAACGACATCAAACCGCGGGACATCGTAACTCTTGAGGCCATTGACGACGCGTTTGCGCTCGATATGGCAATGGGCGGTTCGACGAACACGGTCCTGCATACACTGGCGATCGCGCGTGAAGCGGGGATAGAGTATCCGATGTCACGCATTGACGAGATCTCCCGCCGGGTGCCGCATCTTTGCAAAGTCAGTCCGGCATCCAACTGGCATATGGAAGATGTCCACCGCGCCGGTGGGATCAGCGCGATCCTGAAGGAACTCAGCAAAAAAGGAGTTCTCCATCTCGAGCGAATCACGGTGACCGGAAAAACTCTCGGCGAAAATATCAAAAATGCCGAAATCAGGGACCCGGAAGTCATCAAAACGATTGAAAATCCGTACAGCCACGAGGGTGCACTGCGTGTGTTAACCGGGAATTTGGCCCCCGATGGCGCAATCATCAAGAGTGGAGCCACGGAAGTCAAACGCCATGAAGGGCCTTGCGTGATCTTTAATTCGCAGGAAGAAGCGTTGGAAGGCATTATGGCGGGCCGTGTGAAAGAAGGTGCCGTGGTGGTGATCCGCTACGAAGGACCGAAGGGGGGGCCGGGAATGCCGGAGATGCTGGCTCCGACTTCGGCAATCGCCGGTATGGGGCTTGGTTCGAGCGTGGCGTTGATCACCGATGGACGTTTTTCGGGCGCAAGCCGCGGCATCAGCGTCGGCCATATCTCTCCCGAGGCGGCGGCCGGAGGTCCGATCGCCCTTCTGCGCGATGGAGACATTGTCGTGATCGATGTGGACGAACGGCTTATCGAAGTGAAGCTCAGTGACGAAGAACTGGCAAAACGGCGTGCGGATTGGGCAGAACCGGAGCCGAAAGTGAAAACGGGATGGTTGGCCCGCTATTCCAAGCTGGTGACGTCAGCCAACACGGGCGCCGTCCTAAAAGTTTGACGACGACCGTGTTTTGGAGAGTCAGCGTTTGGGCACCCGCACAATTTTTGTGAAAAACGGGCAAAAGCCTCCTTTGACACATATTGTGTTACGGATTATACCACGTAAGGAGGTTTTCCCATTGTTTATCGATTTTCGTGAAGTGCAACAACCATTGCAGCCGAGCTATTACGGCCCGTATTATCCGCAGCCGCTGCCCTTCCCGTTTCCGTCTCCGTTTCCGCCGGACAGACTGGAACAACGGGTCGAACGTTTGGAACGGCAGCTTACGATTATCGAATCGCAAATTGACCGTCATACACGGGAGATTCGTGAGCTCGAGCGCCGTGTCAGCCGGCTGGAGCAGCAAATCGGCACACGGGGGGACGAATAAGACGGTCAAAAACGCGGACCAAACGTATAAAAACGCATCCGGTTGATGCGGGTCTCCGGTTACTTTGGGACCCGCGTCGTCCCGCTTCAAGTTTGTCATCTTTGTCATCTTCCAACACTTGACCCAAAACGTGTTGATGTGAATTTTTCCGCATCTGTTCCCAAAAATTCTCTCTTTACCAGTCGAAGTTTCCGGTGATACTAATTTCAACTTCGTAAAAGGGGAGATGACAGATGACGGTCGTGTCGTTAAAACCCGAGTTGCGCACCAACGGGGGCGAGACAGTCAGCATTTATTGCGACGGCGGATGGGTTGGAGACGTCTATTTGGTGTATCGCGAAGGCGATCTGTTGACCGGAACAGTCCAGATTGACACCGGCAAAGTCAGCGAACGGAACCTTGAGTGCGTGATGGACGAAGTGCGAACGTATATCAGTCATCTCGCGGCGGCATTGAGCGTCGCCACTTCCTCTGTCGTCATGATGCACGGCGACATTGAGCAAATCCTCGAAATGGAACCGCTTGATGTGGCGTTCGAAGACGATCAGCAAGCGGATGGGATCTTTGAAAACGACCTCCATCCCGACGGTGAATACGATCTTTTCGAAATGGAGCAAGCGGACGAAGATGCGGGCGATTATCATCTCAGTTTGCTCTCCGAGGAAGGAAACCATGTGAAATACCACTTGCACGACGATTTTCACAATGTGATCGGGATGGTGGCGGTCGATGAGATCGGCGATACGATCAGCGGACGGGTGGATTTTTGGGTGAAGCCGGACAAGGACGAACCGGAAGAAGTGGCGGAGATGCTGTTTCACACCTTTAAAGACGACACCGTCAACCAGATCTCGTTTACCATGAACTATCAAGACCAGCATGTCGCCGACATGTACCTTAAATACCGGGATTTTGCGTAATCTTTTTGCGACTTGCGATCCCTCTGTTGAATTGTGGAGGGATCTTTGGTTTATTATTTTTGTAGATTTATAGAGCTACTGACAGGGGAGGCGAAACGAATGAAAATCGGATTTGTTGGCGCAGGGACCATGGGCGCACCGATGATTCGGAATTTGAAAAAAGCCGGTTTTGACGTCTCCGTTTTCGCGAGGCGGCCCGAAGTTCGGGAGGAGATGCTGCAAGCGGGATGCGATGTGGCGGATACATACGGCGAACTGGCGGCCGCTTGCGATGCGGTTCTGCTCTGTGTGCCAAACGATGCGGTTGTCGAAGAAATCGTCGCAGGCAAAGACGGATTGTTGTCATCCGCCAAAAAAGGCCTGACCGTCATCGATCACAGCACCGTCTCTCCTTATACCAGCCGCAAATTGTACGATTTGGCGAAACCGCTGGGAGTCTCGTATCTTGACGCTCCCATCTCCGGCGGACCGATGGGAGCGGAAGCCGGGACCTTGACGATCATGGTTGGTGGCGACAAAGAAGCCTATGAATCGATGCTGCCGGTTTTCCGGGCGATGGGGAAAAACATTTGCCATATGGGGGATTCCGGCGCCGGCAATATTGCGAAATTGGTAAACCAGTTGATCATCGGAGTAACGCAGGCCGCCTTGTCGGAAGGATTTGTGTTGGGCGCCAAAATGGGTGTCAATCCGCGAACGCTTTACGAAGTGATTGCGGTGTCTACTGGGAACAGCGCCATGCTGCACCGCACCGTGCCGGATTGCATCCTGAAAAGAGATTTCACGCCGAAATTTACGATTGACCTGTTGCATAAGGATTTGATGCTCGCAAACGACATGGGGCGACAAGAAGGGGTGCGCCTGCTTGCCTCCAGTTTGGCGGAGCAGCTATTCCAGGAGGCCCGAAATGCCCGCCACGGCGGAAAAGACGTGTCGGCTTTGCTGCTTCCGCTGGAAGAATTGGCAGGAGTGGAAGTAAAAGATTAGCGACAAAAGTTGACGAAAAATATCAGCTTGTCTATAATGAACCCAAAGACAACCGAATAAGTTGCGCACACAATCGGGTTTTCTTAAAACTGGGTGAGTAAGAAACCCGATCGTTACCGGATGTTTGGTTGTGCGAACAAAAGCCTTCCCGTTTTTAACGGATGTATTGTTCTCCCATTCCCGTTCCCTGGAGAATCAGCGCACCTGTTAAACGGTGAAGGCTTTTTGTTTTAAATGATTTTGTTTTAAATGACTATTGCCAAGTGCCGCCGAAGTGTTATATACTGTCTCCTAATTGGAGACTAATGTCTCTTCTGAAGAGACAAAAAGATGGGAGTGGGAGAGATGAAGAAGCAGATCAAAATCGGCATGCTGGGGTTGGGAACGGTGGGTTCCGGCGTGTACAAGGTGCTTGAGGAAAACGGGGAGGAATTGGAGAAACGAACCGGCCTCCCCATGCGGATAAAATCGATTGTGGTGCGGGATCTGGAAAAAGAACGCCTGGTGGAAGTTCCGAACGAACTGCTGACGACAGACGCGCTGCAGGTGGTCAGCGATCCCGATATCGACATCATCGTGGAAGTGATGGGCGGAATCGAAGGGACAAAAGACCTTCTGCTGACCGCTTTTCGCAACGGCAAGAGCGTGGTTACCGCCAACAAGGATTTGATTGCCGAACACGGCGACGAGTTAACCTTTGAAGCGACGAAAAACGGCTGCGATTTCCTGTATGAAGCCAGCGTCGGCGGCGGTATCCCGATTATTCGTCCGCTCCGCAAAGATTTGGCGGGCAACAAGATTCACGAAGTAATGGGGATCGTCAACGGCACGACCAATTTTATCCTGACGCGGATGAGCCAGTTGGGAATGGCGTTTGAAGATGCTTTGAAAGAGGCGCAGCAGCTCGGGTATGCGGAGGCGAATCCGGCGTCTGACGTCGAGGGTTGGGATGCCGGCCGCAAAATCGCGATCGTCGCTTCGCTGGCGTTCAATTCCCGGGTCAATTTTCCGGATGTGGACGTGGAAGGAATCACCTCCATTACGGCAAAGGATATCGAGTATGCAAAAGAGATGGGGTTTGCGATCAAATTGATCGGCTCGGCAAAAGAGACCGAAGAGGGCATGATTTCGGCGCAGGTGTTCCCGGCGCTCGTTCCGCTGGATCACCCTTTGGCGTCCGTGAATGGCGTTTACAACGCGATTTTTGTGCGGGGGAACGCCATTGGGGAGGCGATGTTTTTGGGCCTTGGAGCCGGCCAAATGCCGACCGCCAGCGCGGTAGTCGGCGACATTGTGGAAGCCGTACGCAATTTCCATGCGGGCACGCGCGGCAAGTTCCTTGTTGACTGTTACCATAAAAAAGAGATCCGATCCGCGCTGGACAACCAGCATCGGTTCTACCTGCGGCTGGAAGTGGCCGATCAGGCCGGGGTGCTCGGCGCGATCGCCGGCAAAATCGGCCAGCACGGGGTCAGCATTCACACGATGTTCCAAAAGTGGGCCGACGATCAAACGGCCGAGATTGTCGTCATCACCCATGAAGTTCGCGAAGGTAACATGCGCGATGCCCTCAACGAGTTGGGCGACATGGAACATGTCAAGGCGATCAAGCAAGTATTGAGGGTTATAAAATAAGCTGGTGAAAGAGAATCGAAGTAAAGCGATGAGATGAGGATGATAACGTGAAAGTCGGATACTTGGGACCCCGGGGCACCTTTTCGGAGGAAGCGTCCCTCCGGTATTTTGCCGGGCAGGAAGTGGAGTGGAGTTTGTATTCTTCCTTTCTCGACATTCTGGACGCGATTCAGGAACAAGAAATTGACTATGGCGTTGTGCCGATCGAGAATTCGATCGAAGGATCCGTTACGATGACGCTTGACGGATTGGCAAAAGACCCGGATCTGTTTATCGAAGCGGAGATTGTTCTGCCGATCGAGCAGAACTTGTTGGTAAACGAGGGAACGGTGCTGTCGGATATCCGGGAAATCTGGTCGCATCCGCAGCCTCTGGCGCAGTGCAGGAATTTTATCCGGGAGCTGGGAGCGAAGGTCAAAACCTGGGAAAGCACGGCGGCCGCGGCTTTGGAATTGGCTGCCAGCAACCGGAAAGATGTCGGCGCGATCGGCAACAGCTGGGCGGCAAAAAATTTTGGACTTCAAATTCTGCAATCCAATCTGCAAGACGTACCCGAGAACCACACGCGGTTTGTGGTGGTTCGCAGAGGGGAGAAAGCGGTTCCCGGCGCCGATAAAACGATGCTGCTGGTGACATTAAGCGAAGAACGGGCTGGAGCCCTTGTGCACGTTTTGAACGTTTTTGCCGCTTTTGACCTGAACTTGACGCGGATCGAGTCGCGGCCTACCCGGAAAAAACTTGGAACTTATCAATTTTTTATCGATGTGGAAGCCGGCATGCATCAGGATGAGCTGCAGAAGGCGATTTCCGTAATTGGCACCTTCGGACATCAGGTCCGCATGCTTGGCAGCTACAGAAAAGATAAAAAAATATAAAAATGTGCATTGACAGATAATCGATTGGCTCACTATAATCAGTTTAACGAGTTAGACGAACAAGGGAAAGAAGATTATCCGCACGCACTGAAAAGCAGTCCAAGAGGGCATCTAGGGTTCCGCCGCAAAATTGTGCCGGGTCTGGACCGAGCGATGCCGCACTGATTTCTGCCGGCTCAACAGCCGGCGGTGGGTGGGTGTACACCGTAGGGATAGAAGCCCTTCGGCAGGTCTTGGCAGCCAGCTGAATTACTGTCCTGAGCCGCGCATTGCCTGCCGGCCGTCAGAACAAGAAGGGATGGTACTCCTCTGCTGCAAATGCCTGCTCAGGGGCTTTGTTGTTACAACTGAACACCATAAGCGATGACAAGGACAAGTAGAACCAAAGCGCTGGTGCCAGAGAGCCGCCTGTTGGGTGGGAGGGCGGTCACCATCTTTGTTTCGAAGCTCACCTTGGAGCTTTGTTTCTGAAACGGATCGTTCCTGACAGCGAGCGATCCCGATTAGGAAACAACGCCTTGTCCCCGATACAGGACAGAAGTCAAACACGACTTGCCGAGTCCGTTTTTCGTGAGGAAAACGGAGAAACTGGGTGGTACCGCGGGATGTCTCGCCCCAGCAGTCGGATGTGCAACGATTGTTTCTACCGCACGTTCGAATGTCGAGGGTGAGATTTTTTATTAGTTGATCAAGACTGACAATTCTGAAAAAAGAGGAGAGGGCTGTCATGGCTGAATCGCTAATCTATCTTGACGGTGAATACGTACCGAAAAGCAAAGCCGTTATCTCCGTATTCGATCACGGATTTTTATACGGCGACGGAATTTTCGAAGGGATTCGCTGCTATTCCGGCAATGTGTTCCGCTTGAAAGAACACATCAAGCGCTTGTATGAATCGGCCAAGTCGATTCTGCTCGACATTCCGCTGTCGCAACAGGAAATGGAAGAAGCCGTAGTCGAGACCCTGCGCAGAAACGGCTATGCGGATGCTTATATTCGCCTTGTTGTTTCAAGGGGTACCGGCGACCTGGGACTGGATCCCCGCAACTGTTCAAAACCGAGCATCATCATCATTGCGGAGCAACTGAAACTGTTCCCGCAAGAGTTTTACGAAAAAGGGCTTTCCGTCGTAACGGTGCCGACACGCCGCAACATACCGGACGCGTTGAATCCGAAGATCAAGTCCCTGAACTATCTCAACAATGTTTTGGTTAAACTTGAAGCGGCGAGAGCGGGGGTCATGGAAGCGCTGATGCTGAACCACGAAGGGTACGTCTGCGAAGGGTCGGGCGATAACGTGTTTATCGTGAAAGACGGCAAAGTCATCACTCCGCCCACGTATCTCGGCGCTTTGGAAGGCATTACCCGAAACGCGATCATGGACATCTGCCAGCGACTCGGCATCCCGTGCGAAGAAAAGCCGTTCACCCGCCACGATGTGTATGTGGCGGACGAAGTGTTCCTGACGGGAACCGCCGCCGAAGTGATTCCGGTGATCGACGTCGATTCCCGGGTGATTGGTGACGGTAAACCGGGGACGATGACCGAAACACTGATTCGTGAATTCCGTAAAATCACAACCGTCGAAGGAACCAAGATTCCCGAACTGGTCTCGAAGGCTGTGTAACAAGAAAGCAAAAGCAGGAAAGAGGAAAGAGGTGGGGAGAGATGGTGGTGCAAACGATGGCGAAGACTCTGCAGAGCCAAGCGGAGCCGGTGGAAATGACAGGTGCCCAGATGGTTGTCGAATGCTTGAAAAAGTTGGGGGTCACGACGATCTTCGGATATCCGGGCGGAGCGATTCTTCCCATCTACGATGCGCTTTACGAATGTGGGATCGAGCATGTGCTGGTCCGGCACGAGCAGGCAGCCATCCACGGCGCCGAAGGGTACGCGCGTGCCACCGGCAAGGTCGGGACGGTCATGGCGACTTCCGGACCGGGCGCGACAAACTTGATTACCGGAATTACGGACGCCTACATGGATTCGACTCCCATCGTCGTCATTACGGGGCAGGTTCCCCTTACGATGATCGGCCGCGATGCGTTTCAAGAAGCGGATATAATCGGAATCACAATGCCGATCACGAAACATAACTTCCAGGTGCGGCATGCGGCCGACATTCCGCGGATTCTTGCCGAAGCGTACCACATTGCGGGGAGCGGGCGCCCGGGACCGGTGTTGGTTGACATTCCGAAAGACGTGTCCAACCAGGTGGCACCATTCGTGTTTCCGGAATCGGTTTGTATCCGCGGGTACAATCCGACAACCCAGCCGAGCCCGGTGCAGGTCGAAAGGGTTTGCGCTGCGATTTCCAAAGCGAAACGCCCTCTGTTGTACATTGGGGGAGGCATCATCAGCGCGAACGCTTCCGAGCAAATTCGGGCGTTTGCAAGGCAGGCGGGCATTCCGGTTGTCTCCACTCTGATGGGATTGGGCGCTTTTCCACCCGATGACCCGCTTTTTGTCGGAATGCTGGGAATGCACGGAACCTACGCAGCCAATATGGCAGTCTACCACTGCGATTTGTTGATCGCGTGCGGCGTGCGTTTTGATGACCGGGTTACCGGGAAACTGGAACGTTTTTCGCCCCATTCCCAAAAAGTTCATATCGATATCGACCCTGCCGAGATCGGCAAGAACGTTGCGGTCGATTATCCGATCGTTGCCGATGTGAAGAACGCGCTGGAAGCGCTGCTGGAAAAAGGACCGCGTGCGAACTGTAGCGATTGGATTGATGAGGTGCAGGCTTGGTGCCGGGAATATCCGTTGACGTACAAGAACGATTCGAATGTCTTGAAGCCGCAATACGTGATCGACTTGGTCGACCGGATGACGAACAGCGAGGCGGTTGTGACGACGGAAGTGGGACAGCATCAAATGTGGGCCGCCCATTTTTACCGCGCGAAAAATCCGCGGACATTCATCACATCCGGGGGACTGGGCACGATGGGATACGGCTTCCCGGCCGCGATCGGGGCGCAACTGGCAAGGCCGGAAGCGACCGTTATCTGTATCGCGGGCGACGCGTCGTTTCAGATGAACATTCAGGAACTGCAGACTGTTGTCGAACGCAACATTCCGGTTAAGGTATTCGTCATCAACAACGGATATTTGGGAATGGTCCGGCAGTGGCAGGAGATGTTCCACGGCAACCGCTTGTCGGAATCGAAAATCAGCGCCCCCGATTTTGTAAAGGTGGCCGAAGCGTATAACGTCAAAGGCATCAGGGCGCAAACGCCGGCGGAGGCGGAAAAGGCGATTGCCGAGGCGCTGGCGTATCCGGGGCCGGTGGTGGTCGATTTTATCGTCGAAGAGGGCGAGAACGTATTCCCGATGGTGCCGCCGGGCAAGGGAATTGATGAGATGATCGTCAAGGGGTGGGAAGAATGAAGCATACCTTGTCGGTTATTGTCAACGACCAACCAGGCGTGTTGCAGCGGGTGGCAGGCTTGTTCTCCCGGCGCGGCTTTAACATCGACAGCCTGACGGTCGGGCCAGCTGAAGAGGCGGGACTGTCGCGCATGACAATCACGACCATCGGCGACGAAGCGACACTGGAGCAGGTGATGAAACAGCTGCACAAATTGATCGATGTGATCAAAGTGCAGGACATTACGAACGACCCGATGGTGGAACGGGAGCTGTTGCTGATAAAAATTGCGGCCAGTCCGGCTTCCCGCACCGAAATCTCGGGGATTGTCGAACCGTTCCGTGCGTCGGTCGTCGATGTCGGTCGGTCATCCATGATCATTCAGGTAACCGGAAATCGTGAGAAAAACGATGCTTTGATTGAACTCCTCCGTCCGTACGGCATTAAGGAAATCGCCAGAACAGGCGTAACCGCCATGGTCCGCGGGCAAGTGGCCCGCGTCAGGTAGGACGGCGGCGCACCAACCGATATTTCGATTATTTCGATTAGGGAGAGGAATTTGATTTATGAATATGTATTATGACAAAGACGCAGATTTGCAATTTTTGCAAGGGAAAAAGGTTGCGATCGTAGGTTACGGCTCCCAGGGGCATGCCCAGGCACAAAACCTGCGCGATTCAGGCGTGGAGGTTGTGGTGGCGGGCCGACCGGGAAAATCCTGGAATCAAGCGAAAGAAGACGGTTTTGAAGTGATGACGGTTTCCGATGCGGTCAAAGTGGCGGATGTGGTTCAAATTTTGATGCCGGATGAGCGGCAGGCCCAGGTTTACCGGGATGAAATCGAACCGTACCTGCGTGTCGGCCAAATGCTGATGTTCTCTCACGGATTTAACATTCATTTCGGCCAGATTGTGCCGCCGGCGGATGTCGATGTCGCGATGGTGGCGCCGAAGAGCCCCGGACACCTGGTTCGCCGGGTATACACGCAAGGCGGCGGCGTGCCGGGACTGATTGCGGTTCATCAGGATGCCACCGGGAAGGCGAAGGATATCGCTCTCGCTTACGCTAAGGGAATCGGCTGCACCCGTGCCGGCGTGTTTGAAACGACATTCCGCGAAGAAACGGAAACGGATTTGTTCGGTGAGCAGGCGGTGCTCTGCGGGGGCGCGACAGCCCTTGTCAAGGCCGGTTTTGAAACATTGGTGGAAGCGGGCTATCGTCCGGAAATCGCTTATTTTGAATGCTTGCACGAATTGAAACTGATCGTGGATCTCATGTATGAAGGCGGTCTCGCCCGGATGCGCTATTCGATTTCCGATACGGCGGAATTTGGCGATTACATGACTGGGCCCCGCATCATCACGGAAGAAACGAAACGGGAAATGCGCAAAGTGCTGGAAGAGATCCAGCGCGGGGAATTCGCGAAAAAATGGATTCTCGAAAATCAGGCCGGTCGTCCTTCGTATAACGCGATCAAGCGCAGGGAAGCGGAACATCCGATCGAGCAAGTGGGCGCCAAGCTGCGCGAAATGATGAGCTGGATCAGCAAACCGTCACGTTAACACAATTTTTTCTCGGAACAAACAGCAAATATTACAAGGAGGGAGATTTATGCGCAAGATTGAGATATTTGACACCACGTTGCGGGACGGGGAACAATCCCCGGGCGTCAGCCTGAGTCAGGAAGAAAAATTGGAGATTGCCAGACAGCTCGCGCGACTTGGTGTCGATGTCATTGAGGCGGGTTTTGCGGCTTCCTCCAAAGGCGATTTTGAAGCGGTAAAGCGAATTGCGAACGAGGTCCGGGGAGTCAGTGTTTGTTCACTGTCTCGTTCGATTCAAAGCGATATTGAGCAGTCTTACGAAGCCTTGAAAGGGGCGGAGCATCCCCGCATCCACGTGTTCCTGGCCACATCCCCGATTCATATGCAGTACAAATTGCGCATGACGCCGGAACAGGTGTTGGAACAAGTGGAGGCGGCGGTCAAACTCGCCCGCAAATATGTTGCGGACGTCGAGTTTTCAGCGGAGGACGCGGGGCGCACGGAACTCGATTTTCTCGTGAAAGTGGCGGAAGTGGCCGCCAAAGCGGGGGCTTCGGTGTTTAATATCCCGGATACGGTCGGGTATTTGACTCCGGAAGAATACGCGTATCGTTTTAAATATGTGCGGGAACATGCGACGGGAGCCGATAAACTGAAATTGTCGGCTCACTGCCACGACGATCTCGGGCTGGCTGTCGCAAACTCGCTGGCGGCCATTGCGGCGGGAGCTGACCAGATTGAAGGTGCCATCAACGGCATCGGTGAACGGGCCGGGAATGCGGCGATCGAGGAAGTCGTTCTGGCGCTTGCCACCCGTCCCAACATATACCAGGCGACAACCCGGCTCGACCTGACGCAAATCGCCCGTACCAGCCGTCTGGTGTCCAAACTGACAGGTATGGTGGTTCAACCGAACAAAGCGATTGTGGGAGCAAACGCATTCGCCCACGAGTCGGGCATCCACCAGGACGGAGTCTTAAAGGAAAGATCGACTTACGAGATCATTCGCCCGGAAGCGGTCGGCATGGCGGAGAGCAAGCTGGTGCTTGGCAAACACTCCGGCCGTCACGCATTCAGGGATCATCTCATGTCGCTTGGCTACGAGTTGGAAGGAGAAATGCTGAACAACGTATTCCGCAAGTTTAAAGAACTGTGCGACAAAAAGAAATACGTGACCGACGAGGATATTCTGTCCCTGCTGTTGGAATACGAAGTCGACTCTTCCCGGGTGGCGTACCGGTTGGAATATATGCAGGTGTCTTGCGGAACGCAGGGTGTTCCGACAGCCACTGTCGGGTTGGTTGATGATGAGAAGGGGCTTTTGCAGGAAGCCGCGGTAGGCAATGGAGCCGTGGATGCAATTTATCGCGCGATTGACCGCATTACCGGCGAAGAGGTGGAACTGCTGCATTACCAAATCGATTCGGTAACCGGCGGCCAGGACGCGCTCGGTGAAGTGCGTGTGCAGGTGCGCCAAGGCGATTTTGTCGCGAATGGACGCGCCGTTTCGACGGATGTGTTGGAAGCGAGTGCACGCGCGTATGTGGATGCGATCAACCGTCTGATTATGAAACGGATGGACACATACGGACAAGAACATAGGCGCAGGAGAGAGAAGGTGGACGTTCATGTCTAAAAAAATCGCGCTTCTGCCGGGAGACGGGATCGGTCCCGAAATCACCGCGGAAGCTGTCAAAGTGCTGGAAGCGGTAAGCGGCCGTTTTTCCCGTACGTTTACTTATCAGATTTTACCGATCGGCGGGGAAGCGATCGACAAGTTCGGGGATCCGCTTCCTCCCCAAACCGTTCAAGGATTAAAGGAATCGGACGCCGTATTGCTGGCTGCCGTCGGAGGTCCCAAATGGGATGAGAACCCGGGGCACCTGCGGCCGGAAGCCGGACTCCTCCGGATGCGAAAAGAGTTGGGGGTATATGCCAACCTGCGGCCGGTAAAGGCATTTAAGCCGTTGTTACACGCTTCCACCCTGAAAGAGGAGATTTTGACCGGTGTCGATTTGCTGATCCTGCGGGAGTTGACCGGCGGCATTTATTTCGGGGAAAAAAGCAGAAAACAGATTGAAAACGGGGAAATGGCGACCGATTCGCTTGTCTACACGACGGGTGAAATCGAGCGGATCGTCCGTATGGCGTTTGAAACCGCCAGAACCCGCAAAAAACTGGTTCATTCGGTCGACAAGGCCAATGTGTTGGAATCTTCCCGTCTGTGGCGGGAGACGGTCAACAAGATCGCGAAAGAATATCCGGATGTGAAATGCGAACATGTTTTGGTGGATAACTGCGCGATGCAGTTGATAAGAAACCCCCGCCAATTCGATGTGATCGTAACGGAGAACATGTTTGGCGACATCCTGTCTGATGAAGCGGCGATGCTTACCGGGTCGATCGGCATGCTGCCGTCCGCCAGCCTCGGTTCGGATGTCGGTCTTTACGAACCGGTACACGGTTCGGCGCCCGACATAGCGGGGCGTGGCATTGCGAACCCCTTGGGCATCATTTTGTCAGCGGCGATGATGTTGCGTCACTCGTTCGGGTGGGAACAGGAAGCGGCTGCGGTGGAAGAAGCGGTCGCGGCGGTTCTTGCAAAAGGAGTTCGAACGGCCGACCTGGCGGGTCCCGGTGAACCAACCGTATCAACTTCCGAGATGGGAGATCTGGTGGCAAGAGGAATTAGTTCCAAAGTCCCGTCCCTTTAAAAGAGCGTTTCCCCTAAGGGGGAAACGCTTTTTTTTCAATTCGGCGCCGTAATTGCGAGGCAAATGGAAATAGGACCCAAGCACCTAGAGTGTTACCGGACGGTTGGTATAAATTATTGATAATTTACTTTTTAATCTTGGAAGTTTTACATCCTTTGGCGTTCTTGCTTGCAAAGGAACGGGAGGGACGGGGCATGCATATGGAGCAGAGGGAATACTTCCGGATTCCGCTGACCGCTTTTTCCTCGCTTCGTCTGTGCAAACTGGGCAGCAAAATGCTGCCTGCCGGAGAAGAATTCGAAGTCAGGATCAAAAACATATCCGGCGGTGGCCTTTGTTTTCAATCGGACCGGGACTTGCCGCTGAGCGAGGTCTTGGCTTGGCGGTTTCTCATCGATATGGGACATGAAAAAATCCATGTACTGGGGCAACTGGTCTGGAAACAAGCGATCGAAGGCGAGATGTTTTTGTACGGAGTCAAGTTTGTGTTTCTGGATGAAACTGAACAGAAAAACTTGATTTCACGCCTGCACACCCTCCTGATTCGGCGGCGGCAGAGCGAAAAATTTCTCCCGCAACAATAAATTTATCAAGCGTCAATCATGTCAATACTAATTAACGAAGATGACGAAAATCCCGTTTTTGGACATACGGCTGACACATTCGGAAGCTAATTTATTCTTGCAGGTAACGCAAACCATTTTTCGAGGAGGAAAGATTGCGATATTCTCGCTAGCCGGTTTACTGATTATCGGAACCGGGGTTTGGATGTATGAAAAATATGCCGCCCAACGCACGGCATCTCCCATGATCCAGTGGGCTGCCGTGAAACGGGGCGATGTGACAGAAACCGTTTCCGCATCCGGAAAAGTGCAGGCACCGAAACGAATTGCGCTAACTTTTTCGGGCACCGGGAACGAACCCTTAAAATCGATCAACGTAAAAGTGGGGGATCATGTCAAGGCAGGACAGGTGCTGGCAACGGTTGACGATGCCAACGCCAAGATTCAGGTGGCCAACGCGGAAGCCAATCTTTTGGCGACAAAGGCACGCCTGCAGGAAGCGAAGCAGGGGGCAACCCCAGAAGCGATTGCGGTCCAGCAGGAGAGTGTCAACAAAGCCAAAGTGGCGCTTGAAGGAGCCAAGACGACAAGGCGCGGCCCCTTTCCACTTCCAGCCGGTTAAAATCGGCCTTTACGGCTCGGACCGGGTCGAAATCGTTTCCGGACTACAGGAACGCTGATCGGCGTGGGGTTGGGGGATCGTTTGCACAACAAGCCGAACGAACTGTCTGGCGGGCAACAGCAACGGGTTTCCATCGCCAGGGCTTTGGTCAACAATCCCGTCATCCTGTTAGCCGATGAACCGACAGGGGCGTTGGATACCAATCGCCGAGCCAGGCGAGACAAGGCGGAATCAATCTGGGGGCTGGCTCCTTAAATACCTTGACCCTTGAGAATGTCCAAGCCATTTCCACCCAGGAATCGATTGCCCGGGTGGCCCCTTCCGTAAGCAAGCAGGCCCAAATCGTGTGGCGTAACCAAAACTATTCCATCACGGTCGAAGGAACCAACGAGGCCTATCCGGAAGTCCGTAACATAGCCGTAACCCAAGGGCGGGTTTTTAACCGGTTTGAGGTACAGGGACAGGTGAATGTGGCGGTTGTGGGAACTCAAGTGGTCAGCAATTTGTTTGGGGAACGGAGCACAAACCCGGTAGGGCAGACGATTCAAATCAACCAGATGCCCTTTACGGTTATTGGAATCTTACCCAGCCAGGGGAGTACCGGCATGGTCAACAACGACGACAAAATCATGATTCCCATTACCACCTCCATGAACCGATTGTTTGAACAGACAAAGGTTCGAACGATCTACGTGTCGGCCAAATCGCCCGATGTCATGGACAAAGCCCAATTTGCGATTCGACAGGCGCTGCGATCCCAACATCATCTGTCTTCGCGGGACAGTGACGATTTTCAAATCAGCTCCCAATCGCAAATTCTGAGTACAGCCCAAGGGGTGACCAGTGTGATGACCGCCCTGTTGACCGGGATTGCAGCCATTTCCCTTGTCGTCGGAGGAATCGGGATTATGAACATCATGTTGGTGTCTGTGACCGAACGGACACGAGAGATTGGCATTCGGAAAGCGCTTGGGGCGACGCGCGGGGCCATCTTGCAGCAATTTTTGATTGAGTCTGTCACATTGAGCTTGTTGGGTGGAATCATTGGAATTCTTTTGGGGATTGGGGGAGCGATGTTGATAAGCCGGGTTACAAGCTTAACTACAACGATTGGCCTGACGCCGATCCTGTACGCGTTTTTGTCTTCCATGTTTGTCGGGATTGTTTTTGGAGTGTATCCCGCCCGAAAGGCGGCCCGTTTAAATCCGATCGACGCATTGCGGTACGAATGAGGAAAGTGAGAAATGCCCATTTTTCCCCGATTCATGGCAAATGTCCGCAGGGCGCATATACTGCAAGTGACATTTCACCAGGGGAGGGCTCATGGTTTGAAAGTACACACGGTTCAAAAAGGCGACACGTTATGGAAGATTGCCAACATGTACGGGGTGCCTCTCGGCTCCGTGATCGCGGCCAACCCGCAAATTCCGAACCCGGACCAAATTGACGTCGGAATGAAAGTGAACGTTCCGGACGCCATGCCGCCTAGCGTGCCGTTTGACGCTTTTCCGATGCCGGAGGACGCGGAAATGACGAAATACGTGGTGCAAAGCGGCGACACGCTGTGGAAGATTGCCCAGAAAACAGGGCATTCATTGGCGCAGATTATCGCAGTGAACCCGCAGATTGCAAATCCCGATCTGATCATGCCGGGAGAGGTCATCAACATCCCGGCACACGGCATGATGGGACCTCCGGCGGGCATGCCTATGCACCCGAAGGAAAAATTGACGATGCCAAAACCCAAGATTACCGAAGTCAAGCCGGTGCCTCCTCCGCCCGTACCGGTCGCCCCGCCGCCGCTGCCGGTTGTCGTTGCGCCGCTGTTGTCCCACCAACATCATGTCGATCTTACGATGCTGGATTACCATCCGCATTACGTGGTCCAGCCGCCGGTAGTGGTTCCGCCGCCCATCAAGGTGGAAATCAAAGAGCAACCGAAAATGGTCATGCCGAAAATCGAAAAGCCGAAGATGAAACCGGTCCATAAACTCTGTCAGCCGTCTTGCCCGCCCCCGGTTTACCATCCTTGCATGCCGGCTGTCATCAGTCCTTGTCCGCCGGGAACTTATCCGGCGATTTTGGATGAATTCGGCAATCTTTATCCCTATCCGTTGTACCCTGTCATGGTGCGGCCCTATTTGGCGCCTCCGTATATGATGCCTCCCGTGATACGGCCTGCGGAGATGATGGCACCGGAATCGGCGGAGGATTGGCAAAAATCCTTTCCGGCGATGCCAAAAATGTTGAGATCGGGCGATCAGATTGTAGAAAAGGCGCTGCCAGACGAAGCGCCGGAGGAAGATGCGGCGGGGACAGCGCAATAGGGAAACGGCGGATGGGGAACGGCGGCTCCTGTCAAGCCTTGCGAAGGCGCCTGTATCCGGGCGCCTTGTTTTTGGTTGAAGGAGCGGTATACTGGAGGAAACAAACTTTTTTGAAACAGGTACATAGAGTCTGTTCAAACAAAGGAGTGACTGGGTGAATGGAGACGCGAAAAGCGGTGCGAATCGTCGGGGGCGAGTACAGCCCGAGTTACGGCCTTGTTCGGGGGGAGGAAAACGGCGTTTTGATCTGTACCCTTTCGGGGGTTCATTTTTCCAAGGGCAATGTGAAGGTTTTGCGCGAACACGTCGAAGACATCGACGATATCAGGGCTGGAGTCGCCTATTTTACGATCGACAACTTGGTTTGGTGGATTCGGCACAAGGTGGAAGAGGCGAAGGCAAGAGGGGTCGTGGTGGGCGTATCCGGCGGAATCGACAGTGCGGTGGTGTCCGCCCTTTGCCAAAAAGCGTTCCCTGACCAATCCCTTGGTCTGATCATGCCCTGCAACAGCATTCCGGAAGACCGTCAATATGCCGAGGCCGTCTGCAAGGCGATCGGTCTCGACTATAAAATTATGGATCTGTCGGAGACTTACGGCCAGATGATGAAAACGGCCCAATCCGCCGGGGTGGTCGGGACGGGGTCACATCCGCTTGTCGGAGGAAACTTGAAAGCCCGGCTCCGGATGTCTGCCTTGTATTTGGCGGCTCAGGCCCGGGGATATCTGGTGGTGGGCACGGACAACGCGCCCGAGAGCGTGACCGGCTATTTTACGAAGTACGGGGATGGCGGGGTCGACATTCTGCCGATCAGTTCCCTGTTGAAACGGCAGGTCCGGGAACTGGCCCGCTATCTCAACATTCCCGAAGCCGTGATCACAAAGCCGCCTTCGGCAGGGTTGTATGAGGGGCAAACGGACGAATCGGAAATGGGCCTGCGTTATGACGACATTGACGATTATATCGTCGGTTTTGAGATCCCTGCGGATGTCAGAAAGCGGATTGAAGAGATGCACGAGCGCAGCCGGCACAAACGGGAACTGCCGCCTGCGGCCCCGAAAGAAATGAACGCGCTGTTTGCCAAGTGAGGGCAAAGAGGGACTCCTTCCGGAAGAAGGAGTGTCCCTCTTTTATTTCTTCACTCAAAATTCAGGTATACCGGTTAGGATGAGAGTAAAGATGCAATACCAGATACAGGAGGAAAAGTCATGAGCAAGAAAAAAATCGTAACCTGGGGTGTGCGCTTGGGCAGCGTTGCGCTTGTAACCGCGGTGGCGGGAAGCATTGCGGCACATTCATCGCCTGGCGATACGGCGCAAAAATCGCCCGCAAATGTTCAGGATGCGGTCGGTGTGGCAACCTCCGCCCCCCCCCCGTCCGGACAGCAAACGGTTCGTCCCGACCGGAAAACCGTGTACAAAGGGCATGAGGAAGACGAACGCCATGAAGATCATTCCAAACGGGAAGCGCATGACGACGATGGGGGGAAATGGAAAGCGAACGACGGATTTTTCCTCTTTTTTGAAAACGGCGCCCGGCAGATTCAGCGTGATACAAGGACGAAAGCGTCATGACGGCAAAAAATTTTGCGTTTCGCGCGATGAATACGGCAATTGAGATCCGGTTGGAGACGGACGAGGAGAAAGCGGCGGAAGATTATAAGGTTGCGGATGTGTTTCAGAACGTTCAATTGCTGTTCCGGCAAGTGGAATCCACTTGCAGCCGGTTCCTTCCGGACAGCGAACTGTCGGAATTGAACCGGTCTTCCGGAAGACCAATGGCGGTTTCGCCCTTGCTGTTCGATCTGCTGCAAGCCGCCCGCGACGCTTGTGCGGAAACGGGAGGAATCTTCCACCCCGCCGTTCTTCCGTCTCTGGAAGAGGCGGGTTACACCGTATCGTTTGACCGTATCGGCAGCGAAAAGCGTGCGTCTTCACATTTTACCGGGACTCGTTTACTCCCGGAGTTGCCCTATCAATTGCTGGACTCGCACAAAAAAACGGTTCTGCTGCAAGACGGCGCGCGGATTGATCTGGGAGGGATCGCAAAGGGGTGGACGGCAGATCGGGCGGCGGACTATCTTTCGGCTTTCGGCTCCGGTTTCGTCAATGCGGGCGGTGACATTCGCGTGTTTGGCAATCGCAAGACCCCCCTGGCTGATTGGAATCGAGAATCCTTACGATCCTGACAAAGATCTGGCGGTTCTTGCAGTCAAAAAGGGGGCGGTGGCCACATCGTCCACCTGGAAAAGACGCTGGCGGCTCGGCAGCGTTTGGCTGCACCATTTGATCGACCCTGCCACCGGCAGGCCGAGCGAAAGCCCGGTTGTGTCGGCGACGGTGACGGCTCCCACGGCGGCGCAAGCGGACGTTTGGGCCAAAGTCGCGCTTTTGCTCGGTCCCGAGAAAGGCCCCGCCTGGCTCCGGGAGCGCAAGGCAAGCGCCATTCTTGTCGATAACCGGCAACAGATCTGGAGGGTATGAAATGGAATGGATCAATACCTGGTATTTGACCCGTGCGGCGGGAATCATTTCCTACCTTTTGCTTTCGCTGTCCGTCATCAGCGGACTGTATCTGCAAATCCGGCAGCAGCGTTCACTGCGGCCCGGAATCGGGGCTTTTTTCCATCAGCCGTTGGGAAATTGGGCGTTGCATACCGGACTGTTCCACGGGTTGATCCTGCTTTACGACCGGTATGTAACTTTTCGCTGGTATGAACTTTTTGTGCCGTTTGTCTCCCAATACCGGACAATCTCGCTGGGACTTGGTATATTGGCAATGTATGGACTGGTCGTGACGGACAGATTGTCGCGGAACAAATACATGGTGACGGTGACGGTCATTCCAAGCATGGCGATGCTCATCTTCCGGACGGGGAAGACAGGGAGGTTCCGATAAATTTCCCTGACATGAATTTTCCGGGCGGCGATGTTCCCGTTTTTGTCACCTGGCTGGAAAAAGAACACGGACAGGTGACCGGAGCGGCCTCGCTCTTGTATGGACTGCTTCCCATCGAAAAAAGCTACAGGGCGGTTTATGTCCCGTTTCTGATGGGACAGGAGAAATATATTCTAGAATTTGCATCGGAATCCGAAAACACCTACAAATTGCTTCGGAAAATTCTCATCGTACTGACAAGCATCGCGGGAGGCGGATTGGTGTTCATCGTCAGCGTGGTCGCTTTTTTCAGCAGAGAAGGATTTCGACCAATCAGGCAAATTACCGGCACAATCAAAACGATCCGGGAAAAAACGCTCTCGACCCGCCTGAAGGTCCCCACACGCGACCGGACTTTGGACGATCTTGTGCGTGTCCTGAACGGGATGCTGGACCGCCTGGACCTGGCTTTTCAGTCGCAGAGCCGGTTTGTGCAGGACGCTTCGCATGAGTTGAAGACCCCTTTGGCCGTACTCCGCTCGGATATTGAAATCACGTTGCGCCGGAATCGTACGGAGGATGAATACCGGGCCTGTCTGCAGCGATGTCTGGACGAGGTGGAACACATGAGCCATTTGACCCGGCAGCTCCTCACGCTGGCGCGTTACGACCAGGCGGCCAAACTGGAATTGAAGCCCGTGTCTCTTAAGGAAGCGATTGAACGCTCGCTTTCCCACTTGCGGACCGCTTTGGAATCGAAAAAAATCCGCCTGATCCGCCAACCGGAAACGAACGTCCAAGCTGCCGGCGAACCGGTCGCTCTGGAAATGGTATTTTCCAACCTTTTACAAAACGCGATCCGGGCCGTTGGGGAAGGCGGCGAAATCCAGATCGGGATTCGGGAGGACGGACCCTGGGCGGTTGCGGAAATCGCCGATAACGGAACCGGGATTCCGCAGGAAGCGATTCCTTACCTGTTTGACCGCTTCTATCGCGTGGATGAGGCCCGCAACAGACAATCTGGAGGGACGGGTCTCGGATTGGCGATTTGCAAGTCGATCGTCGGGGCGCATGGCGGGAAGATCGAAGTGAAAAGCGAACTGGGAAAGGGAAGCGTTTTTTCGGTCTATTTGCCGCGTATTGCGAATGGGACGGCTTCCTCCCGTTCTGACAACAACCTTGACGACGGGAACACTGGGTGATTGCGACAACATGAGTGATTGCGACAACATGAGTGATTGCGACCCTTTGACCGGTTTTTGCCCTCTGTGCTAGACTGAAAGACGGAACTTTTTCAGTGAGGTGCAGAATCGATGGCCGGACATTCCAAATGGAAAAACATTCAACATAGAAAAGGCAAACAGGACGCCCTTCGCGGCAAACTGTTCACCAAAATCTCGCGGGAGATTTTTGGCGCGGCAAAATCGGGCGGCGGCAATCCAGACACAAACTTCCGCCTCCGCATGGCGATTGAAAAAGCCCGCGAGGCGAACATGCCGTCGGAAAACATTCAACGGACGATCGACAAGGCGACGGGCAACGTTCCCGGCGTAACCTATGAAGAAATGGTATACGAAGGATACGGACCGGGCGGTGTGGCGGTCATGGTGGAGCTCTTGTCCGACAACCGCAACCGGACGGCGGCCGAGATCCGGCACATTTTTTCGAAGCGGGGCGGCAATCTGGGCGAGACGGGCTGCGTCGGCTGGATGTTCGAACGCAAAGGCCTGTTGACGGTTGAAAAAGAGGGCTGCGCTTTTTCGGAAGACGACCTGATGATGATGGCGCTTGAAGCCGGAGCCCAGGATTTTACGGTTGAGGACGGCCATTACGAGATCACGACGGCACCGGAAGATTTTGCGGCTGTCCAGGAAGCGCTCGTTGGACAGGGCGTGAAGTTCGATGAGGCCACTGTGACGTTTGTCCCGCAAAACACGGTCGAGTTAAGGGGAGAAGACGCGAAGAAGATGCTCCAGCTTTACGAAGCGCTGGAGGAGCACGACGACGTGCAGGCAGTTTACGCGAACTTCGATATCCCGGAAGAAGAGATGGAGAAAATCGGGTAATCGGGTGAAAAACCGCGCCTTAACGGTGCGGTTTTGCTTTTCTGGCGTGCAATTTTACGGCCGTGTTATACTGTTCCTTAGAAATTCATTTGGTCTTTTCGGGAGGTCGCGGGCATGAAACCGATGGATGAACGGATTCCGGCAACGATTCTGACAGGGGCGCTGGGCAGCGGGAAAACCACTTTGTTGAACCATATCCTGCGGGAAAACCATGGCCTGAAGGTGGCGGTTATCGTCAACGAATTCGGCGAAATCCCGATCGATCACCACCTTGTGGTCGGCACCGACGAGGAAGTGGTTGAATTGGCGAACGGCTGCATCTGCTGCTCGGTGCGCGAAGACCTGCAACAAGCGGTGCAAAAGATTCTGGAACGCGAAGATCAGCCCGAATATTTGCTGGTGGAAACGACCGGCTTGGCGGACCCGCGGCCGGTCGCGCAGACGTTTTTGTTGGATGAGCTGTGCGACCGGGTACGGTTGGACGCGATTGTGACCGTTATCGATGCGGACCGTTTTTCCGAGAATCTGGAATTGAGCGGCACGACGACCGATCAAATCCTTGCCGGCGATATCCTGATTCTGAACAAAGTCGATCTTGTCACGCCCGAAAAAATCGGCCTGATCAAGGAAGAAATCCGCGACCTGAACCCGGCGGCACGCATTTTGGAAACCAGTCATGCGCGGGTGGATCTGCGGCTGCTGCTCGACGTGGGCATGTTCCAGCTGGAACGGCTGTTTGGCGAAGCCGGGGACAACCAATTGGCCGTACTGGCAGATTGCCCGGATTGTGCATCCGGCGCTGCGCATGAACACCATCATCACAGCCACCTCCACGACGACGAAATCGGTTCGGTGTCCTTTGCAGCCAGTCGCCCGTTCGATTACGAGCGGTTTGGGGAACTGATGGCGAATTTGCCGGAGGGGATTTTCCGCGGAAAAGGGATTTTGTGGATCGACGGGTACGAGGAAAAATTGATTTTTCATCTGGTGGGAGACCGCAGCCAGGCGGTGGCCGATGGTGTATGGGGAAGTGAGCCGCGGGAGAACAAGCTGGTCTTGATCGGCAAGCGGTTAAACCGGGCCGACCTCCTGCGGAGGCTGGAAAAATGTCTGGTGTCAGATTGATTCGCGAAGCGGTCGGCAATTGATGGCGTCGTTTTGGTGGGCGTTGTAGGAAACGGATGTTTGCCTAGCGAATAACCTAGGTAAGAGGGAGTGGGCATCTATGCGGATATTGGGCATCGACCCCGGATACGGTCGAACCGGCTACGGGGTTGTCGAACTGGCAGGCAATCGAATGCGCCCGCTCGAATTTGGGCTGATCGAGACAAACAGCAATCTGCCGATGGAAAAAAGGCTGTTGCAGATATACGACGCTTTGTGCGAAATCGTCGACAGGAGCAAACCGGATTCGCTTGCGCTGGAGGAGCTTTTCTTCGGCAAAAACGTGACAACGGGTATCGGCGTCAGTCAGGCCCGGGGGATTGTCATGTTGGTTGCCGCGCAAACGGGAATGACGGTGGCGGAATACAAGCCTGTGCAGGTCAAACAATCGATCGCCGGATACGGGAAAGCGGACAAGACGCAAATTCAGGAAATGGTCCGCATGTTTCTGGGGCTGCGGGACGTTCCGAAACCGGACGATATCGCGGACGCCCTGGCGGTGGCGATCACACACGCCCACACCGCACCGTTCCGCCTTAAGGTAGAAGGCAAACTCTAATCGTTTTCCGTCACTTTCGCGGAATGGGTCTTTACGTCACCGTAGCTGGAGGTGAGCTGGTGATTGCTTTTGTGGAAGGCATCGTCGAAGATGTGGCAATCGACCATGTGGTATTGAACGTGAACGGAATCGGATACCGGGTGTTTGTTACGGGGGCTACGTCCTATTCGATGCAGCCCGGCACGCGGGAACGTCTCTATACGCAGCAACACGTGCGGGAAGACGCGATCGTTTTGTACGGGTTTAAAACCAAGCAAGAACGCGACCTGTTTGTCCGGTTGCAAAGCGTCTCCGGGATCGGCCCGAAAGCGGCGCTCAACATTGTCGGCGCGGCTCCGAGCGGAGAGGTGGTGGCGGCGATCCTTGGCGAACGGGTCGACTTTTTGAAAAAACTGCCGGGAATCGGTTCAAAAACCGCCCAACGGCTGGTCATCGAATTGAAGGACAAGCTGGGAGACCTTGGCTTGCCGGGAGCGGAAGAATTTTCAAGAAATGCGGAAGCTGTTGCCGCGAGAGAGGGCGGCGGATTGTTTGATGCGCTTCTCGCTCTTGGGTATAATGATAAGGAAGCGAGAGGCGCCGTCCGAATGTTTGCGAAGGAGATTGAGGAAGGTATTCCGCTTGAATCGCTCATTAAGAAGGCTCTGCAGCATCTGGCAAGAGCATGATGCAATCCACGGATGCGGCTGCCGCCGCTGAACATGTCTTGATTACCGGGAGTTTTTATCATGGAAGAACGTATCGTTTCCGCTCATTATACGGGAGAGGACGGGGCGTTGGAATCGCTCCGCCCTCGCTATTTGGAAGAATATATCGGGCAAACGCAGGTGAAAGAGAACCTGCGGGTGTTTATTCAAGCGGCCAAGATGCGCAAGGAAGCGCTGGATCATGTGCTGCTCTATGGACCGCCGGGGCTTGGCAAGACGACGCTGTCCAACATTATAGCCAACGAATTGGGCGTGAATATCCGCATCACTTCCGGACCGGCGATCGAACGGCCGGGGGATCTTGCCGCCTTGCTGACGAATTTGCAGCAGGGTGACGTGCTGTTCATCGACGAGATCCACCGTCTGAACCGCGCGGTGGAAGAAGTGCTGTATCCGGCTATGGAAGATTTCGCCCTGGACATTATCATTGGCAAAGGACCGAGCGCCCGATCCCTCCGCCTCGATTTGCCTCCTTTTACTTTAATCGGTGCGACGACCCGCGCCGGCCTGTTGTCTTCCCCCTTGCGGGACAGGTTTGGCGTCGTCAGCCACCTTGACTACTATTCGACCGAGGATCTCTGCCGGATTGTGCTGCGGGCGGCAGACATCCTGCAGGTGAAAGTCATGCCGGATGCGGCGATGGAAATTGCGCGGCGGTCCCGTGGCACCCCGCGCGTTGCCAACCGGCTGCTGAAACGCGTGCGCGACTTTGCGCAAGTGCACGGGGACGGAATCGTGACAAAAGAAATTGCGGAAGACGCGCTCAAGCGGATCCAGGTGGATCCTTTGGGACTTGATCAAGTCGATCACAAGCTGCTGCTGGCCATTATCGACAAGTTTGGCGGAGGCCCGGTCGGGTTGGACACGATCGCGGCCACAATTGGAGAGGAACCGGACACCATTGAAGATGTGTACGAACCATATCTGCTGCAAATCGGGTTTTTGCAGCGAACTCCGCGGGGACGGATGGTAACCCGTCGCACATATTCGCATTTCGGGAGGACTGTTCCTGATGAATCCGGTAGCTAAGACACTGCTTCTTATCGGTCTCGCTTTTATTGTGCTCGCGCTGTTATGGCAAGTGGGAGGCCGCTGGTTGGGTCAACTGGGAAAACTGCCCGGCGACATTGTGATTAAAAAAGATAACTTTTCCTTTTATTTTCCAATCATGACCAGTATCTTGATCAGCGTGGTTTTGACCTTGATTTCTCTTGTGTGGAACTATTTCCGGAGATAGCCAAAATCCCCCACAAACAGCAGGCTGGTTTCGAAATCTATAGCAAGCGAGGTGGAATGGGTGTCGATTTTGCCGTTCCGTCGCAAAAAAATCGATGAAGGTTTGGAACTGGACCGACTGATTCCGCTTATCCAGCAAGGCAATGACAAGTTGCGCAACAAATTGCTGGAAGATTACATCCCCTATGTCGCCAAAAGCGCCTCGCAGGCAACCGGCCGGTATATTGAGCCCGGCGTTGACGACGAATTCAGCATTGCCCTCAGCGCATTCAACGAAGCGATCGACCGCTACGATTTGGAAAAAGGAACCAATTTTCTGGGGTTTGCCGAGACGGTGATCAAACGGCGGCTGATTGACTTTTATCGCACCCGGTCCGCGAAGCAGCGAGACATTCCCTTCAGCGAATTCGACATGGACGACGATGAAGACAATATCGTCAACTACGTGGAAATCCGGAAGTCGATGGACGCTCACCTGCAACAGATGGAGACGGAAATGCGGCAGGATGAGATTTTTCGTTTTGCCGAATGGCTGTCCGAGTTTGATATCAGCCTCGAGGAACTGGTCGATCTGTCGCCCAAACACGCGGACGCGCGGCAAAATGCGATGGATGTCGCCAGGATCATAGCGGAAAATGAGGAAATGCGGACCTATTTGCTGGAGAAAAAGTCGTTGCCGCTTAAAATGCTGACTTCGCACATTTCCGTAAGCCGCAAGACCGTAGAGCGGCAAAGAAAATATATTATTGCGATCGCCCTAATTCTGATCGGCGATTTTGAGATGTTGCAGGAGTACATTCAGTAAGGTGAGAAGGTGGGCGTTATGCAAAAAAGAAGAGGCATTATCATGAAACTGTCCGGCCCCCATGCGATTGTGATGACTTCCGACCGGCAATTCCTGCGGATTCCGCTGCAGGCGGGCATGCGAATCGGGCAGGAAGTCGAACTCCCGAAAGAAAAGGCGGGATTTTTTGCCTGGAGGAAGATCGGGTTGCTCGCCGCCTCCCTGCTGGTCGCCGCCGGAGTCTGGCAGACAGCGTCCTTTTTCTTGCCGAAGCGGGTTTCCGCTTATGTTGCGATTGACATCAACCCCAGTCTGGAACTGGCGGTCGACAGGGACAGGGAAGTTCTGCAGGCTATGCCCTTAAACCCCGACGGCGAAAAATTGATCGTAAACCTGAAGCTCAAGGGGAAACCGGTGGAAACGGCGGTCAACGAGCTGGCGACGGAAGCGGCCAAACTGGGCTATTTGAAACCTGACGGCGAATTTCTCGTTACTGCAACGCGGGCGGGCGAGTCGCAATTGAATATCGAAGTGCTGGAACACGATATCCTGTCATCGGTTGCGACGATGCTGAAACAAAACGGCATCCCGACCAATGTCGGCGGGGTTGTCGTTTCGGAAGCGGTGCGCGAAGAAGCGAAGTCGTTGGGGTTGTCCCCCGGAAAATACGCGCTCTATCTGCAAGCGAAAGCCCGTGCGATACCGGTTACCGTCGACGACTTGAAACGGCAATCCGTGTCCGATATCGCCGTGAAGCACGGAAAAGACATGAGAGAGATTGTCGTCGAAATGAAAGGCGACAAAAAACTGGAGGAATTGCTGGAAGAGGTAAAAGAAAAGAAGGCTGGCTCGCCGCAAAAAAGTGACGGCAACAGCGGCGAAAACGGCGGCGGAAACAAGGAGCATGACGACAAAGGCCATGCCGGCGGTTCGCCAAATGGCGAAGACAAGAACGGGAAGGGCGGAGGGGGCAATCCGCCGGCCGTACCGGCCGCAACCGACCGGGAGAGAGAGGAAGACGGAAAGCAAGACAAAGAGCCCGACAAAGACAAAAAAGAGGAAAAAGACAAACAGGAGAAGGATAAAAAACAGGAAACGGAGCATCAAAAGGGCGGGAGCAAAGAGAACGGGAAAAGAAGGGGCGGCGATTGACCGCTCGTGGGCGCAGGCAAGCCGGCGGCTGGGCTTGCTCTTTTATTCGACTCCGATAATCATTAACGTATTGTGCCGGGTCAAATCGATATCTTCCGCCCTCTCGATCGGGGTACCATCCGGCGCACTGATCGGCCGGACGGTGGGGCGCTGCGGATACTCGGGATTGACAGCCGTAACAACAGCCGCTTGTCCGTTGTTGAGCTTGACCGTGATTCCGACCGGGAAGATGGCAACGTTTTTCAAAAACAGCATCACCAGAGAATGATCAAACAGCGAGACGCTGCCTGCCATCAAGTATTCCAAAGTTTCATGCGGCAAAAACGCCGGACGGTGTTTGCGAGGGGTGTTCATTGCGTCAAACACGTCGCAAATCGCGACGATTTGCGCGTATTCATGAATCTCGCTGCCACGGAGCCCGCGCGGGTACCCGGACCCGTCAATCCGTTCATGGTGTTGCAGGGCGACATGGGCGGAAAGAGTGGAAACTCCGTCCTGTTCTTTCAGATATTCATATCCCCAGACGGTATGCTGTTTCATAATCTCAAATTCGGTCGGGGTATAATGGCCCTCTTTCGCGAGAATCCCGCTTGGCAATCGCTGCATCCCGATGTCGTGCAGCAGCGCCCCGATTCCGAGTTCCGTCAGTTGTTTCTGGTTATATCCTTTGGAGAGTCCGATCACCGTTGCAAGGACCGCCACATTCAGGGAATGATGGTACAAGTATCCATCCAGGGTGAAAATCGATGCCAAACTGATCATCGTATTTTGGTTGGCCTGAATGTCGCTGAGAATTTGCTGAAACACACTGCTGAACTCGCGCCCCAGCTGTTTGCGGGAAACCATGCGAGGGTCCTTGGATGCAAGCGCTTTCAGTTGTTCCACTGATTCCTGTACCGTCTGGATCGCCATGCGCCGCGTCCGGTCGGAAACGGCATCCTCCACCACAATGTCTTCTGTCCGTGCATCCTGTATATAAACACTGTACACGCCCAGCGATTTGAGCCGGTTAATCAGGCGTTCGTTCAGCCGGACGCCTTCCCCCAGCAGAGTCATTCCCTTGTCGTCCAGAATGGGCCTGGCAAGCACGGCGTTTATCAATGAATGTGATACGGATACCAATCTCATACTCAGTCTCCCAGTGATCATTTCACACTATTCTATCATAAAGCTTCGACGGCTGAGAAGGGGAGACGATTTCTTGCGAAAAAAGCCGACATTGCAGGAAAAATGCGTATTTTTGTCGAAATGGACGGGGGTTCAGGGCGGATTGTTAAAGGTGCAGGAAGTTATAATCAGAGAGCGATTTTGTAACACTGTTAAATATGTCGGTACAATGTTCAAAGCAGGCGACATGCGTATGGAGCGTAAAGCCTTTTTTGGCGTTGTGAAGGAGACAGGCGCATGCGAGTGGATGAATTTGATTTTGAATTGCCGGAGGAATTGATCGCACAGCGTCCGTTGCCGGAGCGGACCGCGTCACGGCTGCTGGTTTTGCACCGCCAGAGCGGAAATGTCGAGCACCGGATGTTTACCGACTTGCTCGATTATCTGCAGCCGAACGATTGTTTGATCCTGAATGACACCCGCGTCATACCCGCCCGTCTGTACGGAAGAAAGCCGGATACGGGCGCAAGGGTCGAGTTTCTTTTGCTGAAAGAACATGAACCTGCTGTATGGGAGGTGCTGGTGCGGCCCGGCAAGCGCCTTAGGCCCGGTGTGAAAGTGGAATTTGGCGAGGGGCTGCTCCGTGCGGAGATTCTCGCTACGACGGAAGAGGGGGGGCGGATTGTCCGCTTTGACCATGAAGGCTCCTTCTTCGAAGTTTTGGACCGGCTGGGGGAAATGCCGCTGCCGCCTTACATATCGGAGCTGCTGGAAGACGCGGAACGTTACCAGACGGTTTTTTCCCGGAAAAAAGGGTCGGCGGCCGCCCCGACCGCGGGGCTGCATTTCACCGAAGATTTCCTGCAAAAGATTCGCGGCAAAGGCGTTCGTACCGGCTTTGTGACATTGCACGTCGGACTGGGGACGTTCCGGCCGGTGGCGGCGGCAACCGTCGAAGAACACCGCATGCATGCGGAATATTATGAATTTCCACAGGCGACAGCCGATTTGATCCGCGAAACGCGCGAACGCGGCGGACGTGTGATTGCGGTGGGAACCACCGTCTGCCGGACGCTGGAAACGGTGGGCGGCAAGGCCGCGGGCAGGGCCGACGGTATCTGCGGCGCTGCAGGTTGTACCGACAAGCGGGAGGTCGCTTCCGGATTGTGGGAAACAAGCGGATGGACCGACATTTTCATTTATCCCGGATACCGGTTTCAGGTGGTTGACGGGCTGGTGACCAATTTTCACCTGCCGAAGTCGACCTTGATCATGCTGGTGTCGGCGCTGGCCGGCCGCGAACGGGTGATGCGGGCGTATCGGGAAGCGGTGCGGGAACGGTACCGTTTTTTCTCGTTTGGGGACGCGATGTTGATTTTGTGACATTTTGGCAGGCAGATGGAGGGGAAAACCGGATGGCCGTTGCGTATGAGTTGCTGACTACCGACAAACATACCGGAGCGCGGCGGGGGAGACTGCACACGCCGCACGGCACGATTGAGACGCCGGTGTTCATGCCGGTCGGGACGCAGGCGACAGTTAAAACAATGAGTCCCGAGGAACTCAAGGAAATTGGCGCCCAGATCGTACTGGCCAATACTTATCATTTGTTCCTGCGGCCCGGACACGAGTTGGTGCGGGAAGCGGGCGGACTGCATTCGTTTATGAACTGGGACCGGGCCATTTTGACGGATTCGGGCGGGTTTCAGGTGTTCTCCCTGTCCGAGCTGCGGAAAATCACGGAGGAGGGGGTCGAATTTCGCTCCCACCTGTCGGGGGAAAAGCTGTTTTTGTCGCCGGAAAAAGCGATTGAGGTGCAAAATGCGCTTGGGGCGGACATCATCATGGCGTTTGACGAGTGTCCGCCGCATCCCGCCACGAGGGACTATCTGAAAGAATCGCTGGAGCGTACCACACGGTGGGCCAAGCGGTGCAAGGAAGCGCACCGCCGCCCGCACGACCAGGCGCTGTTCGGGATTGTGCAAGGGGGAATGGAACGGGATTTGCGCGAACAAAGCGCCGCGGAATTGCTGGAACTGGATTTTCCCGGTTATGCCGTGGGGGGACTGTCGGTTGGCGAACCGAAACCGGTGATGTACGAAGTGCTGGAGTTTACGGCACCGCTCCTGCCGAAGGACAAACCGCGCTATCTGATGGGAGTCGGATCGCCCGATGATCTGTTTGAAGGGGTGATCCGGGGCATCGACATGTTTGATTGCGTCCTGCCGACCCGCATTGCGCGAAATGGCACGTGCATGACATCCGTCGGCAAGGTGGTGATCCGCAACGCGGCTTACGCAAGGGATTGGGAGAAGCTCGACCCCAATTGCGACTGCTACACATGCCGCAATTATTCCCGTGCGTATATCCGTCACTTGATCAAGGCGGACGAGATTTTCGGGTTGCGGTTGACAAGCTATCACAACCTGTACTTCCTTGTGGATTTGATGCGAAAGATTCGGCTTGCCATTGAGGAGAATCGTCTGCTAGAATTCAAGAAGGAATTTTATTCCCGATACGGGTATCATGATCATACATAGGCAGACAAGCCAAAGGAGGATACATAATGCAAGCGTTCACTCAGTTGTTGCCATTTATATTGATGCTTGTAATCTTTTACTTTCTGTTGATCCGCCCGCAGCAGAAACGAGCGAAAGAGCGCAACGCGATGTTGGCCGCTTTGAAAAAAGGGGACCAGGTGGTTACCATCGGCGGCATGCATGGAACGATTACCGACCTTGACGACGACACGGTGACGCTCAAAGTGGCGGAAACCACAAAGATCAAGTTTGAGCGCTCGGCAATTGGAAGTGTAAAACCGGTGGCGCAACCGGTGCAAACGGAAAAATAACAACAACAAGACCTGTTGGCTTCCCCCAACAGGTCTTGTTTACGATGTATGCGGCGGTTTGCCCATCCTAGCGCGGTCTGATGTTGACGCCAAGCACGCCGCCCAATCCGCCGATTGCCGTTAAAATTGCGATTTGAACAATATTGTGCAGCGTGAAGGAGGCGGATACCAGCATCAAACCGAGAATGGTGATCGCGAGGGAATAAAACAGCCCGGTTAAGCCGCCGTAATACCAGCCTTTTTCCCTGCTGCGCCGGGCGGCGACGAAAGAACCTGTCAATACGGCTGCCAAATTGATGATGTAAGTAATCACAGGCAGCCTGGCCTCCGGAATTGACGTCCAAGTAACCAGGATCGCAGTGAGAAGTATGGCCCCGAAGGCAACCGCAAACGCATAGATCAGCCCCTGTAATACCGGGACACCACCGAAGCGCGGCGTCATGTCGCTGAGTGATTTTCCTTTCATCGGCAATTCCTCCTCCGTACGGTTAGTTCATTTTATTCAATGGAAACATGCGTTATGAACAGTTGTCCCGTGTGTCATACTACTTGGATGAGAGTTTGGGAACGTCCGTTACTGTCCAATTGGAGTCGCGTGACGAAAGGGGAGTCCGGCATGGGATAGAACAAGCCGTGATTTTGATGTGGAAAACGGTTTTCGTATATGCCTTTGTGCTGTTTGCGCTGCGGGTCATGGGAAAACGGGAGATCGGCAAACTGTCGGTATTTGACCTGGTGGTTTCCATCATGATCGCGGAAGTCGCCGCCGTGTCCCTCGATCTGGAAGAGCCGCTGTGGAAGGGGGTTGTGATTGTATCGATCCTGGTGGCCTTGCAGATTCTGGTCGCATTTTTGTCGCTCAAAAGCCACCGGTTTCGGGAATTGATCGAAGGACGACCGGCAATTCTCATTCGAAACGGAAAAATCGACGACTCCGAAATGCGGCGAACCCGCTATTCCATGAGCGACCTGTTGACCCAACTGCGGGAAAAAGACATTGCCGACGTGGGAGACGTGGAGGTTGCCGTTTTGGAAACAACCGGCAAACTATCGGTGTTTCCGAAAGAAGAAAAACGGCCTGTCACACGTGAAGATCTCGGGCTTAAAGCGGGCCGCTTCCGGTTGCCGGTCGCATTGATCGTCGACGGCAAACCGTTTGACGGAAATTTGCGAAAGATCGGCAAAGACCGTGCATGGCTCGAACGGGAGATTCGCCACTACGGGTACCAAAAGATCGAAGACATATTTTTTTGCAGCGTGGATTTCAAAGGGCGCATGTACTTTGACGAACGGGAAGGAAAAGGGCGGAAACGGTAAAACGGCAGGCTACCGAATTTTAAACTTTTTGGTTTGATTGAAGTATCCGAACACAATTACAGCCAGAGCGACACCACCGGCGATCATCCGTATGTGGTCAACTCCGTGGGACTCCCTGAGAAAATGGACTGCCTTCCGGAACAGATCGTCTTTCAGCATTTGTTGCACGGCAATTTGCGCAATCATTCCGGCCGCGAAAATTTGCAACCAAGGCACACAAGAGAAAAGCGAGGTGATTACCGGAAGTAACGACAAAACCAGCACCAGGCTCAGAAAGATTCCCGCCAGAATTTCAATCGGGCGATACGAAAGCGCGGCTGTGGCCAGAATGTTATCCAAGCTGATCGTCAAGTCGGCGATCACGACCGAAACAGTTGTAGAAAACAAAGCGGATTTTCCGCGAAATTCCACTGATTTTGCCAGTTTGAGGGAAAGCAAAAAAGTGATCAGTCCGGAAATAAATTTGAGACCGGGAAAGGCAGCCAGACTTTGTGCAAAAAGAACGCAAACGGTTCGGCCGATTGTTAAAGAAACAATTGACAACAGGAGAACTTTCAAGCGGGGGCCGGCGGAATGCCTGATAATCCCCGCGATTATAAAAGCATTATCAATACTTGTAACCAGATGCAGCAGAAAAATATGGATAACGGATTTCACAAGGGGGTCCTCCGACGGAACGCGTTCCTTTTTATTTGACAAACGGTATCCACTGCAGCGCTTTCGCCATAACCGGCCCCACATAGGGAATCCGCCTTACGGTGTGCAAGGACAGAGCCTTCAACAGAAACAACAGCATGACATACACGATCAAACCGATTGAAACGCTGAAAATGACCGTATAAGAGTCGCCCGTTCCGGCAGTGACGGTTTTGGCCCGCAAGATGATCAGCGACATGACAAGCGTGGAGACGAGGATTTTCATCGTGTCGGCCAGATCGATGTAAAAACCGACAAGGCGGGTGACTGTCAGGAAGTAGGCGCTCGCCACCACTACATTCGATACGACCACCGCCCAGGCAACCCCCATGATGCCGATTTCCGGTTTGGAAGCGAACCAGTAAATCATCGCCAGTTTGATGGCAGATCCTGCCACGGAGTACATCATCGCCAATCCTGCCCGGTTCATCCCCTGCAGGATTCCCGACAAAGGGGATTTCAGATAGATGAAAAATCCGACGGGAGCCATTACCGCCAAGATCGGTCCGGCAGCGGGAGTGTTGTAGATCGAGGCCGACAACTCGGTTGCCAATAAAGCGAAAATCACGGAGGAAGGCAGGCCGATCAGCGCCGTGAAGCGAAACGCCTGATACAACCGCCGTTGCACTAAAGCCGGTTGCTCTAGGGCGATCGCTTCGGAAATCGACGGCACCAGTGTCGTTGCCAAGGTGTACGTAAATACGGTCGGCAATACCAACAGGGATACCGCGTACCCGGAATACAACCCGTACAAGGCGGTCGCTTCTTCCTTCAGGTGGCCCGCTTCCATCAGGGCGCGCGGAATCAAAAGCGTTTCCAGCCAGTAGGCAAATGAACCGATGATGCCGGAGATCAATACGGGAATGGCCACCTGAAACAGAGACCGGACGGTTTTTCCGTAGGACTCGGGTTTGACGTTCGGCGGCATCGGCGGGATCCTAAGCCGGCCCAGACCGTATTTGCGCCAATAACTGAAAGCGATATAAGCGAGGTGAGCCAATTCTCCCGCCAGGACGCCAAGCATCGCGCCGGCGGACGCTTTCACCAGATCCGGCATGCAGTAGTAAACGATCACCACGGTAAATGCGCTGCGGACGATCGTTTCCAGGACCCAGGCGGCGGACGGCGGGGTCTGATATTGGATCCCCTGAAAATATCCCCGCAGAATCGATGACCATGAGATGACCAAAATGGTTGGGGCCATTGCCAATACGGTGTAATAGGTGCGGGAGTCCGTGAGCAGATGTTGGGTCAGCCAGGGGGCTGCAGCCAGCACCGCAATCGTAAACAACGTGGATAAAACCGTGACAACCAACGCGGTAAACGTCATCACCCGTCTGACCTTCCGCCGATCGCCAACCGCGACGGCTTCCGCAACCACTTTCGACACCGCAGTCGGGAGGCCGGCGGTTGACAGGGTCAGAATCATCATCAACATCGGAAAGACCATGCGGAACAACCCGATGCCTTCCGGACCGACGATCCGGTTCAGGACGATTTGCATCCCCATTCCGATAATCTTGGTGATCACGCTGGCCAACACCAGAACCATGGCTCCGTGGAGGAATGATTGTTTGTTCATTACGCCGTCTCCTCTGTCCAGATTTTCTCTAACACAACCTATGCGGACAGGAGCGGAGTTAGTCCCAAAATTCACCGGCAGGATTTTGGACTGACGGGATCGAATTTTTTAAACTGAAGAAAAAGGGACAGGAAGAAGGGGGCGTACCCTTTGGACGAGAAGGAATTGTCGGCCATGATTGAAGAGCTGTGCCATTCGAAAGCCAGAGAGTTCAAGTTGCTCGGATATGAGGTCGAGGGAGAAGACATCTGGAAATGTGTTTCCAGCAAATACAAAAAAGAAATGCCTCCCCTGTACCAAGTTGTCAACGATATTTTGTCGTTAAAAATTAACAAATACATGAATTGGGCGATGGTGGAAGCGTATAAGGAGTAAAATCGGGACGGGTCCCGCAAATTGACACTGCTCGCGGACAAGCCGTATACTGGATCTATTGACTGCGTAGTCATTAAGGAGGCCATTATGAAGTGGAGTAAATTGCTGACGTTGCTGCTTGTTTTGGCGTTGTTTGCGGGACTTGCAGGGACGACCACCAAGAAACTTTGGAACGGGATTCCACTTGGACTCGATCTGCAGGGCGGATTCGATGTTTTATATGAAGTGCTTCCGACCGAGAAACAGCCTGTGACGCGGGAAGGCGTTCTCGCGACCCAACGCGCGCTGGAAAACCGCGTAAACGCCATCGGCGCGCGCGAGCCGAATATCACCATTGAAGGCACCAACCGGATCCGCGTTCAGTTGGCCGGAGTGGAAAACCAGGAGGAAGCCAAACGGATTCTCGGCGAACCCGCAAAATTGGAATTTCGGGCACCCGACGACAAAACGGTGCTCCTGACGGGAGCTGATCTGAAGCCGAACGCGCGGTTCCAACAGGATCCGCAAACGGGGCAGATTGTCGTGGCGGTTGAATTTAAAGAACCCAAGAAATTGCAGGATGTAACCACCCAATATTTGGGCCAGCCGATGGGAATTTACCTCAACAACAGGCAGTTGTCGAAGCCGACGATTCAAAGTGTCATTTCGACCGGAACCGCCCAGATCACGGGTCTGCGGGACGCCAAAGAAGCGACCGAGTTGGCCAACCTGCTCAACGCGGGAGCGCTGCCGTATCCGATCAAGGAGCTGTCTTCGATGTCGGTCGGCGCGACGCTGGGGCAGGCCGCCCTTGAGAAAACCATGTACGCGGCGGGAGTCGCTTTTGTCTTGATCTTCGTGTTTATGATCGTTTTCTATCGTTTGCCGGGATTGATCGCAAACATTGCCCTCTTGATGTACATGTACCTGCTGATTGCAGTGTTCAGAGGCATGGACATCGTGTTGACCCTCCCGGGCCTTGCCGCCTTGATCCTGGGGGTCGGGATGGCGGTCGACGTGAACATCATCACTTACGAACGGATCAAAGACGAATTCCGTTCCGGCAAGACCCTGCTGTCTTCGGTCATTATGGGGCAGAAACGCTCGATGCCGACGATTATTGACGCGAACACCACTTCCCTGATTGCTGGCGCCATCATGTTCTGGTTCGGGTCCGGGCAGGTTCGTGGGTTTGCCGTTGCCCACATGATCTCCATATTGGCGACGTTCTTGACCGCAGTTCTCCTGTCCCGTTGGATGCTGATGCTGCTTGTGCGCTCGAATCTGGTGAAAAACCCGTGGTGGTTTGGAGCCCGGAAGGAGAGTGAAGCGAAATGAAAAAATTTGATATCGTTCGGAAACGGAAATGGTTTTTTTTGGTCTCGCTGATTTTGTCAATTGCGGGTATTGTCGCAATGCTGACGATGGGTTTGAATCTCGGGACCGACTTTAAAGCGGGTACCCGGGTGCAGGTGCAGCTCGGTTCCGGTTTTTCCGGTTCCGAAGTGGCAAAATTGTTTGAGCAGTTGGGGCTTAAGGGAGCCAATGTCACTTCTGCCGGAAACCAGGGAGAAGTCGCTGTCGTCCGGTTGGCGGAGAAGATCAATCCGGATCAGGAAGCGGCAATCAAAAAGGCGCTGAAAGAAAAATACCCGAACGCACAAGATCCGGAAATCGTATCGGTGGATCCGCTGGTTGCCAAGGAAATGTCGCAAAAGGCTTTCTGGGCGTTAATGGCGGCTTCCGTCGGAATTATCCTGTACATGGCGATCCGGTTTGAATATCGTTTCGCAATTTCGGGTGTGGTGTCGCTGTTGCAAGTGGTGCTGCTGGTCGTCTCGATCTTTGCGTTGCTGCAAGTCGAGATTGATCTGCCGTTTATCGCGGCGGTCCTGACGATCGTCGGATACAGCATCCACGACACGATCGTGATTTTCGACCGCATCCGCGAGAAGATGAAATACGGAAAAGTCAAAACCAGAAGCGATCTGGAGAATCTGGTGAACGAATCGCTGTGGGAGACGATGAACCGCTCCATCAACACGATCCTCACCGTGATTTTTGCGGCTGGTTCCCTGTGGCTTCTCGGCGGGCACGCGATTCGCAATTTCTCCCTTGCGCTTCTGATCGGCTTGATCATCGGGGGCATGTCCTCGATTTTCATCGCCTCCCAGCTTTGGGTGACCTGGCGTGCGAGAAGTTTGAAGGGGTAACTTGAAAGGGGCATAAAACAATGCGGAAAACCGGCAAGGCCCAACAGGCTTTGCCAGTCTTTGCTTTTGGACGCTCGACGCTAACTTGAGTCAAAAGCACATCCGTCCGATGCGCTACAAAGCAAATACTGATTGTAAAGGAATAGCAAAATCGCCAAAAATTCCGGATTTCAGTATATCTTCCTCTCCATAAGTGACACGCTCGGAGTAAATTCCATCCTTTAAGTTGTAAACATGAATTATTTTATTTTCGGTGTCAACAATCCAATATTCTTTCACGCCATAGCGCTGGTACGTATAGAATTTTTCGTTGTAGTCTTTTAGTGCGGTGGATGGAGATAACACCTCGACGATCATCGTTGGTGTTCCGTAACACCCCTTTGAAACAATTTGATTTTTGTTGCAAACTACAGCAATATCAGGTTGAGTAATGTCATCGGGTTTTTCGTAATCTTCGTTTGCGCTAAAATATACATCGAATGGAGCCGTAAATACCAAACAGTTTTTGTTTTGGAAGAATGTTCGCAATGCAAAAAACAGTTCTCCAACAGCAAACTGATGATTTGATGAGGGAGCGGGTGTCATATTGTACGCTTTTCCGCCAATTAGTTCCCAACGACCTTCCCACTGTTTCCAATCTTCGTAGGTGTAACGCCTCGATTGATCAGGAACACTCATGGTTATCACCTCTATTCTTACTCATAGATTATACCATCTAGATTATACCATCCCCCTACCGCCATTATCCAACATCCTCATTCTCGATAAAGGTTCCGAAGCTCCTGCCACTAAAATTTTTTATCCCCGCAGCACTTGTCCTCCTTGGCGAATTTTAATTATGATAAAAAAATAACCGACTTGAGAGGGAATGCGTTCATGAAACAAGAAAAACGGTGGCTTCTGGCGGAGACCGACCCGGTGTTGGCGGAACAATTGGCGAGGCAACTGGGGCTGCCCCCGGTGATCGCCGGCATGCTGATTCGCCGCGGACTGACCGATGCGGAAGCGGCGAAGCGGTTTCTCAACCCGGACCGGTCCGGGTTTTACGATCCGTTTTTAATGAAAGACATGGACAAAGCGGTCGCCCGCATCCGCCGGGCGGTCGATTCGCGGGAACGCATCATGGTCTATGGAGACTATGACGCCGACGGTGCGACTTCCACCAGCCTCATGTTCCTTGCGTTAAAGAAACTGGGGGCGCGGGTGGAATCTTACATACCTGACCGTTTCGAAGAGGGGTACGGCCTCAACGGACCGGCTTTGGCGCAGGCCAAAGAACGGGGGTTTCAACTTGTCATCACGGTGGACAACGGCATCGCGGCCATCGAAGAAGCGCGTCTTGCCAAAGAATTGGGACTCGACCTCATCGTGACGGACCATCATACACCGCCCGAAGTGCTGCCTGACGCTTATGCGATTTTGAATCCCAAACAACCCGGCTGCCGCTATCCCGATAAGATGCTTGCCGGGGTCGGAGTCGCGTTTAAAGTGGCACAAGCGTTGTTCGGAGAACTGCCCGAGGAGTTTCTCGATTTGGCGGCGCTCGGAACGGTAGCCGATCTGGCGCCGCTTGTCGATGAGAACCGGCTGTTTGCAATATACGGGCTTGAGCGGATCAACCGCAATCCGCGACCGGGCATCCAAGCGTTGATCGAAGTCAGCGGCTTGGCCGGCAAAGAGATCAACGCGGGGCATATCGGATTCGCCTTTGGCCCGAGAATCAACGCAGCCGGCCGTCTGGACTCCGCCATATACGCGGTGGAGCTGTTTGTTGCCGAGGATGAGAACCGTGCGCGGGAACTGGCCGATTTTTTGGACCAGCGCAATCGGGAGCGGCAGGAGATCAGCGCTGAAATGTTCGAAGAAGCGGTGCGGGAAGTGGAGGCGCATCCGGAATGGCTGGAAGACCGGGTGCTCGTCATCGCAAAAGAAGGATGGAACGCGGGTGTGATCGGAATTGTCGCGTCGCGCCTGGTCGAGCGGTACTACCGGCCGGTCCTGATGATTTCGGTCAACGAAGGTGTGGGTAAAGGCTCGGCCCGGAGCATCGACGGCTTCCATTTGTACGACGCCATGAACGCTTGCCGGGAGTTGTTCGAACACTTTGGCGGGCATAAGATGGCGGCCGGATTTTCGATCGGGGCGTCTGAAATCGGGGAGTTGCGGCGCCGGCTGAACCGCATTGCGCAGGAGGTGCTGACCCCGGAGGATTTGATCCCGAAGCTGGACATCGACGCGGAACTGGACTTGTTGGAAGTCGATCTGGAGTTTGTCGAAACTGTCGGGCAGCTTGCGCCTTTTGGATTCGGGAATCCGAGCCCGCGCTTCCAGTTAAACGGGTTGGCTCTCGAGCGGTGTCGCCCCGTCGGGCAGGAGGGTGCCCATCTGCAGCTGCAGGTGGCCAAGGGGGCTGCCAGGCTCGGAGGTATCGCGTTTCACCGGGGGGCGGAAGCGGCTTTTGTCGCTCAGTGGCAGCGTCTGGATCTGGCTGGGGAGCTTGCGATCAATGAATGGAGCGGGCGAAAAAGCCTGCAAATCATCCTTGATGATTGGCGGCCCAACGCCATCCAGGTGTTCGATTGCCGGCATGTGGCCGACAAGACCCGCTGGCTGGAAGAACAGGCAGCGGAAAAAGATCTGACGGTGATTTGTTTTCATGAGGAATCGCTGGCGGAAGTCAAGCGGGCGCTTGCACCTTATCCCTGGCAGGAACCGCATTCGCATCGGGTGTACACGGTGGACGAAATGGGTGATTTGAGCCTGGAATTTGCAGCCGGTGCAGGGAGCGTTAACGGACAAGCACCGGATTTTCTTGGCGGAGATGTGGTGGTGTATGATCTTCCGGTCTCTTTGAACCAATACGAGACAGCGCTGCAGAAACTCGCCGGAACGTACCGCTTGTACCTGCTGCACGGGCCAGCCGACAAGAACCGGTTTGAAGCGAGAAAGAAATACATGCTGCCGGACCGGAAATTTTTTGCCGAAATCTACAAAATCTTGCAGGAGTCCGGTTCCTGCCAAGAGTCGGACATTCGAAGACGGCTGCAGCCGGCCTATCATGACGCAGCGGATCTGGCCTTATCGGTTTTTGTCGAATTGGGGTTTGCAGTTCGGGACGGGAACACGTATCATGTGAATAAGGGGACGGATAAACGAGCGTTGACAGAATCCGAATTGTACCGAAAGCGGCAGGCGCGGGTCGAGTCTTACGCCCGCGCGATTGCCGCGTTAATCGATACGTCCAGCGAACAGGCGGTGACCGGCGTTCTGCGGTTGCTGACCTCCAAATCGGAAGGGGTTCAGGGGGCATGAATGTAAAAGAGAGAATTCGCGTGATTCCCGATTTTCCAGAGCCGGGGATCCGGTTTAAAGATATCACGCCGGTACTGCAGGACGGTGAAGCGTTTAAGTATGCGATCGACCGGATGGCTGATTTTGCCGGAAAGCAAAACGCGGAACTGATCGTGGGGCCGGAAGCGCGTGGATTTGTCTTGGCGTCTCCGCTTGCCTATGCGCTGGGACTCGGGTTTGTACCGATCCGCAAATCCGGCAAACTCCCGGGTGAAACCGTATCCGTTTCGTATGAGCTTGAATATGGAAAAGACCAGTTAGAGATCCATCGGGACGCGATTCAGCCGGGACAACGCGTCGTCATCGCGGATGACCTGCTGGCTACGGGGGGAACGGTTGCTTCCGCCGTTAAGCTTGTGGAAGAGTTGGGCGGCATTGTGGCCGGTATCGCATTCATGATCGAATTAACTTATTTGGCTGGTAGGGAGAAATTGAAGGGCTATGATGTCTTCTCGCTTGTCCAATATTGATCAGGAGAAGGTGGTTCCAGTGGGCATCGGGCGTCTTTATGAAAAAGTCGCTCGTTACGGCACTCCGGAAGACGTGCAATTCGTGCGTCGTGCTTACGAGTTTGCGAACAAGGCTCATATGGGACAACAACGCTGCTCCGGTGAAGACTATATCAACCATCCGATCGCCGTCGCGGAGATTTTGGCGGATATGGAGATGGATGCGGTCACGCTTGCGGCAGCGCTTCTGCATGATGTGGTGGAGGACACGACGGTAACGGAAGAACAGTTGACCGCCGAATTTGGAACGGAAGTTCGGGATCTGGTGGACGGCGTCACCAAACTCGGGCGCCTGAAATATCTGTCGAAAGAAGAGCAGCAGGCGGAGAATCTGCGCAAGATGTTTCTCGCCATGGCGAAGGACATGCGCGTGATTTTGATCAAGCTGGCGGACAGGCTTCACAACATGCGCACGCTACGCCATCTGCCGCCGGAAAAACAGCAGCGGATTGCCGCCGAGACGCTGGAGATTTTTGCACCGCTTGCCCATCGCCTTGGGATCTCCAAAATCAAGTTTGAACTGGAAGACACGGCGCTGCGCTACATGAATCCGCAGCAGTATTACCGGATTGTCAACCTGATGGCCAAGAAACGCAAGGAACGGGAAGCATACATTCAGGAAGTCATCGAAACCCTGAAGAACAAATTGCGGGAAATCGATATCAAAGCGGAAGTGAACGGCCGGGCCAAACACATTTACAGCATCTACCGGAAAATGATGACCCAGAACAAGCAGTTCAACGAAATCTATGACCTGCTGGCTGTCCGCGTGATCGTCGATTCGATCAAAGACTGCTACGCGATTCTCGGCATCGTGCATACATTATGGAAGCCGATGCCGGGACGGTTCAAGGATTATATCGCTATGCCAAAACCCAACATGTATCAAAGCCTTCATACGACGGTGATCGGGCCGCGCGGCGAGCCCCTCGAAATCCAGATCCGGACATGGGAGATGCACCGCACAGCCGAGTACGGGATTGCCGCCCACTGGCTGTACAAAGAAGGCAGAAAAGGTGTTCAGGATATGTCGTTGGCCCAGAAAATGGGCTGGTTCCGGGAGATCCTGGAGTGGCAGCAGGATCTGAAAGACGCGAAGGAATTTATGGAAACGCTGAAGATCGACCTGTTTGCCGACGAGGTTTTTGTCTTCACGCCAAAAGGAGCGGTCATTTCGCTGCCGAGGGGTTCGGTGCCGATCGATTTTGCATACCGGATCCATACCGACATCGGCAATCGCACGATCGGCGCTAAAGTCAACGGCAGAATTGTGCCGCTGGACTACAAGCTGCAAACGGGCGATATCGTCGAAATTTTGACCTCGAAGACATCGTTCGGCCCCAGCCGCGACTGGTTGAAGATCGTAAAATCCCCGAACGCGAAAACCAAAATCCGGGCGTGGTTCAAGAAGGAAAAGCGGGAGGAGAATATCCTCAAAGGCAGGGAACTTCTTGAGAAGGAAATCAAGAAAAACGGGTTGGATGCGTCCGACGTCTTGACGGACAAAAATTTGTCCGAGGTGATGACAAAGTTTAATTTCACCAAAGAGGACGACCTTTTGGCGGCAATCGGGTACGGGGCTGTGTCCCCCCATCAGGTCATGACGCGGCTGCTGGAAAAAGTGAAAAAGGACAATCCGGATCAGATGCGGATGCTGCCGGAGATTCGGGAAGGCCAGAAACAGCAGCGGAAGGGCGGACTTGGCGTTCGGGTCAAAGGCGTCGACAATCTGTTGATCCGTTTCTCCCGCTGTTGCAATCCGGTGCCGGGGGATGAGATTGTCGGCTATGTCACGCGCGGAAGGGGAGTTTCCGTTCACCGGGCGGATTGCCCCAACATCAAGACCGATAACGAGGAAGAGAAGCGGTTTCTTGAGGTGGAGTGGGAAAGCTCGCCCGCGATCGCCTATCATGTCGACATCGAGGTGACCGGCCTTGACCGCCAGGGACTGACGATTGAAGTCATGAACGCAATCGCGGAAACAAAAACAGAGATTACGGCCGTTCAGGCCCGCGCCGACAAACGGAAAATCGCGACGATCCACCTGCAAATCAATATTCGTAACGTGGACCACCTGCATACGGTGGTCGAGCGGATCAAGCGGATCAAGGATATTTACACGGTAAGGCGGATTATGCAGTAAAAACGAATTCATTGTTGACAGGGGTTATTCATGAGAGTTGTGGTACAGCGAGCGTCGAGGGGACGCGTTCTGGTAGATGGACAAGTTACGGGTGAAATCGGGCGGGGCTTGGTGCTGCTTGTGGGCATAACCCATGAGGACAGGGAACGGGACGCCGATTATCTGGCCGATAAAGTCGTCGGTTTGCGCATCTTTGAAGACGCGGCGGAAAAAATGAATCTGTCCTTGCTGGAAGTGGGCGGCGCCATTCTCTCCGTTTCCCAGTTTACATTGTACGGCGATTGCCGCAAAGGGCGCAGGCCGAATTTTATGGAAGCGGCGAAACCGGATGATGCCCACAAACTCTATGAATATTTTAACGACCGGCTCCGTGCGCTGGGAGCACGCGTGGAAACCGGCGTTTTCGGGGCGATGATGGCTGTCGAACTGGTCAACGACGGCCCGGTGACACTTTTGCTGGACAGCAAAAAGAACTTTTGAATTTGCAACAACTGCGCTTTTCAGTACGCGTTGATCGCAATTGGGGTATTGACGAGTCGCCAATTTGACGATATGGTGATAATGTGATTGAGAACTTTAAAATTTGGAAGCGATGAAAAACTGTCCGGAATTGGGCGCTTGGACAGTTGGGAGCGAGTAGCGCAACCGGCCAATATCTTTGGATATTGTTCGTTTTTTTGCCTTGAAGAACATCCAGGCAAGGGGAAGGCCGTCATGCTGAAACTTTTACAGGGAAACAGAGAGTTGAACGAAGTTCAACCGATTGGGGAACCCGACATCGAAACGACCGAGCGGATGAAGGAAAAACTGCGGTTCTTGCAATTGTTTCAACGAGACCTTGAAAACATGAGAGACATCAAGGATGTAATGGATGGAATACTCAGAAAAATAGCGGAGCGTCATTATGACATGATTGAACGCTTTCCGCGGTTGCAAAGCATCATAGACCAGCACAGCAATCGGGACCGCCTGACGCAAACATTCATCCGCTATTTTCAGTCGCTCTGCACCATTGAGCAAATTGACCTGCCATTTATCGACAGCCGCCTAAGCATCGGCAAAATGCACAGTCGGATTCAACTGTCGGCTGAATGGTATCTCGGGTCCTATGTCAGACTGTACGAGTATCTCGTCCCCGTTCTTGTCCATAAATATGCGAAACATCCAAAACATTTGGCTGACGTTCTGTTGTCATTCCTGAAAGTGATTACCATGGATATGCAACTCGTTATGGAGGCTTATGAAGACGAGAACAATTACAGGCACATTGAGAGCGTCTCGGGTGTGACGGAACTGATATTGAATATCGACTCTCTGAAGAAAGTGCTGGAAACCGTCCAAAACACCGCCGCCAATGCGGAAGGAATCAGCGCTGCGGCCCAGCAATTGTCCGCCTCCGTCAAAGAGGTGGCCGATTACGCCGTCCAGGTGGCCGATTATTCCGACCATGCCGTCCAGGATGTTGTCACCGGTCGGCGGGAGATTGAAGAATCCCTGCGCGGGATCCTGTCACTTGGCGATTTGTTTGCGACCATGCAGGAGAAAGTGGATTCATTGTCGGCCGCAACGGAGAAGATCTCCCAAGTGGCCGACTTCATCCGCAACATCGCCGAGCAGACGAACTTGTTAGCGCTAAACGCCGCGATCGAAGCGGCGCGGGCGGGGGAACACGGCCGGGGATTTTCCGTTGTTGCCGCGGAGGTGCGGTCGCTTGCCGACCAAACCAAACAATCGATCCACCAAATTACGGCCATGATTGAGCAGGTGCAACGGGAATCCCAGTTGGTTCGGGATCTCACCGACCAGGTTGTGAACGAACTCCGTGTCCGGGTGGAGCAGTCGCAGGATGCCATGCAAAAGTTGGGAGAAATTGTTGGCAAAGTCGAACAAACGAGCGGATTTACCAGCAACATTGCCGCCAACACCGAGGAACAGGCGGCAGCCACCGAAGAAATCACCAGGCGCATCAGCCACGTGCTGGATGACACGTTCCACGCGAAAGAACAAGTGGATACAATGGGAGAGCAAATCTATCAGACCAGTGTCAAGGTCAACCGCCTGCGCCTCGCTCTCGTTCAACAGATTGCCAGACTGCACGACCACCAGTTGGTGCGTATCGCCAAAACGGAACATCTCCTGTGGAAGTGGTGGCTGTACAACATGATGCTAGGCTACCATGTGGTCGATGAAAAACAACTCGTCGATCATCACCACTGCCGGTTAGGCCGATGGTATGACCAGGCCCGGAACCGGGCAACCTTGTCCTCCCTTGCTTCTTTCCGCGCCATCGAGGAACCGCACCAACAGGTGCACCGGCTGGCGGCGGAAATTTACCGGCTGATCCGCGAGGACAACCGTGCGGAAGCGGAAAAGCGCCTGCTTGAACTGGAGCAAGCGTCGCAGCAGGTTGTGGAAAACCTGGATCGGTTGTTGTCGGATTTGGAACGGGCACATTGAAAAATTAATTGAGTTGAGGGGGATTTGTTATGTCGCTCCATATCGAATTGCCAGAGGTTTTGAATGGAACCTTGACGGCGGCAAAGACCGTTTTGCCCCTCCCGTTTGAAAGAGATGCGCTGCAGATCGCGGAAGGCTCCATATTCCAACCGGAACTCGGAGTCCTGATCGGCCTGACCGGGAGTATCCGGGGACGGCTTGTAATCGAAGGGCGCACAGAAATGTTTCGGAGATTGGGAGAAACCATGTACGGAATGGTTCTGGACAGGGAGATGCTGGAATCCTTTGTAGGAGAAATCGGAAACATGATTGCAGGCAACATGTCAACTTATCTGGCGGAGCAAGGGGTCTCGCTTGACATCACACCGCCTACGGTCATGGTAGGCGCAGCGAAACTGGCGGGTTTTCGCAGGGCTGCCATTGTTCCGCTGCGGATCAACGAAATCGGCGGCATGAATATCGTCCTTATTTTGGAAGAGAATTGAAGGGGTGTACTATGGCCAAGAAAGTGCTAGTTGTTGACGACGCCGCATTTATGCGTACGATGCTTGGGAAAATTCTCAGTGAAGCAGGTTTTGAAGTCATCGAGGCAGTAAACGGGAGAGACGCGGTGGAAAAGTATAAGCTGGTTCGGCCGGATGTTGTGACAATGGATATCACCATGCCGGACATGAATGGGATCGAAGCGGTACAGGCCATCATTGCAATCGATCCTGCGGCCCAAATTGTGATGTGCTCGGCGATGGGACAACAGGCAATGGTGATGGAAGCGGTTCGGTCTGGCGCAAAGGGGTTTCTGGTTAAGCCCTTTGAGGGAAAGCGTGTCGTGGAGGAGGTTAGTCGATTGGCGGGAAAAGAATAAGCCCGGAATACGGGCGTCATAAAATCTGACCGAAAACACTTATGCGGGGGAGGGATTTTGATGTTAAACAAATTTAATCATTTTGGAGTTGCCACAAAGATCGGGGCGATCATTGCGGCCTCCATCCTGCTGACGGTCGCTTTGATTGCGACGCTGGGGTACACCTACAGTTACAACAAGGTGAAGGAGGCGGCGGGTGTCGAGTTGTTCGGATGTGCCAACATCACCTTGGGATTGCTGAACCCGAACGAAATCGAAGAATTGAAAACCGGAAACCAGCGCAGTCTTGAAAAAACAGAAACCCAGTTAAACTGGACCACACATCAAAAGAGAATCTTTGACGCACAATACGTGATCGATCTCAGTGGCAAGTTGTTGGCGGTTGACGACAACATGAAGAAAGCGGGCTTTAAGGCGGGTGACAACCACTACATAGACAAACATGCGGTGGAAGAAATTCAAACCATGAGACACCCTGCTTTTTCCGAAGTGTATGTTTTGAACGGGGAGAAACGGTTAACCGGATACGCGCCCATTTACAAGAACGGGGACACAAAGGCTGAGATCATCGCCTTGAATGCGATCGATTTTAAAGAAGAAATCGTTAAGAAACGAACTTGGGATTTGATCGGCTTTACTTTGCTGATAGTGGCAATTTCTCTTTTGGCGGGAGGGGTCGTTTTAATCGCTTATGTGCGGTTTACCATCAAACCGTTACAAGCGTTAAGCGAGTTTTCAAGAAAGGTGACACGGGGCGATCTGACGGCTAAACCGCCTGTTGCAAAAGCAAACGACGAAATCGGAAGATTGACAAACGACATAAACGAAATGGTGGCACAGATCAAGAATATGATTCAAAGTATAAATCACCATGCATTGCTTGTCAAGACAACCGCGGAACAAATTGCCGTCACGTCGAAGGAAATCGAAAGCGCGGCCAATTTCGTGTCCAAAAATATTCAGGAAGTGGCAAATGCATCGGGTGAACAAGCGGCACATGCTTTGGAATCGTTAAACGACGTGGAACAAATCTCCAAAAAGACGAAGGAGATCACCACGCAAATCAAAGAAATCGAAACAGAATCCAATGAAGCAAGCAGGAGGGCGGGTAACGGCAATAAAGTCGTGAAAGACACCATCAGACAAATGGAATTCATCAACAGGAAAGCGGATGAAGCTTTTGCGATTATCAACCTTCTGGAGAGGCAGTCAAACGAAATTCAAGACATGGTGGCATTGATTAACGAATTTGCGGAACAAACAAACTTGCTTGCTTTAAACGCGTCGATTGAGGCTGCGAGAGCGGGGGAAGCGGGCCGTGGGTTCGCGGTGGTCGCTGGGGAAGTGAGAAAATTGGCGGATCAATCGTCCAATGCGGCAACCAAGATTCAGGCGATCGTCAAAGAGATTCAAAAAAATGCAAACATTGCGGTATCTTCCACGAAAGACAGCATCAGTGCCGTACAGGACGGGATGGCCTTGGTGAACAAAGCGGGAGATTCCTTTATGGACATATCCAATTCGGTGCAAAATATCACGGAAGAGATCAAGCAGTTTGCGGAAAAAATTGAAGGCATCAACAAAGGGATTCTGAACATCAACGAATCCTTCGGAAAAATCACGACCCTCTCGCAAAATGTGGCGGGAAATCTGCAAAACGTTTCGGCCGCTTCCGAGGAACAGACCGCGAGTATTGAGGATTTTGTAAACGTGCTCGAATCCTTAAAGAAAATGTCGGAGAGTTTAAAAGAAAGCGTTGATAAGTTCAAGGGAGCAAGCTCATCGTGAATTTCTTCCCTTATGCATGATACAGGCCGTAGGTGTGCCTTCACCTGCGGCTGTTATTTTATTTACGCCACTCTTCTGAAATGACAGAAAAATACATTGACTCAAAAATAAGTTCGATATTATACTGATTACAAAGACAACGTGATAATAACGTTATACTTTTTTCTGTTATATTTTTATCTTTAACTGACTTCACGTTGTCATCATCCAATCGGGAGGAATCGAGATGGTCAAATTGGTAGCAATCTACCGCAAACCGGAGAACGTGGAGGAATTCGACCGGCATTACTACAATACACATGCTCCGCTGGCCGAAAAGATGCCGGGTCTTTTAAAGCTGGAAGTCAATAAAATCTACGGGACCCCGATGGGAGAGAGCGATCTTCACCTGATCGCCGAAATGTACTTTGAGAACAGAGAAGCGTTGGCAAACGCCTTGTCGTCCCCGGAAGGCCGCGCGGCGGGCAAAGATTTGATGGGGTTTGCCGGCAAATTGGTGACGATGCATTTTGCGGAAGTCGTGTAGGTGGTTCCATGCAGACACAGCTTGATGACGCGGCAATTCACAAACAATATTACGAGCAAATTTGCGAGAAACTGAGACAGGACCCGTTTGCCCGGTTTCTTGGAATGAAGCTGGTGGAAGTCGGCGAAGGGAGGGCGACCGCGGAACTGGAAGTGACCGACGACATGTTGAATGCCCACGGGACGACTCACGGTGCCGTGATCTTCGCTCTGGCCGATTTTGTTTTTGCCGTGGCCAGCAATTCTTACGGAAAGACTTCAGTCGCCCTGTCGATGAATATCGGGTACCTTGCCGCCAGCAAGAAAGGAACCCGGCTACGGGCGACGGCGGTGGAAGAAAATCGCACAAACCGGATCTCCTGGTACCGGATTCGCGTCGAAAACGAACAGGGACCCGTTGCGATACTTGATGCGCTGGCCTACCGGAAAAACGAATACTTTGTTCCGATCGACCGGACGGTCGAAAAGGATTCCGTCCAATCGGACGGGGGAGGTGTACGATGAACAATACCGGTTGCAGCGTGGCAAACTATGAGACCAAAAACCGATTTAATCACTATTTGGGCATCGAGATCCAACGCGCGGATGACAAAGGGTGTACCGCCGTATTGAAAATTCGCCCCGAATTTTACAACAGCATTGAGGGTGTGGTGCACGGCGGGGTCACCAGCACACTGGCGGATGTCGCCATGGGACACGGGGCGGCCCCCCATATCGACGGGGTCCAGCAATGTGTAACGGTGGAAAGCAAAGTGAGTTATCTCGCCCCGGCGCGAGGCGACCTGTTGATTGCGGAATCGAAGGTTCTGAAACGGGGCTCCAGGCTGATTGTCATGGAAGCCCGCATCATGACTGGCGATGGCGAGTTGGTGGCAGTTGCGCTGGGAACCTACGCCCACGTCAAGCCCGGACAATCACAATAGATTATAGATTGGCAAAAACAACGATCGGCAAATTATCTGGATTTTGAGGGAACTCGTATGGAAAGAGACAATGTGCTGTTGGAACGACACGGATATTTGGGGATCGTCAAGTTAAACCGGCCCGATGAACTGAACGCGCTGGATTATCCGACGCTGGTAAGGCTTGGCGAGATTCTCGAGGAATTGCAGCAAGACATCAAGGGAACGCGGGTGGTGATCGTCAGCGCCTCCGGCAAGGCGTTTTGCGCCGGAGCGGATTTGAAGGAGCGCAGGACGCTGAACGAGCAGCAGGTGCGGCGTAACGTGCGGAAAATCAGGGACCTATTTTCCGCGTTGGAGCGGCTCCCGCAGCCGACGATTGCGGCGATCAACGGATACGCGTTCGGCGGAGGATTCGAGCTGGCCTTGGCCTGCGATTTCAGGTTTGCCGTGCGGGAAGCGAAGCTGGGATTGACCGAGGTAAGCCTGGGGATCATTCCCGGCGCGGGCGGCACGCAGCGTCTGCCGCGGTTGATCGGTCCTTCGAAAGCGAAGGAATTGATCCTTACCGCCCGCAAAATTACGGCGCAAGAAGCGCTGGAGTACGGGATTCTCAACGGTGTGGCGGTGCATCAACAACATTTGGAGGAGATGTGCCGAAGTTTGGCCGACGAGATTCTTGCCAACGCTCCGTTGGCCGTGTACCAAGCGAAATACGCGATCGACAGGGGGTACAGTTCCGATCTGCAAAGCGGGCTGGATCTGGAAACGAAAGCGTATGAAGTGATCATCCCGACAAAGGATCGGATCGAAGCGCTGGAAGCGTTTCGCGAAAAGAGAAAGCCGGTATTCCTCGGCGAGTGACAACAAGTTTTGGAAAAGGGGGGCCACCAGCAAAATGATCTTTAATGTGGAAATGGAAACCATGTCCCGCGAGCAAATGCAAAAACTTCAACTGGAAAGGCTGAAAGAAGTCGTTGCGCGGGCATACCGCAATGTACCTTTTCACAAGCAAGCGTTTGACAAAGCGGGAGTCAAACCGGAAGACATCAAGAGCCTCGGGGATATAGAGCGGCTTCCGTTTATGAAGAAGACCGATTTGCGCGAAAATTATCCGTTTAACCTGTTTGCGGTCGATATGAAAGAAGTGGTCCGCATCCACGGTTCCTCCGGCACCAAAGGCAAGCCGACCGTAGTGGGATACACGAAAAACGACATCGCAAACTGGTCGGAGATCGTCGCCAGAGCCATCTGTTGCGCGGGCGGGCGGCCAGGCGATATTTTCCACAACGCGTACGGTTACGGGTTGTTCACCGGAGGACTCGGGCTTCATTACGGGATCGAATATTTGGGGGCTGTCGCGGTGCCGGTATCCGGCGGGAACACGCCCCGGCAGATCACCTTGATTCAGGATTTCAAGCCGCGCGGCATTTCGGGCACTCCCTCCTATATCCTCAACATTGTGGAAGAGATGGAACGGATGGGATTGGATCCGCGGCAAACGACGCTGGAATACGGGATTTTCGGAGCGGAACCCTGGTCGGAGGAAATGCGCGAACAGCTTGAGGAAAGACTCGGCATCAAAGCGGTCGACATTTACGGCTTGAGCGAAGTGATGGGCCCCGGGGTCTCGATTGAATGCTACGAGGCACAGGACGGCTTGCATATCGCGGAAGACCACTTTTTGGCGGAAATTGTCAATCCGGACACGGGTGAAGTGCTGCCGTACGGAGAAGAGGGGGAACTCGTCTTTACCTCCCTGACTAAGGAAGCGTTTCCGGTCATCCGTTACCGCACGGGGGACATCGCTTCCCTGAACCCGGAGAAGTGCAAGTGCGGACGCACCACCCTCCGCATGTCGCGGATCAAGGGGCGGGTCGACGATATGCTGATTATTCGCGGAGTGAACGTGTTCCCGACGGAAATCGAGTCGGTTCTGCTGAGTTTCAAACAGTTGGCCCCGCACTATCAGGTGGTCGTTGAACGGGAAGGCGCGTTGGACCGGTTTGAAGTGCACTGCGAGCTGACGCCGGAGTTTATGCGGGAAGTTGCGGACCTCCAGCACAGCGGAGTGGCCCGGTTAATGAAAGAGATCGGCCACGCGATGAAAAACACGTTGGGGGTAACCGTGCTGCTGAAGGTGAACGAACCGAATACGATCCCCCGCAGCGAAGGAAAAGCGATCCGCATTGTCGACAACCGGAACAAAGTGTTGAGCGGCAAATGAGGCTGGAGCCGAAAGTGGGGGAATCGGATGGACTATCAGTTTATCAGAGTATCGGTCGACCAATCAGTTGGCATTTTGACTCTGAACCGTCCCGAGGTTTTGAACGCGTTAAACCTGCAAATGGTGGATGAAATCGTGGCAGAGATGGAACGCATGGACCGGGACGATGCGATCCGGGTGATCCTTCTCACCGGAAACGAGAAAGCGTTTGCAGCGGGAGCCGATATTGCCGAAATGGCGGATGAGGCTGCCATCCCGATGCTGCTGAAAGACCAGTTTGCCGTATGGGACCGGATCGCCAAGATCTCCAAGCCGATCATCGCGGCGGTCAGCGGATTTGTTCTCGGAGGCGGCTGTGAATTGATGATGAATTGCGACATCGTGATCGCTTCCGAAACTGCGAGGATCGGGCAGCCGGAAGTGAAGCTGGGCGTAATGCCGGGCGCTGGCGGAACCCAGCGGTTGACCAAAACGGTGGGAAAAGTCAAGGCGATGGAAATGCTCTTGACCGGCGAACCGATTTCGGCCGACGAAGCCTTTGCCTGGGGTCTCGTCAACAAAGTGGTTCCGGTTGGGGCGCACTTCCGGGAAGCTTTGAAACTCGCCAAGAAAATCGCCGCTCAACCCCCGGTTGCCGTTCGGCTGATCAAAAAATCGGTGCTGAAAGCCATCGACAATCCGCTCGACGAAGGCATGGAGTATGAGCGCAACTGTTTCTATCTGCTGTTTGCCACCGAGGACAAGGCGGAAGGGATGAGAGCCTTTGTCGAAAAACGCAAACCGCATTTTACGGGACGGTAGGGGGGTGTCAACATGTACGAGACCATCTTGTATGAAGCGGTCGATGGCGTTGCGAAGATTACACTGAACCGACCGGACAAATTCAACGCTTTCACCGAACAGATGCACAAGGAGCTCCTGGACGCCCTGAAGCGCGTCGACAAAGACGAAAACGTCCGCTGCGTCGTGCTGACCGGCGCCGGGAAAGCGTTTAACGCGGGGCAGGATCTGGGGGAAGTGCAGGCAGGGGAAGTGGATTTCGGAGAGTTCCTTCGTAAACGGTACAACCCGGTGATTCTGCAGATGCAGTCGATGGAAAAACCGGTCATTGCCGCCGTCAACGGGGTTGCCGCGGGAGCCGGGATGAGCCTGGCGCTGGCGAGCGATCTGCGGCTTGCTTCCGAAAAAGCTTCTTTTGCCAATGTGTTTGTGAACATCGGATTGGTGCCGGACTCCGGCGGATGTTATTTCCTGCCGCGAATTGTCGGAATCGGCAAAGCGTTGGAACTGGCGTTTACCGGCGATAAAGTGCCGGCGGACGAAGCTTACCGGATCGGCCTCGTCAACAAGGTGTATCCGGCGGACACATTTGAGTCCGAAGTAATGGAGTACGCCCGTAAACTGGCAAAACTTCCGACGAAAGCGATCGGCTTGATCAAGCGTGCGATGTACAGAGGACTGCATATGACCCTGGAAGACGCGTTGGAATATGAGGCGTTTGCGCAAGAAATCGCAGGAAATACGGAAGATCACAGGGAAGGTGTAAGAGCCTTTTTTGAAAAAAGGGCTCCCGTGTTCAAAGGAAAATAGGTTGACAGGAAAAGGGGGAGTCTTGTGGCTGCTTATCATGTCGGCATCGTCGGAGCAGGCACCATGGGAGCGGGGATCGCCCTCGTCTGCGCAAGAAAAGGGCACCGCGTGTCGATCCATGACGCCAATCCGGCCGTTTTGGAAAATGCCCAATCCTATCTGCTTTCCACCCTTTCCAGAGATGTGGAAAAGGGCAAGCTCAGCGAACGGCAGAAAGACAGCACGTACCGATTGATCGCTCCGGTGCGGGACATGAAGTCTTTTGCCGATTGCGATCTTGTGATCGAAGCGGTGTCCGAACGTCTGGATTTGAAAAAATCGATTTTCCGGTCCCTGACGGAAATTTGCCGGGCGGACGCGCTGCTGCTGAGCAACACCTCGTCGCTTTCCATCACGGAAATCGCGGGGGGGCTGGCTCACCCGGAACGGATTCTCGGGCTGCATTTTTTCAATCCGGCGCCGGTCATGCCGCTGGTGGAAGTGATCCGCGGGAAGAAGTCGGGAGCCAAACAGGTTGAATTTGTCTATCGATTTGCCGAGGATCTCGGGAAGGTCCCGGTGCTCGCCAACGATACGCCGGGGTTTATCGTAAACCGCGTGGCACGCCCTTACTACAACGAGTCGCTGCGCATCCTCGGCGACCGGATCGCGGCCGTCGAGACAATCGACGAGATTTTGAAGGAAGCCGGCGGTTTTAAAATGGGGCCCTTTGAACTGCAGGACCTGATCGGCATCGATGTCAACTTTGCCGTGACCGAATCCGTCTACACCGGTTTTTTCCACGATGGACGGTTCAGGCCGAGCCGGATTCAGCAGCGGATGGTGCAGGCGGGAACCATCGGCAGAAAGTCGGGGGAGGGTTTCTATGACTACAACGGGTAACATGGTTCTGCTGGCTGGCAGAAGCCCTCTGCAAGCGGATTTGAAAGAAACGTTCGAGCGAAACAATTATCAGGTCGTGTCTTACGAACAGTTGGAAGAACACCGGGAAGGGATTCAATGGGCGGTGGAAGTGACCAATTTTGATCTGGACCTGAAAAAATCGGTTGTCCAAAGGCTCGACCAGGCACTGGCGCCCGACGTTCCGATCGTTACCACTTCCTTGGCGGTTACGGCAACCGAAGTCGCCTCATGGCTGAGGCATCCGCAGCGGGTTTGCGGTTTTGGCACTTTCGTTCCGCTTGCGGAGAGGCGCTTGATCGAACTCGCCCCCGCTTTGCAGACAGCGGCTGCAACGGTGGAACAGGCGGAAAGCTTGTTTCGCTCCCTCGGGAAAAAAACGGCTGTGGTGGAAGATGAAGTCGGACTGGTGTTTCCGCGGGTCTTGTCGTTGATTGTCAACGAGGCGGCTTTTACCGTGATGGAAGGGACGGCAACCCCGGAAGACATCGATGTTGCGATGAAAAAAGGCACCAACTACCCCTACGGTCCACTGGAATGGGCCGACCGGATCGGCCTGGAAGAGGTGTATTCGGTCATTCGCGGTCTGCATCGCGATCTCGCCGAAGAACGGTACAGGCCCGCGCCGCTGCTGCGCAAGATGGTGCTGGCGGGAAGAGTGGGAATTCGCAGCGGACAAGGTTTTTACCGGTACGAAACGGAACCGGCGGTTGAAGATGAGGAGGATGGCGTATGGGAACACCCGTGATTGTGGATGCGGTGAGAACGGCGATCGGCCGGTACGGAGGAGCTTTGAAAGACGTTCGCCCGGACGATTTGGGAGCGGTTGTGATCCGCAAACTGTTGGAGCGAAACCCCATCGATCCCGGATTGATTGACGACGTCATCTTCGGCTGCGCCAACCAGGCGGGGGAAGACAACCGGGATGTGGCACGCATGTCGGTCCTATTGGCGGGGCTGCCTGTCACGGTACCGGGTGTCACCGTGAATCGCCTGTGCGGTTCGGGACTTGAGGCGGTCAATCAGTGCGCCAACGCGATTGCGGCGGGGCGGGGCAACGTGTATATCGGCGGCGGTACGGAAAGCATGACGCGGGCGCCGTTTGTCATGGCGAAACCGGGCAGCGCGTATCCGCGCGGCAACTTGGAGATGTTTGACACAACGATCGGCTGGCGGTTTGTCAATCCAAAGCTGGCGGATATGTATTATCCCTACAGCATGGGCGAAACGGCTGAAAATGTGGCCGAGCGGTTTTGCATCAGCCGGGAGGACCAGGATCAATTCGCCCTTGCAAGCCAGAAGAAATATGCAAAAGCGCTAGCGGAAGGCAAATTCAAAAGCGAGATTGTCCCGGTTGAAGTGCCAGGCCGCAAAGGGGAAGTCACCATTTTTGAGCAGGACGAACATCCGCGCCCGGATACGACCCTGGAGCAATTGGCCAAGCTGAAACCCGCTTTCCGGCAAGGGGGAACGGTTACGGCGGGGAATTCGTCAGGCGTTAACGACGGTGCGGCTGCACTCCTGTTAATGGAGCAGGAAACGGCGGTTCAGCTCGGGCTGAAACCGAGAGCACGCGTTGTGGCCTCCGCCGTTGCGGGCGTCGACCCGTCGGTTATGGGGATCGGGCCTGTTCCCGCCACCCGCAAGGCATTGCAGTTGGCCGGTTTGCGTATGGAAGACATTGACCTGATCGAACTGAACGAAGCGTTTGCCGCCCAATCATTGGCTTGCATCAGGGAATTGGGGCTCGATATGGAACGGGTGAATGTCAACGGTGGCGCGATTGCGCTCGGACATCCCCTCGGGTGCAGCGGAGCCCGGATCCTCACAACGTTGTTGAACGAAATGGAGCGGCAAAACGCCCGTTACGGTTTGGCCACCATGTGCATCGGAGTCGGACAGGGAATTGCCACGATTATCGAACGGATGTAGGAAATCCGCATCAATCAGGAATTGCGGACCCTTGTGAGAAACAATTCGATTTCCGAAGCCGTGTAAAATTGGCCCGATTCTCCTTCCTCCGGCAGCACCAGAGACGGCGACATCGCGTACAACTCCGCGTCTTCCGGGGAATGGATGATCAGTTGCACCATGTGTCCGTTGGGAAAATGCCAGGTGACCAACTCGTAATTCTTGGCCGCAGCGCTGTCAATGTGAATGATGTGTTCCGAGCAGGGATATTGCTTTTTCACTCTTGTCGCAACAGTCATTTCACCCGTCTCCTTTCGGTTGACGCATTCCGGACGAAGTTCCGGCCTGGTAGAAATGTAACAGTTATTAATATATACGTTTCAATTTCATTATACAAAGGGTGTGAGAAGGTTTAACAGATATTCGGGGTGCGAATTTTTGAACATTTTCCGACAAAATCTAATGCTATTTATTCACTCCGTTCCGCAATTGATATATATTTGCTGTATATGACAGGCGAGCATATATGACAGTCTGGCATGTATGCCGCGGTAACGCCAAAGGGAAACGGAGTGAATCAATTGAAACCGCAATCGCTGCTTTTTACCATATACGGTGAATATGTGCGGCAGCACGGGGGTGAAATCTGGGTTGGCAGCTTAACCCGGCTGATGGGAGAGTTCGGCATGACCGAACAGGCGGTTCGAGTGGCGATTTCCCGCATTGTCAGCCAGGGGTGGCTGAAATCGCGCAAAATCGGGAACCGCTCCTACTATTCTTTGACTCCGCGCGGCCAAAAGCGGTTAAACGAAGCCGCCGCCCGGATTTACAAACAAACGCCCGCCAAATGGGACGGTAAATGGTGCATCACCACTTACAACATTCCGGAAAAACAGCGGGCGATGCGCGATCAATTCCGCAAGGAATTGGCGTGGATGGGGTTCGGAATGCTTGCCAACAGCGTCTGGATCAGCCCGCATAACTTGGTGGAACGCGTGAAAGAGATTGCGGAGACCTACCAGATCGCCGAGTGTGTGGAGATCTTCGTTTCCGAACACATGGGGTTCAGCAATCACCGGCAATTGGTGGAAAAGTGCTGGAATCTGGACGAAATCAACGCCGCCTACAAGGATTTTATCGACCGTTATCGCCCGAAATACGAGGCGCTGCTGGAAAATGTGAAGAAGAACCGGAAGATTTCGGACAGCGAATGTTTTGTGGAAAAGACGGAACTGGTGCATGAATACCGCAAGTTCCTGTTTATCGACCCGAGCCTCCCGGAGGAGCTGTTGCCCGATTTTTGGGTAGGCAGGGACGCGGATGAATTGTTCCGCAACTATTACGCGTTGCTTGATCCTGGTGCCGTCCGGTTTTTCCGCAGCGTCTTCGAGGCCGCACCGGACAAAGTAAGCGCTATGTAACAACGGAATTGGAGGCTGACACTGAAACGCATGATTGCAGCCTCCCTTTTCCCCTAAAAAAATACGGAAACGCTTCAGGGACAAGGAGGGGGATATGATGACTGAATTTTTGCAATATATAGTAAACGGCCTGGTCGTCGGAGGCGTGTATGCGATCGTCGCGGTCGGTTTTGTGACGATTTACAACGTCAGCAAGGTGATCAATCTGGCACAGGGCGAATTTTTGATGCTTGGGAGCATGCTGACCGTAACCTTCATCAGCCTGAAGGTGCCCTACGGAGCCGCGATCCCGCTGGCCATCCTGCTCGTCACGGGCCTTGGTGTTCTGATACAGAAGTATATTATCGGGCTCGCCAAAAAAGCGACTCCTTTGAGCCTGATCATCTTGACCATCGGCGTGTCGATCTTGATCCGGGGCATCGCGAGTCAAGTATGGGGAAAGGACTCTTACACGCTGCAGCCGTTGACCGGCAGCGAACCGATCTCTTTCGCAGGCGTGAGCATCGCGCAGCAAAGCGTGTGGGTTGTATTGTCCGTGCTGATCATCTTGACCGGGCTGTGGTACCTGATGGAAAAAACGATGACCGGCAGGAAAATCAAAGCCTGTTCGGTCAATCCGCTGGCTGCGAGACTGATGGGGGTCAGTCCGTCGAAGATGGCGATGCTGGCATTTGCCATCAGCGCGGGAACAGGCGCTCTGGCGGGAATTGTGATCGCTCCGTTAAACGTAACGTCCTACGATGTCGGCATGCTGTTGGGGGTAAAAGGGTTTTCGGCTGCGATTTTCGGCGGATTGGGAAGTCCGATCGGCGCCACCGTGGCGGGATTGCTGCTCGGGCTCATGGAATCGCTGGGGGCGGGATTGATCAGTTCCGGCGTCAAGGATGCAGTGGCGTTTTTGGTCCTGATCGCGGTGCTGCTGATCAAGCCGACAGGGCTGTTCGGTGAGCGAAGCGTCGGGAAAGGAGGCTTGTAAGGTGCTGTCAAAATTCAAAACTTTCCGACCGGCCTTTGCCGTCTATCTGCTGATCGTCCTGCTGTTCCCGATTTTGCTGGGAGACGACTATTACCGTTCCGTGGGCATCGTGATCGGCCTGCATGCGATTGTTGCCATCGGATTGGGACTCGTAATGGGGCTGGCGGGGCAGATCTCCCTCGGGCAAGCGGGATTCTGGGGGATTGGCGCTTACACATCCGCCATACTTTCCGTTAAATACGGAGCCCATCCCGTTGTGGGAGTAATCGTGGGGGCGGTTATCCCCGGTATCATCGCTTTCGTCGTCGCACGTGCCATAGCGGGCTTGCAGGGGTATTACCTGGCAATGGCGACTCTCGCATTCGGATATATCGTGCAGATTGCAATCGCGGAATGGGAGTCCGTCACGGGCGGAGCCAACGGCATGATCGGCATTCCTCCCCTTACGATTGCGGGATTCGGGGAAAGTGAGACCAGTCTTTATTATCTGGTGTGGACGGTCGTGACGCTGGTTCTGGTGTTTTCGTTGAATATCATGAATTCCAGGGTGGGGCGAGCTTACCGCGCCATTCACAAAAGCGAGATTGCCGCCACCTCGATGGGGATTGACGTTGCCCGCTTCAAATTGAGCGCGTTTGTGGTCAGCGGCATGTTTGCCGGGATCTCGGGTGCGATGTACGCCCATTTTATCGGAATTCTGGATCCGCAACCCTTTGGGTTGCACGAGTCGATCAAATTTCTGACGATGGTCGTGATCGGCGGAATGACCAGCATCTGGGGCGCTTTGGCGGGGGCTGTCATCATCGACGCGATCAGCGAGATTTTGATCCTCTTGGGCGAACATTTTCCCTGGTTGAAAGGGGATGTCGACACAATCGTCTTCGGCGCGATTTTGGTCGCGATCATTATGTTCATGCCGGAAGGACTGGTTCCGCGCTTGCAATCCCGGATGCGGAAAAGACGTGATCAGGCGCGGGAAGAAGTCCGGCCCGAAAATGTGGAAATGGAGACGGTGGCCTGATGGAAAAATTGCTGCATGTCAAATCGATTTCAAAGATCTTCGGCGGGGTGCGGGCCGTCAACGGCGTGGAGTTTCACGTGCGTCCGGGGGAATTGGTCGCTTTGATCGGCCCCAACGGAGCGGGGAAAAGCACGGTGTTAAACATGATATCCGGTGTGATTCCGCCGTCCGACGGCGAGATTTATTTTGAAAACCGGCTCATGTCAAGCGTTAAGGGATTCCAGTACGCTTCCCTGGGAATCGCCCGGACGTTTCAAAATCTCCAAGTGTTTGACGATATGACGGTGCTTGAGAACGTGATGGTCGGCTTCCATTCCCGCACCAAATCCGGCTTGCTTGCATGCGGACTGACTGCCGGCGGCGCACGCAGGGAAGAGCGAGAGATGCACCAGCGGGCCTATCGGTTGCTGGAAGAGGTGGGAATTGCCGGATTGGCCGGGAAAACGGCCGGCAGCCTTCCCTACGGGCAGCTTCGATTGCTGGAAATCGCCCGGGCGCTGGCGGCCGAGCCAAAGCTGCTGCTGCTTGACGAACCCGCCGCAGGCCTCAATCACACCGAAACGGCCGGGATGAGCCGCTTGTTCAAGCGGATTCAGGCAAGCGGCACCGCGATTTTGCTGGTGGAACACGACATGGACATGGTGATGAGCGTGGCCGACCGAATCGTCGTTCTGGACCAGGGCGAGAAAATCGCGGAAGGAAGCCCGGATGCGATTCGGCAAAATCCAAAAGTCATCGCCGCTTATTTGGGACAAGAAGCGGCGGTCGGGGGGTGAGGATGATGGCGGATACCATTTTGCAGGTGCGGGATCTGACAGCCCGCTACGGCCCCGTTCAAGTGCTGCACGGCATCAACCTGCACGTGGCGGAAGGGGAAATCGTATCGCTGCTTGGCGCCAACGGAGCCGGCAAAACGACGCTTTTAAACTGCATCTGCGGTTTGCACGGTGCCAAGGAGGGGGTGGTCGAATTTGCCGGGGAAGACATTACCCGCGTACCGGCGGAAAAAGTGGTCGGCAAAGGGATGGCGCACGTGCCGGAACGCAGGCAGATTTTCTCCACGCTGTCGGTGGAAGACAATCTTTGGCTCGGCGCGTCGCAGCGGATGAAGGAGATCGGAAAGCAAGGCATCCTGCGGGAAATCGAACAAATCTATCAGCGTTTTCCGATTTTAAAAGAACGCAAGCGGCAAATGGGCGGTACATTGTCGGGGGGACAGCAGCAGATGTTGGCCATCGGGCGAGCATTGCTGTCAAAACCGAAACTCCTGCTGCTGGATGAGCCTTCCCTTGGCTTGGCGCCGTTAATAGGAAAAGAGATTTTGCAAATCGTCCAGGAAATCCGCGACAAATGGGGGACGACAGTCCTTTTGGTCGAACAGAACGCGATTGCCGCTTTGGCGGTTTCCGACCGGGCTTACGTGCTGCACACCGGGTCCGTGATGCTGGAAGGCCCCGCGCAGGAGATCGCGAGCGATCCGCGGGTGCAATCCGCCTATTTAGGGAAAGCCCATGCCTGAAGGTGGTAATGCAAGACCACATACAAGACCGCTCCGCACAAACCTTAAGGCGGAGCGGATCCTAACAAGATTCGAGGGGGTTTTTGACGATGAAAAAATTCAAACAGCAAACGAGAAACTGGATGAGCGGCTTGCTTGCCGCTTCCCTGATCATGCTTACCGCATGCTCGGGCGGCGGTGGGCAACCGGCGGCCAAACAAAGCAAAGAGCCGATCAAAGTGGGAGCCGTTTTTTCCCTGACGGGTCCGAACAGCCCGCTGGGCGTGCCTGAAAAACAGGCTGTCGAGATGCAGGTGAAAAAAATCAACGATGCCGGAGGGGTGAACGGCAGACCGCTGGAAATCGTATTTGAAGACGACAAGTCGGACAACACGGAAGCCGTCAAGGCGATCAAAAAGTTGATCACAAAGGATAAAGTGGCGGCTGTTCTCGGTTCTTCCGGCAGCGGTCCGTCCCTTGGCATGGCGGAAGTGGCAACCGCCGAGAAAATCCCGATGATCTCGATGGCCGCCGCCAACCAGATCACCGACCCGGTCCGCTCCGGCATTTTCAAAACGCCGCATACGGATATTCACGGCACGAAACGCATCTACAAATATCTGAAAGAAAAAGGAATCAGCAAAATCGGGATCCTCTATGACAGCAACCCGTATGGCAGCGGTTGGGCGGAACAGTTGAAGAAATTCGCTCCGGAATACGGCATCACCATCGTTGCCGATGAAAAATACGGCACGAAAGACACTTCGATGAGCACCCAGTTGACCAAAATCAAGTCGACCGACGCCAAAGCGATTATTGTGGCCGGCACCAATCCCGCCCCGGCGACGATCGTAAAAGAAGCCAAACAACTGGGCATCACCGTTCCGATTATCAGCAGCCATGGCAGCGCCAACAGCAAGTTCATCGAACTGGCGGGGGATGCGGCGGAGGGAGTGCTGCTGGTCGCAGGCAAGTTGCTGGTGCCCGACCTGGTGGAAGCAAACGATCCGCAAGCGGCAGTCATCAAAGATTTTGTAAAAACCTACAGCGCGGCTTACAATACCGCTCCCGACGGATTTGCCGGATATGCTTACGACGGTCTCAACTTGTTGGTGGAAGGGCTTAAGGCGGCCAACGGAGATGCGGCGAAACTCGCCCAAGCGCTTGAGAATGTGAAGTATGTGGGCGTCACCGGCGAATTTAAATTCAGTCCGTCCGACCACAACGGATTGTCGGAAGACAGCATGATCATGGTGGAAGTCAAAAACGGAAAATTTCAAATGGTGAAATAGGGGATCAGGGGGCACTCGCGGGGGGGCAACAGCCCCCTCTTTGTTTGAATTTGTCTCGGTGGAGCCAAGAAAGGAGTCGGTCCTTTTGTCAGAAATCATGAAAAGCCTGTTGGCCGTGGTGCCGATCTTGAACAAAGCGTTGATTGTCGACAGCATGATCGGTGTGACGGACACGGAAAAATTTTTGGCTTACTATCCGGCACGCACGCTGGATTTGAAGATCAAGCCGGGCGATCCTTTACGGCCGGGAAGCATCAATTATGTGGCGGTACACGAAAAAAGGCACGTCGTCCGCAAGGTTCCCCGCGAGGTTTACGGTATTCCCTACATCGCCGCCGGATTCCCGATCGTTGAAAACGGGCAGGTTGTCGGCTGTTTGTCAACCGGCATGTCAACCGACCGCGAGGACCGGATTGAACAAATGGCGGAAGAACTTGCGGAAGCGGTCGGCAATATTTTGGACAATGCGGAGACACTCGCCAAGAGTTCGCAGGAATTGTCTTCCGTCAGCCAGGAAGTCAACGCCTCCGCCAATCTGGTGCAGAGCAAAATCGAAGAAACCTCAAAGATGAGCGATTTGATCAAAACCATTTCCAGTCAGATCAACATCCTTGGCATCAACGCGGCGATTGAGGCGGCCCGGGCCGGCGTGCACGGCCGCGGATTTTCGATCGTTGCCGAAGAAATCCGCCGTTTGTCCGACACGACGTCCGATTCGACGAAAACGATCATCCGCCAATTGTCCGAAATGAACGAACAGATTTCCGCGGTCGTAAAGGAAATGGAGAAAACGACGAATTATACGCTGCAGCAAGCGACGGGCGTGCAGGAGCTGTTTTCGGTGATTCAGTTGCTGAAGCGTATGACGGTCGAGTTGAGCGAGATTGCGAAAATGGACATTCGTGGCGAATAGATTGCAGAGTGGAAAATATATAACAAAAAAATTAGAAAATTCTTATTGACCGTTATATTACAATATGATAATATTACGTTAAAGAAACGTTATATAAAAATTCACGAAATGATCACACATCGAGATCTTGAGGGGAGGAGCTTTTGGCATGGCAATGCAGGCGACTTTGAGTCAACAAACCGAGAGTGACAAGTATCAAGAGTTCATGGCGCGCATCGAGCGCGGCGAAAAAATCGAGGCGGACGACTGGATGCCGGACGAGTACCGCCACCAGTTGATCAAGCTGATTGCGATGCACGGCATCAGTGAAATCATGGGGGCGCTGCCGGAGAAGGAATGGGTGCCGAAAGCGCCGACGCTGCACCGCAAGCTTGCCATCATGGCGAAAGTGCAGGATGAAATGGGCCACGGCCAGCTTTTGATCCGCGTTGCGGAGGACTTGGCGGCCCCGCTGGGGAAAACGCGGGAAGATTTTATCAGGGACCTCTTTTCCGGCGATCTAAAGTTCCACAACGTGTTTCATATGCCGGTACCGGAGTGGTCGGATGCGGGTGTGATCGGATGGTTGGTCGACGGAGCGGCGATCGTTACGCAAACGATGCTGCTGGAGACTTCGTACGCTCCCTATCAGCGGGTGTTGCAGCGGATTACCGCAGAGGAGAAATTCCACATGCAGCACGGTGAAAGCATCGTGCTGGCATTGGCGGAGGGAACGAAAGAGCAGCGCCGGATGCTGCAGGACGCGCTGAACCGTTGGTGGCCCGCCCTGGTTATGTTCTTCGGGCCGCCGGAAGACAAAATGGCCAGCAACCAGAACATCAACCTCAAGTACAAGATCAGGACCAAGAGCAACGAGGAGCTGCGCCAGATTTTCTTCAGCAAGTACGTTCCGCACATTTGGCATATCGGACTGACGCTTCCGGATGAAACGCTCCGCTATGACGAAGCGGAAGGACGTTGGATCTACAAGGAGCCCGACTGGGAGGAACTGAGAAAGATCATCCGCGGCCAAGGGCCGAAGACACAGGAGCGATTGGCGCTGCGCAAACTGTCCTACGACGACAGCCAATGGGTACGGGACGCGCTGCTTTACAATCAACGTTCCGCCGTGTAAGGGAGGAAGCAAAATGGTGAACCAACAAAACGAACAAAAAGATTTCGCCGTTTTCGAAGTGTTTAGCCAGAAAACGCCAACGAGTCAGTTTGTCCAGCAATACAGCCTGCTGGCGCCCAATCACGAGGTGGCGCTGGCGATGGCAAGGGAAAACTTCCTGCGCCGCGAGCCATGCTACAATCTGATGGTCGTGAAGCGCGAGGACATGCACGTGATTCCGCCGGAAGAGCGTTGGGCCCTTGAACGAATGGACAACAAGGATTACCGGACGACCAAGGGATACGCGGAATTGCAGGCGAGATGGCGTTATCACAAAGAGCAATACGAAAAGAACTTGGCGTCAAACAAATAAGACTGTGGGAGAGGTGGACGGAAATGCAGCGCATCGAATCGGTGGAACAGGCGAAGCAAAACCGGGAGTATCAATCCGCGCTTGTCGAGTTGCTTTACCAATTGGCTGACGATGATTTGATTTTGAGTTTCCGCGGTTCTGAGTGGTTGGGATTGGCTCCCCACGTTGAAGAGGACGTGGCGTTTTCTTCAATTACCCAGGATACGATGGGGCACGCGGCCGCTTTTTACGAATTGCTGGAAGCGCTCGGCGAGGGCAAAGCGGACGATTTGGCGCATCTGCGAAGCGCCGATCAATTCCGCAACGCGATTTTGACGGAGCGTCCCAACGGAACGGGGCATTATCTGAACAATCCCCGGTACGATTGGGGATATACGGTCGTACGCTTGTACTTCTATGAACTCTTCAAACAGGTGCGTTTGGAGTCGCTGACCAACTCTTCGTTTGTCCCGCTGGCGCAACTGGCGAAAAAAATGATGCCTGAACAGCGCTACCATCTGCTGCACTGGCAGGTATGGTTTTCGCAGTTGGCCAACAGCACGGAGGAAGCACGCAAACGGATTTTGAACGCGGTCGAAAAAACCTGGGCCGACCTCGGCGGTCTGTTTGAGCTCGGGCCGCACGGCGGAGAGATTGTAAAATTCGGCTTGCTGGAAGGCGAAGAGATGCTGCTTCAGCGTTGGACCCAGAGGGCGAAAGAGTCCCTTGAAAAGAACGGTATCGCTTGGCCGGGGAAACCGCAAAAAGGCGATCTCAACGGCCGCGCGGGGCAACATACGGACGATCTGAAATCCGCGTTGGCGGAGCTTTCCGAAGTGTACCGGTTGGACCCGGCCGCCAACTGGTAAAAGGGGGATTGGATGATGGCAACCGTTACGGGCTCGATTGCAAACGAAGTGTGGAAGAAGCTGCAGGAAGTGAGCGACCCGGAAATCCCGAGCATCAGCGTTGTGGAAATGGGCATGATCCACCGGGTGGAGGTCGAGGAAGGCGTTGTGACGATTCTGTTTACGCCTACCTTTGTCGGTTGCCCTGCCCTCAAAATCATTGAAAAAAACATTGTGGACCGCGTGTCCGACGTGCCGGAAGTGAAGGAGGTTCGAGTCCGGTTCGTATTCGAACCGGCTTGGACCTCCGACCGGATTACGGAAGCGGGACGGGAGAAGCTGCGGCAGTTCGGAATCACGCCGCCGCCGCGGCAACCGGTCGATTCGTGGGAAATCGAATGTCCGTTTTGCGGTTCGAAGAACACGACGCTCGACAATCTGTTCGGACCGGCAGCCTGCCGCAGCATCGCATATTGCAGAGATTGCAGGAATCCGTTTGAGGCATTGAAGCCTGTCTACTGAATGGATTGAAATGATTGAACAAGGAAAAGGAGACGCAATCGTGCTGAAAGAAACCTACCAGCTATTGATTAACGGACAACATTGCGACAGCAGTTCGGGCGAGACGTTTACGACATACAATCCGGCTACCGGGGAGCCGTTGGCGCAAATTGCGGCGGCAACCAAAGACGATGTGGACCGTGCGGTGGAGGCGGCCCGGACGGCGCTGGAAAAAGGGAAATGGAGCCGCTATTCGGCGGCAAGGCGCGGACAGATTTTAAACAAGATCGCACAAATCATGCGGCAGCAGTTTGACGAGTTGGTGAAACTGGAGATTCTCAACAGCGGAAAATCGCTGTCCGCCGCAAAAGGACAGGTCAATCAGGCGATCGAAGACTTCGAGTTTTATGCCGGGGCCACCACGACCCTGTCGGGGGAAACGATCCCGGTGCCAAACGGATTTTTCAATTATACGCTGCGGGAACCGGTGGGTGTGTGCGCACAAATCATTCCCTGGAACTATCCGATGATGATGGCGGCGTGGAAGATCGCTCCCGCTTTGGCGGCCGGGAATACGGTTGTCCTCAAACCGGCCAGTCTGACGCCGATCACGGCGCTGGTGCTGGGAGATATCTGTCTGGAAGCCGGGGTGCCCGAAGGAGTGGTGAACGTCATCACCGGAAGCGGTGCGGTGATCGGTTCTTACCTGGCTGAACATCCCCATGTCGATAAGGTTGCCTTTACCGGCGAGACAACCACCGGGAAGGACATCATGGCGAAAGCGTCAGCCAATTTGAAACGCGTTACGCTGGAGTTGGGCGGAAAATCGCCCAATATCGTGTTCGACGACGCCGATTTGGATGCGGCGGTGGACGGGTCGTTGTTCGGAATTTTTTACAACACCGGACAATCTTGTGAAGCCCGGTCCCGGTTGTTCGTCCACGAAAAGATTTACGATCGGTTCGTCGAACGCTTTGTGGAGAAAGCGAACAAGCTGAAAGTCGGCGATCCTTTTGATCCGAACACCCACGTGGGTGCCGTCATTTCCGCCAATCAGGAAAAAGTGATCGACGGGTACGTGAAGCTGGGATTGGAAGAAGGAGCGACTCTCCTGTGCGGCGGCAAACGCCCCGAAGGAGAGGAGTTTGCGAAAGGACACTGGTATATGCCGACGATTCTCGGGAACGTCACGAACAAGATGCGAGTGGCGCAGGAAGAGATTTTCGGGCCGGTTGTCGTAATCATCAAATTTTCGGACGAGAAAGACGTGATTGCCCAGGCCAACGATTCGATTTACGGATTGGCGGCGGCGATTTGGACCCGGGATTTCGCCAAGGCACACCGGGTGGCGGCCGCAGTCAAAGCGGGAATCGTCATGATCAATTCGCCTTTTTCCGCCTTTCCGGGACTTCCGTTTGGCGGTTACAAGCAATCGGGTTACGGCCGGGAACTGGCGCTGGAAACGCTCAACCTCTACACCGAAACGAAAAGTGTCATTTCCTATATCGGGGAAAAGCCGCTCAATCCGTTTGGCGTGTGACGGAAGCGGCACAGAAAAAGCTCTGAACGCAAAAGTTCAGAGCTTTTTAAATGGTTTATTCTATTCGACTGTCACGTCGCTCTCGTCTTTGCTCGTTTCCAGCCATTCGTCGAGGACTTGCTTGTCAAGCACCTTGTTGGTGATCATGGACAGTTGTTTGAACGTGAACAAATCGCGCCAATTGGCACCGGCACTGTCCGCGATGCGAATCGCGGTCAAAAGGCTCGCCCACGCCGCATGCCGTTTATACCAAAAGAACGATTGATTCTCCATCATATACGGATACAGATCATCGAACGAAGTGTGTTTGCAAGCTACCGTACGGTCAAATTCCTCCTTCGCTTCCCGTACGAACGACAAAAGATCGAAAGACATGGGCATTCCCCTCCTTTCTTTCATCATACATGACGCTGGGGGGATTCGGGAAGAGCCTGTTGTGTAAAAACAACATTGCATAAAAAGGAGAATACTTCAAAAAGCGATGGGTACACTACATGTCGTGAATCTACCTCATTCCAAAAAGATCTCTAAGGAGGAGTCAAAAAAATGCCGCAAACAAATGCACAATCGATGTTCCAGCCCGGCTTCGCCGGAACCGGTACGCAACAAGTACGGCAAGACATTGCGCAAGAAGGAGGTTTTGGTTATTCCGGTTTGCAGCAAGGCAATTGGAATGTTGGGCAAGGGTATGTTGCGCAATCCGCATTCCAACCGGGCTATACGAACATTGGGCAAGGTATTGCTGCTGTCGGCCAGCCGGCGTTCGGTCCGCAAGTGATGCTGCAACCGGGTTTCGCCGGAACCAACGTCCAGCAAGTTAGACAGGACATTGCACGGGACGGCGGGTTCCGCTACGGAATTTCCGGTCAAGGTTATACGAACGTCGGGCAGGGTGTTGCAACTGTCGGCCAACCGGCGTTTGCTCCGCAAGCGATGCTGCAACCGGGCTTTGCCGGCACCAATCCGCAGCAAGTACAGCAAGACATCGCGCAGGAGGGCGGATACCGTTACGGAATCCCAGGTCCCGGTTATACAAACATATGGCAGGGCTTCGCAACTGCCGGTCAGGCCCCGTTCGGCCAGCCAATCATGCCGCAACCTTGGCAGCAACCGGGCTTTGCAGCCGTCGGCCAGCCCGTGTTCGGCCCGCAAGCGATGCTGCAACCGGGCTTTGCCGGCACCAATCCGCAGCAGGTACGGCAAGAGATCGCACAGGAGGGCGGATACCGTTACGGTATGTCCGGCCAGGGCTACATGAACGTCGGACAAGGCACGGCAAATATGACTCAGCCTGCGTTTGGTCCGCAAGCGATGCTGCAACCGGGCTTTGCCGGCACCAATCCGCAGCAAGTACGGCAAGACATCACGCAGGAAACCGGGTTTGTCCAATAATCCGGAGCAAGGCGAAAGCAGTGGCAAAACCCTCCCGAGTCACGCATTCGAGAGGGTTTTGCTCTGCAAAGCGCCCTTGCCGATATAGAATCACCGTCTTACCAGGGTGGGCGGAATCTCCTCCGGATCTGTCATAACTTCAATAACTGTAGGAGACGGATTGGCCAAAGCACAGGCAACTGCGGCTTCAATTTCCGCAGCAGTGCGGCAGCAAAAGGCCTTTGCCCCCATCGACTCCGCATATTGCTTCACATCCAACGGTGTTTGGTAGACGGTTCCATCCGTCCGCCCCACGTTGTGATACATGGCTTTATTGGCCATATCCAATCTTCCGTTGTTTAGAACTACAAATAGGACTGCAGCCCGTTCATTCACTGCTGTGGAAATCTCGGAACCGTGCATAAACAGGCATCCATCCCCGGTTAAACAAACGATCGTCCGGTTGGGTGCGGCAAGCTTTGCGCCGATTGCATACCCGATGGCATGACCCATAGATGCAAAAACATCTTCAAAATAAAATGTTCCCGCTTGGAAAATATCGTAATATCTGACCGCATAAAAGCTGTGGCTACCAGAATCGCCAAAAACGACGGCATCTTCCGGCAAACATTTGCGCAACACCTTCATTGTCTCTGCGGCAGTTATATAGCCGGGGGCAGCGAAATTGCGGCATTCGTCAACCGGTGCCGCAGGATTGCCGAGTTTCTCTTGTCCGGCGGCAGTTTCGCGGACAGGGGCGATTTGCGGGTCTTTATGGAATTCTTCCAACAGTTTTTGCAAATTGGATTTGGCGTCGCCATGCACAACGTAAGTGGGAACAGGCAGGGATTTGCCGGCGAAGGTGGGGTCCACGTCAAACTGAATGATCCTGTGCGGGTACATGTCCACCGTTAGCCCGGCCAAAGACATTTCGCTTAGCTTTGATCCTATGACAATCATGAGATCGACTCCCGATTTCAAATACGCACCGGCTTGCGGGGTTCCGCCGACGCCAAAGGTGCCCAACGACAACGGGTGACAGGTTGGGAACGCCCCTTTCCCGCCGGGGGTGGTCATGACCGGGATCTGGAAATATTCGGCCAGCATGCGTACTTCCTCATAGGCTTCCGCAAGATGGACCCCTTTTCCGAGAAAGAGAACGGGGCGTTTTGCTGCATGCAGATGTGGGATGATCCGTTCCAAATCTGCGGAGAACACGCTGGGAGCGCCGGAAGGAAGAGGAAGCGAGAAAGAAGGAATTTTTTGCACAAGCACATCGGAAGGGATGGAGAGATGAACAGGCCCTTTGCGTCCGGTAAACGCTTTTTCTACGGCATGCGCAAGATAGGATTGCAGGAGGTCTCCCCTTTCCAGGCGGGCGCTGAACAGGGTGACCGGTTCAAACATATGTACGAGGTCGGTGCCAAAAAAAGTGGAATCTTGTGCCAAAGCTTTTCCGGTGTCTTTCATTGAGGGATGGCCTGTGATAAACAATACAGGAGTATGGTAAGCTTTGGCCTGGCCAGCAGCCGACAACATGTTGGTGCCTCCGGGGCCTGACGTTCCCAAAGCGACGCCCAACGTGTTTTTCTTTAACGCATAGCCGGCGGCCGCATAGCCGGCACCCGCCTCGTGACGGCACAAGACGAAATTGACTCCTTGGTCGCCCAGTTCGAGGATAAATGGTGCCACCGGTTTTCCGGGAACACCGAATACGTGAGTGACTCCCCACTGTTTCAAATGCTCGATCAGGATTGAAGCAACCGTTTTCATCGTAAAACCCCTCTCTTTGGTGGCATTGCAACTTCAATTTGTCGGATGTTGAATGGGCAATACGATAGTGAAGGTGGTTCCCTCCCCCTTTTGGGAAGCGACTTCGATTCTTCCCTTATGACTCTCGACAATGCGGTAGCATACGGATAAACCAAGCCCCAATCCGTTTTCCTTCGTCGTAAAGAAGGGATTGAGGATTTGCTTCATCTCCTCTTCCGTCATTCCAACGCCGCTGTCGCAAATTTTGATTTTCACTTCGTTGTTGTCCTCGTCCTTCTCCAGTAAGACATGTATGGTTCCGCCTGAAACCATCGCTTCAATCGCGTTTTGGATCAGGTTGATCAACACCTGCTTGATCTGCATCGGGTCGACAAACGAAACGACCGGATCTTCATGGAATTCCGCCTGAATGATCACATTTTTCAAAATGGCCTGGCTTTCCATAAACTGGACGGTTTCCTGCAGGATGTCCTGTATGGCGCAGGATTTTCTTTCGGGAATGCCCGGTTTGGCCATTACGATGAAATTGGAAACCAATTTGTTTACGCGGAGCAACTCGTTATGGACAATCTCGATATACCGGGCTTCCGGCTGGTCGGCGGCAAACCGGTTTTTCATCAATTGAATGAAACCGGTGATCGCAGTCAGGGGATTGCGGATTTCATGGGCAAGCCCGGCAGCCAGTTTACCGATGGCGGATAGTTTCTCCGATACGATGACCTGATTTTCGAGCAAGCGGCGGTCAGTTATATCCCGGAACTGCGCGTATGCGCCGATCAGTCTGGATTTATCGTCATGAATCGGCAGCGCGTCAAACAGACAGACGAAACTTTGCGGCGGCGAAGTGGTGAAAGCCAGCTCGATATCTTCGTATTTCTCGCCTTTTTTCAGCACGCCGTAAATGTACTTGCCGATCGGTTCAAACTCGAAGATCGAGCGGCCGATGACAGCTTCTTTGCTGCAATTCATAATCCTTTCGGCAAACGGGTTGAATTCGGTGACATTACCCGCATGGTCCGTAATGATGATTCCGTTTCGAAAGGTGTTCATCATCATATGGTTCAACAAATATTTTTTCTGATAGTTTCTGCGGAGGAGAATTTCCCTTTCGACGGAATCCATCATAGTCGATAACAAAGTCAATAGGTACGGACTATGATGGTCGATGGATGTCATGATGCATACGGTTCCCGCCTTATTGATTTCCGGAAAATGAAAAGGCACAGAATAGCATGCCGACGAACGAAGGAAAAAATGATAATGTTGTTCGCCGATGACTTCAATCGGATGCTGTTCCTGCAGGGCAAGATAAATTGCATTGGTCCCTGTATTTTCTTCATCCATTTGAATTCCGTATGTAACGCCCGTCTGTGTCATTACGCTTTTGATGGTTTCATCCCCGTACATCTCAAGAACATAACCTTCTTCATCCGTAAACACGATCAAGACGGGAGTGCCTTTTAACGAGGACATGATTTTTTCCGCAAACAAGTGTGTGACCGTCAGGACTTCATCATATTCCATCCGCCTGGCTTCCAATTCTGTCTCGGACAAGCGATTTTTGGGCATGGGAATCTGGTTGGGGTTCATGCCTCTCGCTTTGCATCTTTTTTTCGACTCACTGATATAAAAAGGTTCAAGTTGCATACCATTTCCCCTTGCAAGAAAAATTGACGTTCTTGTTTTAATATTACGAGGATTTTGCGAGATTCGCAATTTCAATGCCGGTTGCCTGTTGCCGCGTCTGCCGGCGATGAGCAAACCGTCCCCGGGGGGCAGGAGATGTTTGCTCACTTGAAAATTTCGCCTCAACCGGGCAAAATCCTTTTTTGCAAATTCGGCACGAACGCTCATATTTTCCAGACCAAGCGAATATCCTGTAAGGTCAACGCGACAAACCGTGGCTTTGAATACGGAAAGATGATTTACATACTACTGCCTGTATCCGGGCATTGACAATGGTCAAGGAGGGTAAAAAGATGGTGTACGCTTACGAGGAAAAATCGAAAAAGTGGGTTTTGAAAATGGGCGATGTTGTGATTGGAGTGTTTGACACGGAAAGCGAGTGTCTGTACTTCATGTATTGTTTGTGAGGGGCCGCCCAAGGGCGGTCCCTTTTATGACAACGGACACGGATTTCCGCCGTTTCATCCGTTGCCAGTCTCATGCCGGTTAAATTTCCCCAATGATCTCTCCCGTTCTGGTCACATCGTATCCGCCCATCCCTTTCACTTCATCGCAAAACTCTTGTGACCGGAGTACGGCCAGAAGTGTCTGAAAACTGGATGTTTCAAAATCGTCGCGACAAACAACGAGGTCATAGCGTTCTTGCTTCAATGGGATGAACTCCACCTCCGGCACCTGCAAGGCTGCCTTTTCCGTCCCGAGCCCCACGTCGGCAATGCCTCTGGCCACGGCGCTGGCTACGGCAATATGGCTCATTTCTTCCCTTGCGTAGCCCTTGATCAGTCGCGGATCCATCCGCAGGTTGCGCAGCATCTCATCGAGCAGCACCCTTGTGCCCGATCCTTTTTCCCTATTGACAAACGTGACTTCCGGATTGGCTAGATCCGTCCACTCTTTAATTCCTTTTGGGTTTCCCGGCGCCACATAGAAACCTTGCGTGCGGTACACCAGATTGATGATGACTGCCCGCTGCCCCGGAAGCAGACGTCTGACATAAGGAATGTTGTATTCTCCCGATTCTCCGTCCCATAAGTGTGTTGCTGTAATATTGGCCGTTCCCCGGTACAAGGCAAGCAGACCGTCAATGCTTCCCACGTAAGAACGCAGCGACCGAAGCATCGGATTGAATTTTTCCAAATGGCGCGTTAAAACGTCCAGCACGATATCCTGCCCGCAAATGATCAACCCTTGGCTTTCCAAAACCAGTTTTTCGACCGAAACCTGAAAGTTGGAGGGCGTAGCCCGGTTTGACAGGTGGGATGGATTCGTATATGCCTCCAGATCGATTGGGCTGATTCTTATCTTTTTTCCAACACGGTAAAAGGGGATTTTTCCTTTCCTAAGCAGATCGTACACGGTACCCTTTGATATTTTTAAGATTTTGGCCACTTCTTCCGGCGTGTAAAAGGTATGATCAGGCATGTGACATCTCCTCACAAAACGGTTGCCATTTATTATAACATAGGCTAGAATTCTGTGTAACATCATTTTATATCAATTAGTATCAATTCGTTTGCTGCATATTTTTGTTTTGTTGTGTTTTGTTGTGTTTTGTGCGATCTTTCCGAGAGAAAATATTCACATTCTATGAAAGGTGTGGAGAGGAAATGAAACAAAAATGGTTTTTTCCGATTCTGCTGGCCGGCAGCCTGTTATTTGGCATCGGGGGATGCGGAAATGGCGGGAATTCCGCCGTCCAACCTTCCCAGACAAATCCGCAGGATCGCCAGGCGGAAAACCAGCTGACGGTTGCCGCTGCGGCGGACTTATCCCTCGCTTTTAAGGAAATCGGACAGAACTTTGAAAGGTCAACGGGCAGCAAAGTGTCGTTTACTTTCGGTTCCACAGGAACTTTGGCGCAGCAAATCGAAAACGGCGCTCCCTTCGACGTATTTGCCGCAGCCGACGTCAGTTACGTGGAGAACTTGCAAAAGAAAGGGAAGATCGTTGCCGATTCCGCACAGCTTTACGCGCAAGGCAGAATTGGCCTGGCCACACCGGCCAAAAGTTCTGTCCGGGTCAACGAACCGAAAGATTTGCTGCAACCGGAAATCAAAAAAATTGCCATTGCGAATCCCGATCACGCGCCATACGGCCGGGCGGCGAAGCAAGCGCTGGAGAAAGCGGGGGTGTGGGATCAAATCAAAGACAAAATTGTGTACGGCAAAAATATATCCGATACATTGACTTATATCACGACCGGAAACGCGGAAGCCGGGATCATCGCCCAATCGATCGCCAAGCCGGACGAAGTTCGTTTCACGCTCGTTGATGCGGGCTTATATGATCCGCTCGATCAGGCCATTGCGGTCGTGCAAGGGACAAGCCGGGAAAAATTGGCGCGGGAGTTTGTCCGGTACGTGAACAGTCCGGAAGGGCGTCGGATCATGCTAAACTACGGATTTGCCCCGCCGCCGGAGGCGAAAAAGTAAAGTGGAAAAAATGAATTTCTTTCCGTTGTTTTTGTCTCTAAAGGTGGCGTCGCTGGCGACCCTCTTGGGCATTCTGTTGGGCGTGCCGATCGCATATTATCTGAGCCAATCGCGAAGCAGATTGGCCGATTTTTTGGATACGTTGCTAACCTTGCCTGTCGTCTTGCCTCCCACCGTGCTGGGCTATTATTTGCTTGTTTTGCTCGGCAGGGAGAGCTGGATCGGCAAATTTCTCGAACAGAACTTCCGGATCATGATTGTCTTTACGCCAACAGGAGCTGTCATTGCCGCTTCCGTTGTGTCCATACCGTTTCTTGTTAAAACGGCTCGCGCCGCTTTCTCTGAAATTAACCGCGATCTGGTGCATGCCGCCCGGCTCTTGGGAAGAAGCGAATGGAATATCTTTTTTTCAATTCTGGTGCCGCTTGCCTGGCGCGGGCTTGCTTCCGGCATCATTCTTTCCTTCGCTCGGGCCCTCGGCGATTTTGGCACCACTTTAATGGTATCAGGGAGCATTCCGAATCAAACGCTGACGATGCCCATCGCCATCTATGATGCAATGCAGGCCGGAGACAAAGAGATGACCAATCTGCTGGTGCTCATTATGACCGCGGTTGCCGTCACTTTTCTTTTTATCTTGAACCGGCTGGAGAAAAAAATGATACAGGGGGGGCGCTGATGCTGGAAGTGTCTTTTCAGAAAACGGTTGGCGATTTTTCGCTGTCCTCTCATTTTCGGGGCGAAAAAGAGATTATCGGCATCCTCGGTCCCTCCGGCTGCGGCAAAAGCATGACCTTGCGGTGCATCGCGGGCCTTGAAACTCCCGATGCGGGCAGGATCGTATTAAACGGCAACGTGCTTTATGATTCGCAGACCGGAACGAACGTCCCGCCGCGCTTCCGAAACATCGGGTACGTCTTTCAGCAGTATGCTTTGTTTCCGCATTTGACGGTAGCCCAAAATATTGCTTTCGGCATTCAAAAACTAAATAAAATGACGCGGCGGCAACGGGTTCAAGACATGCTGCAAAAAATGCGCCTCGTCGGATTACAGGATCGCTATCCCCACCAATTGTCCGGCGGACAGCAACAAAGAGTCGCGCTGGCCCGAACGCTTGTCACCCAGCCTGATTTGTTGCTGTTGGACGAACCATTTTCGGCGATCGACAGCCATGTGAAACATCTGTTGGAACAGGAGTTGTTGGAACTGATTCAAAAAAACTATTCGGGAACGGTGTTGCTTGTCACCCATAACATGGAAGAAGCGTACAGGCTGTGCAACAGGATTATTCTGTATTCGAATGGCCGGGTTGTGCAAACCGACCATAAAAAAGTTTTGTTCCATCAGCCTGCGAGCCTGACGGCAGCCAGAATTACGGGTTGCAAAAATCTGCTGCCCGTTGTCGTTTTAGGCGAAGAAAACGGTGTACTGGCACTTCAGTCGGGCAGTTTGAAATTGCATGCCAAAAAAGCAAATACACACTATGAGAAAATGATGATAGCAGGCTGCCATGCCCACCTGATCAGATTGCACACCGATTCTTCCCTTGCGGTCAACAACTATCCCTGTGAAATAGAAAATACGATGGAGGGGATGTTTTTTTATAGTGTGTTTGTCCGCTGCGCTGAGCATCGGTTTCAAGTCGAAGTGGCAAAAGAAACCTGGCAGCAGCTTGCGGATGGTCAGCTTTCTAATTTGCATTTGCATTTGCCGCCGGAGCATGTATTTGTCGTGGCGCGTGAAGAACATCATTTGTCTGTTACGAAGTTCCCGGAAATCACATGACCAGACTCAGCTTTTTTTCCGCGTTTTTCAGATGGATGGCGGTCTGGACTTTTGCCAGTTCCGGTTGTCCGGCTTCAATCGCCAGGTAGATCGCTTCGTGTTCTTTATACACTTGCTGCCGTTTTCTCTTTAATCCGATGTTTTGTTTCAGGGTGAGGGCAAGCGCTTCCTTGTAAAATTTAGAAAGATTTTCCATTGTATAGATCACGATGGGATTATGGGCGGCCCGAATCATTTCGCGGTGAAAACTGAAGTCCGCCTCATGGCCGGTTTTGTCATCCGTCGAAAAATCGTATTCCAGATTTTTTAAGGCGTTATACATTCTTTTTAAGTCTTCGGGGGTCCGCCGGAGAGCCGCAAGATATGCGGCCTCGGTTTCCAATATCCTCCGGATTTCAAACAGGTGTTTGATTTGCCTGACATCAGCCGGACCGATTTGCAGAGGGGCCAGCAACGAAGAGATATCCATTTCTTCGACATAATGTCCGCCTCCCTGCTGGGATGAAACGATGCCCATCGCGTTAAGAACGCTAAGGGCTTCACGGATTGTGGCGCGGCTGACCCCGAACATTTTGGCCAGGTCCATTTCGCTCGGCAGCCTGGAACCGGGTAAAAAATCGCCGGATTTGATCATTGCAATCAATTTTTTGGAGATTTCTTGTGAAATTTTCGTTTTTTTCATTTGGATCGTTTCCTTTTGGTACAAATTCTGATGTCAGATCGCAAACCGTGTTGGTTCCAGATCGGGAATCCTTTCGACAATTGCCTGCCCGATGGATATGGATGCGGTCGCAGCGGGAGAAGGCGGGTTTAAAATATGAATCGACCTTCTGTTGGCAACAATGTAAAAATCGTCAATCAGTTTGCCGTCTTCGGTTAAAGCTTGGGCTCTGACTCCGTTTTTCGACGGCACCAGGTCTTCTTCCCGAATTTCGGGAATCAGCCGCCGCAAGCTTTGCACAAACACTTTTTTGCTGAAGGATCTTACCATTTCTTTGATCCCTATGCACCTCCCCGTTAATCATCCGTTTTCCCGGATAAGCTGGGCAAACTTTTCGGCGACTTTTTTGTAATCGACGATTCCTGCAGATTTCACGTGGATGGCTTCCAACCCGTCGACGTGAGGCTCGATGGAATGCAGTTCATGCCGGTTGATTTTTGCAATGTCCAGCCCGTTGTCCAGCCCCCGTTGATAGAGGTTCTGCAAAAGCGGAAGTTCCTTTTGTTCGGTGGCGACAATCACTTTTCCGCAAATTTCGTACTCTATATCGTACTGTTCGCAGAATTCGACTAATTTCCTGCTTCCTTCCTTCGCGAATCTCGCTTTCAAGCTTCCGGGCTTATAGTAAATTCCGGAATGGATCACACCGCTGTTATGGCCGGTCTGGTGAAAAGCGAGGCGGCTCTCTTTCTCCAGAACCAGCAATTTGGCGCGCGGATTGCGCTGAATTAACGCCATTCCCGTGGAAAGCCCCACAATGCCTCCTCCGACAATGATAAAGTCATACATGCAAGCGGCTCCTTTCCTGGATGAAATGTTTACTTACGATTCTAGCAGAAAAAAGTTGTAAGACAAGTTATGAAAAATTAAAATGAGCATATAGACAAACGTGGCGTATATTCTGTATATTTTCTATTAACAACATTTGCTGTTTTAATTTTTCGGAATGTTAAAAACCTGATATTTGTCTGACAAATAGGGGGTGAATGTGATGAAGCCGGAAATCATCGACGAATTGATTGAGATTGCAGACAAGGACCGGGTCCTTACCGCTTTGGACGAACGGTACAGCTATGCGTACGACGCTTCGTTTGGCACGTACCTTCCCGATGTGGTTGTATTTCCGAAGACGACGGAAGAGGTTTCCAAAATCGTGAAGCTGGCCAACCGGGAGAAAATCCCTGTCACCCCCAGGGGGGGCGGCACTTCATTAAGCGGGGGCCCGCTGCCTGTAGCTGGCGGCATTGCGCTCGTGATGACCCGCATGAACAGGCTCCTGGCGATTGACCGCGACAATCTGATCGCCATCGTGGAACCGGGGGTGATTACGGCGGATTTGCACAAAAAGGCGGAGGAAGCGGGACTTTTCTATCCGCCGGATCCGAGCAGTTCAAACGTTTCGACGATTGGCGGCAATCTGGCGGAAAACGCGGGAGGACCACACGGATTGAAATACGGTGTGACCAAGCATTATGTAATCGGTTTGGAAGTTGTCACCCCGCAAGGGGAGATCATCCGGACCGGAGGAATGACGGTCAAAAACGTGACGGGCTACGATCTGACGCCGTTGATTCTTGGATCGGAAGGGACGCTCGGGGTGATCACGAAAGCGATTTTGCGTTTAATCCCCAAACCGCCTGCCCGGAAAGCGCTGATGGCCGTCTTTGACGACCTGATCGATGCGGGAAGGGCGATCAGCGGCGTGCTGACAAACGGGGTTCTGCCCGCCAAGATGGAGATCATGGACAACGCTTCCATCCGGGCGGTCGAGAATTATAAACCGTGCGGTTTGCCGGTTGACGCCGATGCGATCATTCTGATCGAAGCGGACGGGCATCCGGTTGCCGTGGAAGAGGAAATCCGGAAAACGGCTGCGATTTGCAGGGAATTCGGCGCAAGAGACGTGAGAATCGCCAACAACGAATCGGAAAGGGAGGAATTGTGGAAGGCGAGAAAACTCGTGTCTCCCGCGATCACCCGCATTAAACCGACAAAAATCTCGGAAGACGCGACGGTCCCCCGCGCCAAAATTCCGGAGATGTTTGAACGCCTGCGGGCCATCCGGGACAAATACAACATTTGCCTGGTCGTCTTCGGACATGCGGGGGACGGCAATCTGCACCCGAACATCATGGCGGATGCAAGAGACAAGGATGAGATGCGGCGGGTGGAGGAAGCGGTCGGGGAAATATTCCAAGCGGCTGTCGAACTGGGGGGAACACTGTCGGGGGAACACGGCATCGGAACGATGAAGGCGCCTTATATGGAAATGGAACTTGGCCCCGTCGGCCTCGACATGATGAGGCGGATCAAGCGGGCGTGGGATCCGGACAACATTTTGAACCCTTATAAAATCTTTCCCCGGCCGGGCCAGACGCGGGTGGTGCTGACCGAATGAACGAGTTGCAACAACTGCTGCAATACGACGAGACATTTCGTTGCGTTCAGTGCGGATACTGCCTCCCCGCCTGTCCAACCTATCGGGTTCTGGAAAAGGAGTCGGCGTCCCCCCGCGGACGGATTGCTTTGGTCAAAGCGGCTGCGGAAGGAAAGATTGGGGTCGCGGAACATCTGGCCCGGCCGATCGATTTGTGTCTGGGCTGCCGGGCATGCGAAACGGTCTGCCCGAGCGGGGTGAAGTACGGGACCATTCTGGAAGGGGCGAAACAGGCGATCCGTGCCGAAAAACAATGGAGCCCTTTGGTCAAGGGATTCAGGCGGTTTGTGTTTCAGAGATTGTTCCCGTATCCGGGACGTTTAAAAGCGGTTGGCGGACTGATCTGGCTGTATCAAAAATCGGGATTGCGGAAGGCGGCCCGCGCTTTGCGGATCACGCGGAAATTGCCGTTTCATCTGGGCGAGTTTGAGCGGGCTTTGCCCGATGTCCCGCCGCCCGTTTCCTATCTGGGGAAAAGGCCGCTTTTGCAGCCGGCGGGACGCCCGAAAGCGAAAGTGGCCTTTTTTGCCGGTTGTGTGATGGATTCCCTGTTTTTCGACACCAACCGAAAAAGTATCGAACTGCTGGCTGCCGCCGGTTGCCAGATCGTCATTCCAAAAATGCAAACCTGTTGCGGCGCGTTGCATGCGCATGCGGGAGAGGTGGAACTGGCGAAAGAATTGGTAAAACGGAACATCGAAGCGTTTGCAGCGAGCGGAGCGGATTGGTATGTAAACAATGCGGGCGGTTGCGGGGCGATGTTGGCGGAATACGGTCATTTGCTGGCCGACGATCCGGAATGGGCGGAACGCGCGAAACGGTTTGCCCGGAAGAGCCGGGATATCAGCGTGATCTTGGCGGACCTGGGCCCCCTTCCGTTTCGCAAGGAGCTGCCGTACCTGATTACGTATCAGGATTCCTGCCATCTTCGCAATGTGCAAAAAGTGTCCGCCCAGCCGCGGGAACTCTTGCGCTCCATTCCGGGGGTCCGGTATGTGGAGTTGCCTGTGGCGGACGAATGCTGCGGTTCCGCCGGCATCTACAGTCTGGTCGAATACGATGCTTCCATGAAAGTGCTGGACCGGAAAATGGAGTTTGTCAAAGCCTCCGATGCCGCGATTGTGGTTACTTCCAATCCGGGATGTCTGCTGCAGATGCGCATGGGCATTCAGCGGGCGGGACTGGAGAACCGGATGAAAGCGGTGCATCTCATTGAACTGCTGCACGAAGCTTGCGGGCTGTGACCGAATCCTGAGAAGCCGATTGGCGCTGAGAAGTTGACAAATGAGAAGTTGACAAAAATGTTTTGCCCGCATAATAATTTAAGTGAAACCTGAACAATGACTAATTGGAAGCGATGAAAACTGTCCGGAATTGGGCGCTTGGACAGTTGGGAGCGAGTAGCGCAACCGGCCAATATCTCTTATGGATATTGGTCGTTTTTTGTCTTGCGGAACATCAAATTTTATTATAAATGGCCGCGAAATGCTGGCGAAGGCAATCAGGAGTTAAGGGTATGCTCTCTCACGTAATTTATTTTTTTGACAACTACGGTCATTTTTATCTGGTCATTCAACTCACGATTGTTTTTCTCTTGTATGTCTTGACTCGTTTGAAGGTCATCAGCTGCCATGCATTGATGTCTTATACGGCCCTGTTGGAAACCCTATACATGGTATGGCGTGTTTTGTTTACTCTTGTGTTTGATGGGCTTATCAACCTGTTTTTTTCCTTGTTGCTTTTCTTTTGGGAATTTGTGGGCTACTTTCAACAGTTGATTTTTTACATCACCATGTGGAATCCTCTCAATCGGAAGACTCCTGAATTAGACGGATATACTCCGACCGTGGATATATTTGTCCCTACATATAACGAATCGATCGACATTCTAAAAAGAACGCTTGTTGCTTGCACCTATATGGATTACCCCAAAGAGAAACTCAAAATTTATGTACTTGATGATGGGGGTCGTAAAGAAGTCAAACAGCTTGCGTCGGATCTTGGGATTATCTATATCGCTCGTCCTGAACACAAACACGCAAAAGCAGGAAATCTAAACTACGCTCTAGCCCAATCTTCCGGTGAATTGGTTGCGACAATTGATGCTGATATGGTTCCGAAATCCAATTTCTTGCAGGAAACGGTCGGTTTTTTTCGTAAGAGGAAAATGGGTTTTGTTCAGGCTCCACAAGCATTTTTTAATCCGGACCCTTTCCAGCACAATTTGTCATCTTCCGGGCAAATCCCCAACGAACAGGATTTTTTCATGCTTGAAATGCAAGCGGGCAAAGATCGTTTTAATGCAACTATGTATGTGGGCAGCAACACTGTTTTTTCCCGTCAGGCGCTAGAATCCATTGGGGGATTTGCTACCGGGTGCATCACGGAAGATGTCGCTACGGGCATGTTACTGCAAGCCAAAGGATATCGTTCTGCTTTTGTAAAAAAAGTGTTGGCAAAAGGTCTATCTGCTGAAAGTTTTTCCGAACTTTTACATCAAAGAGACCGCTGGTGCAGGGGAAACATTCAAGCCGCCAAACTGTGGAATCCTTTGACCATTCCGGGTTTAAGCATCATGCAACGCCTGTTGTATTTTTCCGGGATTCTCTACTGGTATTTTGGCGTTCAAAAACTTGTCTATATTCTGGCTCCTATTTTATACCTTGTCTTTCACATCCAATCCCTTCAGGCAAGTATGCATATGTTGCTCATCATTTGGTTGCCTAAACTGATCGCTAGTGCTCTAACTTTTCGAATTCTGTCGGCTGGCCGAAGAAACATCTATTGGAGCCATGTGTATGAAACCGCAATGGCGCCCAAATTGTCAATTTCAGCAATGAAAGAGACCCTTGGGTTAAAGTCCTCTAAGAAATTTCGTGTCACAAATAAGGGGGTAATTTCCACAAAAGTACATATAGAGTGGGGAATTTTTGCGTTTTATTCCCTAATGTTTTTGTTGAGTTTGCTTGGGATCTCCAAGGTTATCTATTTGTACCTTGTCAGTCACGTGATTTCTTCGGGTGACGTCTTGAATCTTTTTTGGTGTCTCTACAATTTGGGCGGTATTATTTTAAGCGTTTTTGTTAGTGTGGAAAGACCCCGATACCGGAAAGCGGAACGCTTTGCCGTCACACTTCCATGTAAACTGACGGTTGATCAGACTACGTACAATGGCTATATACGGGATATCAGTGAAACGGGAGCCAACGCCCAATTTGAATTGTCCGTTCCCTTTTCGGACAGCAGGTGTACGGTGTATATCCCGGAAATAAAGTCATCACCGCTATCGGCACGAATGGTCTTCACTACATCAACCGATCGTTTCACGACTCGCTTTTGCTGGGAAGATCTCTCTTTGGAACAATACAGAGAATTGGTGAAACTGATTTTTGATCAACCGGAAAATGTAAGCAAGGAATATAAACTGAAAGGGCAATATCATTTTCTTCAGGCTTTTTTACGCAGTGCGAGAGAAAAATTTTTGAACATCCGTTCCTCGCTCAAACGTTCCCAAAACGTTCCTTCAAATTTTGGGGAAAACTCAAAAAATATCGCGACATAAATTCGTCTCATGGTGTTTGCCGCCGGCGTTCGCAAGGGCTTATTTTTTCTGGGCCTCTTTCTCCAACGTAAACAGAAGCCCTTTCGAATCCACTTCGAGATCCATTTCCAACGCCTTCATGTCGGAAACGGGGTGCCCTTGTTCGGCCATGTCCCGTTTGATGTACTCCCGCAGTTTGTCTGCGATTGCCTGCCAGTCCATGCCGGGCGTAAAACAGGAACGGGCGATGTCGGCAAAGGCGGCAACCGTCTTGCGCGTTCTTTCGAAAGCCAGCGATGCGGGTTCCGTCATTCCGAAATGGCTGTGGTAAATCCGTTTTGCCCCGAGTTTCTCCAGTTTGTCGGCCGATGTGAAGACCGCGTCGCGGTCGAATTCCGACGGCGAGGTGCTTGGATAGATCGGTTCGAAATCCCAGCCTGTAAATTGTTTCACATAGCGGATTCCGATCGTATCTCCGGTAAAGATGCCTTCCGACACCGGATCGTAGATCGAAAAATGGTGCCGCGCGTGTCCGGGCGTGTCATAAAACGTGAGCACCCGGCCGCCTCCCAAATCGATCGTCTCTCCGTCGTCACGGATCAGAATGCGCTCTTCCGGAACGGGCAGCACCTGCCCGAACACTTTTTCCAATAGATCCCCGTATACGGCGCGGGCACCCGCGATCAGGCGGCTCGGATCGATCAGATGCCGCGCGCCCCGCGGATGGACAACCACGGTCGCGTTCGGAAAATGCGGCAGGATGTAGCCGGTGCCTCCGGAGTGGTCGAGATGGATGTGGGTGACGATGATGTAGTCGAGTTGTTCCGGACGGATTTCCAATTTTTCAAGACCGGCCAATATATAAGGTGCCGAAAGGGAGGAACCCGTCTCAATGATTGCAATCTTCTCCCCTTTTACGACGTAACAGGCGGTGCGGCCCGGCACGCCGCCTTCCATCAGATCGATGATCGTGATGTCATGTCCGAGGGGATGCAGAATTGGTTCGACAGTGCGCATATTCTCATCTCCTTGTAAAACGTTGATCTTCTACGGTATATCGCGAAAGATTCAAAAGTATACCCATGGCGGCCAGCTTTACAATCAGGGCGCTGCCGCCGTAAGTGATGAACGGCAGGGGAATGCCCATCACCGGCAACGTCCCGGTGACAACGCCGATATTGACCACCACCGCAAAACCGATCATCGCCGTAATTCCAATCGCGAGCAACGCCCCGAAACGATCGGGGAGCAGCGAGGCGACCCGGCTGGCCCGCCAGACCAGGACGGCAAACAGTCCGATCAGGAGAATGCCGCCGACGGTTCCCCATTCTTCGAGAAAGATCGCAAAGATGAAGTCGGTGTGCGGTTCCGGCAGGTAGAGGAATTTTTCGATGCTGCGGCCGAGGCCTTTCCCAAGCCAGCCGCCGGAAGCGATCGCGTAAAGCGAATGGGCCTGCTGGAATCCCCAATTTTGCAGATTCTGTTCCGAAAACGGATCGAGAAACGCCAAGACCCTTTGTTTCCGATAGCCGGCCGAAAAAACGAAAAGAATCGCCAATCCGGTTACCGGCAGAACCAATTTGGCCAAATGGCGAAGCGGGATGCCGGCTCCGAACATCACAGCCAACGCCGTGACGACGATCAGAGCGGCCGCATCCATATCCGGCTCAAGCATGACCAGTCCCGCAAACAGGCCGACAACCGCCAGCGGGGCGACGGTCCCCTTTTTGAAATCAGCCAGTTGATGTTGCTTCTTGGTCATGATATGGGCCATATAAACGGCAACCGTGAAGGTTGCAAGTTCCGACGGCTGAATGGTAAAGCCTGTCAAGTTGATCCAACGGTGTGCGCCGGCTGTTTCGGGAAACGCGAACACCAGCAGCAACAGAATCAGAGAGACCGGGAGCAGCAACGGCAAGAGCTTGCGCCAGTTCCAGAACGGCAGATTCATGCAGACAAACATCGCAATCAAACCGAGTAGAGCCCAAATGCATTGTCTTACAAAATAGTAATGCGGCGATAACCCTTTTTCCTGGTACGCCCATATCGTGCTGGCGCTGTAAATCGTCAGCAGGCCGATGCTGACGAGCAGGAGGATGACGATGAGCAAAATGAAGTCAGGCCGGTGGCGGGTAAGTTTCATCCCGATCCTCCTTATGGAAAAATGAACCGTGTCTCGCATCAATACCTATTCGACGCGGAAAAGTGAAACACCTTTTTCCGGAATTCCTTTTTCCGGTTGCGTTTCCCTTTGTAATTATTATCCTAGCGGAAATCTGGCAGAAATTCGAGAAAACTGGGGGAGAATCAGATATAATATATCGTATTGACGAAGAAAGCGGGTGGAGATGTTGGTCAGTTTCGACTGGCTAAAGCGGCATGCCAAGGATTTCGACTTTGTCCTGCTGCTCGTTTTGGTCGCGATATCCGTTATGAGTTTCCTGGCCGTTTATTCCTCGACGATCACGCGCCCGGATCTGGAAAATTACTACCAGCGGCAGATTCTTTGGCAGGTTATGGGATTTGTCGTCTTTTTTCTGCTTGTGCTGGCTGACTATCGGATCTTTACCAACAGCCGCCTGATGTGGACGGGTTATACGGTCACGCTGTGCCTGTTGGTGGTCGTCCTGTTCTTTCCGGCCATCAACGGCCAAAAAAGCTGGATTCCGCTGCCCGGTTTTCAACTTCAGCCGTCCGAATTCGGGAAGTTGTTTGCCATTATGGGGATGGCTTACCATATGGCGAAGCTGAAAGAAAAAGAAGAAACCTTCTCCTGGCGCCATTTCTGGCGGGTGACGGCCATCTGGCTGGGGCCTTTGCTGTTGATCATGCTGGAGCCGGACCTCGGGCAGGCGATGGTGATGATCGGAATTTTTTGCGCGATGATGCTGGTGCTGCTCGACCGGAAACCGTTGATTTTGTTCGGGAGTATCGCCGGGGTGCTGGTGACCGCATATTTTCTGGCAATTGCGTTCTTTCCGCAGACCTATCTGAAATTTGTGGAACATCTGCCGTTGAAGGAATACCAAAAAGCCCGCTTCGTGGTCGTGATCGATCCTGCCCGCGCCGGAGATTACGGCTATCAGGTCAAACAGGCGATTATCGCCATCGGCAACGGCGGGCTGCCCGGCAAAGGCTTGCTGCAGGGCTCGCAAACCCAGGGGGCGTTTGTGCCGGAACAGCAGACGGACATGATCTTCTCGGCGATTGGGGAAGATTTCGGATTTGTCGGGTCGTCCGCTTTGATCATCCTGTTTTTCATCATGCTGCAGCGGATGGTGAAAATCGCCACCACGACCTCCGATCCCTTTGGTACCTATTTTATCACCGGGGCGATCGGGATGTTCGGGTTCCAAATTTTTGAAAACATCGGGATGAATATTGCGGTGATGCCTGCCACCGGGATTACGCTGCCGTTTGTTTCCTATGGCGGCACATCGCTGCTGACGAATTTCATCATCATGGGCATTGTGCAATCAATTGCCATCCGGCGGCGAAAACTGAGGTTTTAGCCGAGACGTGCCATGCCGTTTCTGATGGGGGGCAGATTTTTTTGTTCGAGACAAAGGAATGTCATGTGGTGGTGCAGCCGGCGGAACGGCTCCGTCGGCTGCCGGAACAGTTTTTTTCGGCGCTCGTCCGGAAAGCGAATTTCTATATCGAGAAAGGATACGACGTGATCAACTTGGGGCAGGGGAACCCTGATCTTCCGACGCCGCCGCACATTGTCGAGTCGCTGCGGGAGGCGGTTCTCGACCCGGCAACCCACGGCTATCCGCCGTTTTCGGGTCTTCCCGAGCTGAAGGAAGCGATCGCGGACCGGTACAAGGCGGAGTTTGACGTGGATTTGGACCCCGCGTCGGAAGTTGCGATCCTGTTCGGGGGAAAAACCGGCCTGGTGGAAATCAGCCAGTGCCTGCTGAATAAAGGGGATGTCTGTCTGGTGCCCGATCCCGGGTATCCGGATTATTGGTCCGGCGTGGCGATGAGCGGGGCGGAAATGGTGATGATGCCGCTTCGGAGGAAAAACGGATTTTTGCCGGATTATTCCTTGCTGCCGGCGGATGCGCTTCGCCGTGCCAAGCTGATGTTTTTGAACTATCCGAACAACCCGACCGCCGCGACGGCCGACGTGCCTTTTTTCCGTGAAACCGTCGAATTCGCGGCCAAAAACGGGATCGTGGTCGCGCACGATTTCGCCTACGGCGCCATCGGTTTTGACGGGCAAAAACCGGTTTCTTTCCTGCAGGTGCCGGGTGCGAAAGAAGTGGGCGTCGAATTCTACACGATGTCAAAGACCTATAACATGGCCGGCTGGCGGGTTGGATTCGCCCTTGGCAACAAGGCTGTGATCTCGCTGATCAATTTGCTGCAGGATCATTTTTACGTCAGCCTGTTTGCCGCGATTCAGCGGGCGTCGATTACCGCCTTACGGTCGTCTCAGGATTGCGTTCGCCGCCTGGTGGCTGTTTACGAGCGGCGGCGGGATGTGTTCGTCGGGGGACTGCGGGAACTCGGCTGGGATTGCCCGACCCCGAAAGGCTCGTTTTTCGCCTGGATTCCGGTTCCGAACGGCATGAGTTCCGCCGAATTTGCCGATTACGCGCTGGATCAGGCGCATGTGGTGATGGCGCCGGGCATTGGTTTCGGCAAAAGCGGCGAAGGGTACGTCCGAGTGGGGCTGCTGGCGCCGGAGGAGAGGCTTAGGGAAGCGGTCGAGCGTTTGAAAACCATAAGCCTGTAACAACCAACGCGCAAAATTTTTGTTGACACTGTGACACACTTATCGTATCATTTCTCTTAAGTTTGCAATATTTTAATTGAACAGTCAATTTGGCTCTTATCCAGAGCAGGCTGAGGGACTGGCCCGATGAAGCCCGGCAACCGGATGCATCCGCGGCTTTTTTCAAGCGATTGTGCAAAACGGATGTATCAATGGTGCTAACTCCTGCAGAATTGTTGATTCTGAGAGATAAGAGGCGCAGAAGACCGGTTTTGGATACGCCTCTTTTCTTTGCGGAAAAGAGGCGCTAATTTTTCCTGAACAAAATGACGGCATGCGTGACGGAAAGGGGCGGCAAGATGGGGAATTTCAATTTGCGGGATTATGCGGTGGCCGCGTACCTGGTTCACGAGCGTGAGGGCGATTTTCACAAAAAAGCGCAGAGCATCGCGGTGGGAATGACGGTCGGTTCCTGGACAGATCTGCCTGCCGAACGCCAGGAGCAAATGAAAAAGCATCTCGGACATGTGGTGTCTGTCGAAGAATTGGACACCGACGAGCGGGGGTACGGGAAGGCGCTGCTTCGGATCGCGTATCCGATCCGCAATTTTACGCCGGACGTCCCCGCGCTGCTGACCTCCGTGTTCGGCAAATTGTCGATGGATGGCGCGATTAAACTGGTCGGACTGGAACTGCCGGAGGGGTTTGCGCAACATTTTCCCGGCCCAAAATTCGGGATTGAGGGAATCCGGGAACGGTTGGGCGTTTATGACCGACCGTTGCTGATGTCGATTTTCAAGTCTTGCATCGGGTACGACACGAAGACGCTGGCGGAACTGTTTTTCCAGCAGGCGCTCGGCGGCGTCGATCTCGTGAAAGACGACGAGATTTTCTTCGATGAAACGTACGCGCCTTTCGAAAAGCGGATCGAAGCGTGCCGCAAGGCGGCGGAAAGGGCGGAGTCCGAGACGGGAAAAAAGGTTCTCTACGCGGCGAACCTGGCGGCGCCTGTGACGGAGATCGCGGACAAGGCAAAGCGTGCGGTGCGGGCCGGCGCAAACGCGCTGTTGGTGAACGTGCTCGCTTACGGGTATGACGTGTTGCACCGGTTGGCAGCCGACCCGGAGGTCAGCGTTCCGATTCTGGCGCATCCGGCTCTGGCGGGGGCGGTGTATCCGTCGCCGCAATACGGGATTGGCGCTCCGGTTCTGCTCGGAAAATTGATGCGGCTTGCCGGAGCGGATTTTGTCCTGTATCCGTCGGCTTACGGGTCGGTGGCGATGGAGCGGACGGAAACGCTGGCGATTGCGAAAGAATTGCGCGGGCCGGCGCTCGGGTTAAAACGGGCGTTTCCCGTTCCCTCCGCAGGGATTCACCCCGGGTTGGTGCCGCAGCTTTACGCGGATCTCGGGAATGATCAGGTAATTAACGCGGGAGGCGGGATTCACGGTCATCCCGACGGTTCGGCGGCCGGCGGCCGCGCGTTTGTGGCGGCGATCGACGCGGCGGTCGGCGGAAAAAGCCTGGAAGAGGCCGCAAACGAGAGCGCCGAACTGGCGAAAGCGCTCCGGCTGTGGGGAGGGAAATGACTGTGTCCGCACGGAACAAGCCGATTGTGGTTTTTTGCGATTTTGACGGAACGATCACCGAGCGGGACATGATCCTCTCCCTGATGGAAAAATTTGCGCCCTCAGGCTGGGAATCGATCAAGGAGGACATTCTCTCCCAGCGAGTTTCGGTGCGGGAGGGGGTAGGCAAACTTTTCTCCCTGATCTCTTCCGCCAAGCGGGAGGAGTTGGTCCGCTACGCGAAGGAGACTGCCAGAATCCGCCCGGGGTTTGCCGAGTTTGTCGCCTATTGCAAGGCAAACGCCATTCCATTTCTGGTTGCGAGCGGCGGCATCGACTTTTTTGTCGGACCGATTCTGGCGGGTTACCGCGACATCGACCGGATTTACTGCAACGGTTCCGATTTCTCGGGAGAAACGATCCGCGTTTTGTGGCCGCACGGCTGTGACGACCAATGTGACGGCGGCTGCGGGCTGTGCAAACCTTCGATCCTCCGGCAGTATCCGACTGATCGATACACGCGCGTGGTGATCGGCGACAGCATCACGGATTTGAAGGCGGCGAGGATGGCGGACCTGACGGTGGCCCGTTCGCTGCTGCTTGAGAAATGCGTGGAAGAGGGGCTGCCGCACGAATCCTTTGCGGATTTTTACGATGTGCTGAATTGTATCCGCCGTTTGCAAAATGAGGGGGTGTCCGTATGAGCGGCTATACGTTTTTTCAAGAGGACCGGATTCGGATTGCGCAGGAATTGAAGGAGATCGCCGACAATTTTGCGCAAAAGGGGTGGCTGCCGGCAACCGCCGGCAACCTGTCGATCAAGCTGAGCGGCGACCCGCTGGTCTTTGGCGTAACGGCCAGCGGGAAAGACAAGGAGAACCTGCGACTGCAGGACATTCTCGCGGTCGACAAAGACTGCAATCCGATTGAACCCACCCGTTTGCGCCCGTCCGCCGAGACTGTGATTCATTCGCGAATCTATCAGGAAACGGATGCGGGATCGGTGCTGCATGTCCATACCGTATACAACAATTTGCTGTCGGAACTGTATTTTGGCGAGGGCAAAGTGACGCTGTCGAATATGGAATTGATCAAAGGGCTCGACATTTGGGAAGAAGACGCCCGCATCGACATCCCGATCATCGAAAATTACGCGGACATACCGAAACTGGCGGAGGAGATTGGGAAACGACTTGATCCGCGCGTGCCGGGGGTCTTGATCCGCCAACACGGAATTTACGCGTGGGGCAAAACGGCTTTTGAAGCAAAGCGTCACGTTGAAGCGCTTGAATTCATGTTCCATTACCATTTTCAATGGCTGTTGATCACGCGCACTGGCGCGTCCCCGCAATTGTCCCCGACAATACCTGCGGCGGTGTAGGGGAGGTTGCCGGGGCGAAAACGGAAACGGACGGAACGGTGACACCAATTAAGGAGGAGAAGCGAAATGGCACAAATCCGGTTTCACGAAACCAACGAGCGGATCGACAATCCGCAAGAAGCGGCAAAGTATCTGGAAAGCCAGGGTGTCGTTTACGAACGGTGGGATATTTCCCGGTTGCAGGGCCTTTTAAAAGAAGAGTATGCACTGACCGACGAGCAAAAAAACGAGATTCTGAACCTGTTCAAGCCGGAAATCGACGCACTCTCCGCAAAAAGGGGGTACAAGTCGGCCGATATCGTGGTGCTGTCCGACAAAACCCCGAATCTCGGCCAATTGCTTGCGATGTTCTCGAAAGAACATCACCACAGGGAGGACGAGGTGCGCTTCATCGTCGACGGCCATGGCATCTTTGCGATCAAAGGGCCGAAAGACGGGGTTTATTTCGATGTTGAACTGGAAGCGGGCGATCTGATCTCGGTTCCGGCCGGCACCCGCCACTGGTTTGAATTGATGGACGACCGCAAAGTGAAGGCGATCCGGATATTTTCCACCACAGAGGGGTGGGCGGCGATTTACGACGAAGCGGGTAATAACAGTCAATGAGTGATCAATATCCCATCTGGAGGTTGCCATTATGTCTGACGTTTTATTCGTCCAATATCCGAAATGCACTACCTGCCGCAAGGCGAAGAAATATTTGGAGGAAAAAGGCGTGTCGTTTGAAGACCGCCATATCGCCGACAAACCGCCGACGAAAGAGGAGTTGCGAACCTGGGTTCAGAAAAGCGGCCGGGATATCCGCAAGTGGTTTAACACGAGCGGGCAAAAATACCGGGAACTGGGTGTGAAGGAAAAACTGAAAACGATGAACGACGAAGAGCTCCTCGATCTGCTGGCATCCGACGGCATGCTCGTCAAGCGCCCAATCCTCGTAAAAGGCAATCGGGTGACCATCGGCTTCAACCCGGAAGAAGTGGACAAGGTGCTGTCTGAATGACCCGGAATTCCGCCATTTGTCGCACACAATTGCCGAATGGCACAATCATTCTCACCGAACGGACTCCCCAGTACAAGGGGGCGGTCGCGCTTTTCCGGTTTGGCGCCGGTTCCGCGCTGGAAGAGCCTTCCGGGTGGGGGACGGCCCATTTTCTCGAACATATGGTGTTTCAAGGAACAAAAGACAAACCCCACGACCGGTTGATGATGGACTTGGCGCGGCTGGGCGCGGCGGCCAACGCGTCGACCGGCTTCGAATCGACCGTTTATGAAGTGACGGCTCCGGCGGTCACCCTTCTGCAGGCGATCGATATCATGGCGGAAATGTTGAGCGGGTTTTACCTCGACCCGGAGATGATCGAACGGGAACGGGACATTATTTTGGAAGAGTGGCGCATGACACGGGACGAACCGGCCGCGTGGGGAGAGGACAATCTGTATCATCAGGTACTGGGGGATTTCGGTCATCCGGTCCTTGGAACGGAAGAGACCTTGCAAAAAATGGACCGTCGCTGTCTCCGGGAATTTGCCGATTTTTACTATACTCCGGACAATTTGATCGTCTCTGTTGCGGGAGATGTGGAACATGAAGCGGTTGCCGGGATCATTGCGAAGCGGTTCGGGGAGAATGGGCGAAAGGCGAAGTCGCCGGTGCCTCCCTCTTTCACACAGTCGGCCCGCTTGCATGTGGCGGAGGAACATGAACAGGAATATGTTTTTCTAGGGTTTCAAGCGCCCGCGTACGGGAGCAGCCAATTGCCGGCTTTTGACGTCCTGACAACGATTCTCGGGGGCGATTCCTGGTCGCGGTTGTTCCGCAAGATCCGGAACGAAATGGGGCTTGCGTATTCGGTGGGCGGATTTTACTCGGGCTGGCGGGAGATCGGCTTGTACGGAATCCAGTCGTCGACACACCCGGACAGCGCGCAGGAACTGCTGGATGCGATTCGCAAAGAGACGATGGCCGTATGCCGCGACGTAACGGAAGAGGAAATCGAACTGGCAAAAGCGACGCTGCGGGCGAATCTGTTGTTTGGTTCCGACCAGTTGAGCTGGCGGGCGGACCGCCTTCTCAACGACGAGGCGATGTTTGGCCGGGCAAGAAGTATTGAGGAAGATCTGACGGCGATCGCCAATGTGACGAGACAAGATATGACGGAACTGGCGGAGGCTGTGTTGGATCTTGACAAATCGACACTGGTAACGGTCGGAAGCGTCGAATTGGATTGAAAGCCGTACGCGTTTTTGAAGCGTACGGCTTTATTAAATAAAGAAAGAGGGCTTTGCGTGTGGCCGGATCAGATTGCCATCTGCAAAGTCGTTTGCGGATACAGTTCGCGCAAAGAAGGAACTTTCACGTATCCTGGGCAGCCGCAGACAGTCTCGGTGTTATACACGAACGTGCCCGCATTCAAGCAGACCGCCACACATTCCGATTCATTATGGGGACGGGCGTACAAACAAGTTGAGCAGTTATTTTCCATTTGGCATCCTCCGTTCCGCATCTGTATATGATACAGATGCATCCTCTCTTATAACTGTTATATGTCAGTTGGCGTCGTATTGTCAAGATTTTTTCTGTGAATTTTTTAAAAAAAGACAGGCTGTTTTTCGTTATAATTTATGAAAGAACGGGTTTGTGAATTCGATCTGAGGTCGGTGACAGCTTTGAAGTTTACGAAGATGCATGCGCTTGGCAACAATTACATTTATGTCAATCTGTTTGAAGAGACTTTGCGCGAGGAGGAATTGCCGGAACTGGCGGTCCGGGTAAGCAATGTCAACACGGGGATCGGTTCCGACGGGATGATCTTGATCGGCCCCTCCGACAAGGCGGATTTTCGGATGCGCGTGTTCAACAGCGACGGCTCGGAAGCGAAAAACTGCGGGAACGGGCTGCGCAGTGTGGCAAAATACGTGTATGACAGAGGGCTGACCGATAAGGATAGGTTCCGGATTGAAACGCTTGGCGGCATTGTGGAGGCGGAACTTCATATCGGCGATGACAACAAAGTCAAGCTGGTCACGGTCGATATGGGAGTTCCCCGCCTTTTGAAGAAGGATTTGCCGATGAAAGGCGATCCGGAAACGAGGACAATTCTTGAAACGATTGACGTGGAGGAAACGCCTTGCACGATTACCGCCGTTTCGATGGGCAATCCGCATGCGGTGATTTTCGTCGATGACGTGGAGCGGGTGGATGTGGCAAGCGCCGGACCCAAACTCGAGCACCATCCGCTTTTTCCGGAACGCACCAATGTCGAATTTATTCAGGTGCTGAACCGCGGTGAGATTCTGTTCCGGGTTTGGGAACGCGGCTCCGGCATTACCCAGGCTTGCGGGACCGGCGCGTGTGCGGCGGTGGTGGCAGGTATCCTGACCGAAAAGCTGGACCGGCGTGTGCTTGTTCACCTGCTCGGCGGGGATTTGGAGATCGAATGGAACGAGGATGGCCATGTGTACATGACGGGACCCGCCGAGTTTATCTGCGACGGCGTGTATTACAAATGAAACGGAAGTGAACGTGAAGGGAGCCGCATGGGCAAATGACAATCCGAAACGCGATTTGGCTCGCTGTGCTGGGAGCGGCGGCCGTTCTGCTGATTCCCTACAGTATACCGTTGCTGCTGGCTCTGTTAACGGCTATCTTGTTGGAACCTGTCGTGCTGTTTCTCGTTCGGATCGGCAGGATCAACCGGCCGGCGGCGGTCACCCTGACGTTCTTGCTGTTCTTTGCGCTGTTTGGAATTGGCGGTTATTGGCTGGGAACCAGACTGATTGTTCAGAGTGTCGAGTTGGCCCAGCGGTTGCCTGCTTTTTCGGCGCATTTGTTCGAACTGGCGGAAAAATACGTCTGGTTGTGGCAGACCTACTCTTCCTCGCTGCCGGCCGAGACTGTCGATACGATCCGCCAGGCGTTTCAAGCATTGAAAAATTCGGCCATTAACACGGCCACCAGTCTCGGGAAATGGGTGTTAAGCGCGGTGGCGGCCATACCGGGGCTGCTGCTCGTGTCGGTTGTTTATCTGGTCGGCTTGTTCTTGATCAGTCTTGATCTTCCCCGGCTTCGCGCAGGTTTCATGCGAATGTTCACCGTTTCCGCCAGAGAGAAAGTCGGACTTGTGCTCACCCAGTTAAACCGGGCGGCGATCGGCTTTCTGCGGGCCCAGCTTATTTTGAGCCTGCTCACCTATCTGCTGGCGTTCGTCGGCCTTTTGATTTTAAAGGTGAAATATGCGGCGCTGATCGCCTTCTTGATCGTCCTGGTCGACATTCTTCCGATTCTGGGGACCGGTTCGGTGCTTGTACCCTGGGCGGGGTACGGCTTTCTGACAGGCAACCCGCGTCTGGGGATCGGCCTGCTCGTCTTGTTTACGGTGATTACGGTCGTCAGGCGCATCGTTGAACCGAAGATTTTGGGCTCCAGCCTCGGCATCAGCGCCCTGGCCGCATTGGTCAGCATGTATCTCGGGTTCCAGCTGATCGGTTTTTTCGGGCTGATTCTGGGGCCGGCCGCAGTGATCGTGTTTGAGGCGCTGCGAGAAGCGGGGTTCCTGAAGTTTAAAATCGATTTTTAAAAACAGGGCCGAAATCTAAAAAAAGGAGGCTTTGCTGCAGTGAATTGTGGAACAACTCGCGGCCGGAAGTTTGGGAAGCGTTCGGGGAATAGGCCATGTGTCGCTTGGAAGTTACCAGGATTTACTGCTGTTTTTCCAGTCTTCTCCCTACTACAATAGGAAATAGGAAGAGTTTGCACAATCAGGGAATCCAGGGAGGAGACACCTAGATGAGCAGAAGCAAGAATTTTTGGCGGAGACTGCTGTTTGCCGGTGCGATTTGCTTGTCGTTTTCCTATGTGGGACAAGCAAAGGCCGCTTTTGGCGACACTCTGCTAAAATCCGGGATGTCAGGCGAAGATGTCAGGACTCTTCAGCTGGAGCTCGGCCAATTGGGATATTTTTCCGGCACTGCAACCGGTTATTTCGGTCCGTTGACAAAGGATGCGGTCATTCGCTTCCAGCGGGCCAACGGCTTGGCAGCCGACGGCATTGTGGGACGGAGGACGTTCGAAGTCCTCAAGAAGCGGATGCTGCAAGCCGGTATTGTGGCTACTGCCAAGCGGTATCTCGGGGCGCCATACCTTTGGGGAGGCCAATCTCCGGCGGGATTTGACTGCTCCGGTTTTTCCAGTTACGTGTTTGCGAAAAACGGCTTGACGCTGCCGCGGGTGTCTGCCGACCAATTCAACGCGGGGGTTCCGGTTGCGAAAAGCGAGTTGGAAGCGGGGGATCTGGTCTTTTTTTCCACGTACAAGCCCGGGCCCTCCCACCTCGGAATCTATTTGGGAGACGGACAGTTCATTCACGCCAGTTCATCGCAAGGAGTCATCATCTCTACCATGTCCAATACATATTGGGCTGAGAGATATGTGGGGGCAAGGAGCTATTTTTGACAAAAGCGGCTTTTACAGAAATCCCGCGCGAACCGCACAAAAACGGTTTGCGTTTTTTTGCGTTTTTCCTTCCACGTTTGACGAGCATTTGCTATACTACTTGCTGTATGTTTGCATAAAAGCAGAGGAGTCGGGAGGCGAAATGAACAGACGGGAACAAGAACGGACCCCGCTTTTTACCGCCCTTGTGGAACACGCAAAGCGGGACCCGCTTCAGTTTCATATTCCGGGACACAAAAAGGGCAGCGGGATGGCCAAAGAATTTCGCGATTTTATCGGACCAAACGCGCTTGCGATCGATTTGATCAACATCGCGCCGCTTGATGACCTGCACACGCCGAAGGGGATCATTCGCGAGGCGCAGGAACTTGCGGCAGAGGCGTTCGGTGCCGACCATACATTTTTCTCCGTACAGGGCACGTCGGGAGCCATCATCACCATGATCATGTCGGTGGCGGGTCCCGGCGACAAACTGCTTGTGCCGCGGAATATCCACAAATCCGTTTCGGCGGCGATTATCTTGTCCGGGGCCGAACCCGTTTTTATGCATCCGGAACTGGATCCGAATCTCGGGATCGCGCACGGGGTCTCGCTGGAAACGGTGCGCAGGACGCTTGACGCACATCCGGACGCGAAAGGCGTTATGCTGATCAACCCCACTTACTTCGGCATCGCTTGCGATCTGAAGTCGATTGTCGAACTGGTTCACGACCGGGGAATTCCCGTCATCGTCGATGAAGCCCATGGGGTGCACATCCATTTCCACGAAAAATTGCCCTTGTCGGCCATGCAGGCCGGCGCCGATATGGCGGCCACCTCGGTCCACAAACTGGGCGGTTCGATGACGCAAAGTTCGGTTTTGAACGTGCGGGAAGGTCTGGTCAACCCGGATCATGTGCAGTCGATCCTCTCGATGCTGACGACGACGTCGACATCCTATTTGCTGCTGGCTTCCCTCGACGTCGCCCGCAAACATCTGGCGATGCACGGGCGTGAATTGTTGGACAGGGCGATTCGGATCGCCGAATACGCGAGGGAAGAGATCAACAAAATCGAAGGATTGTATTGCTTTGGCAGGGAGATTCTGCACAATTCTTCCGTTTACGATATGGATCCGCTGAAATTGACGATCTCCGTGCGGGAGCTGGGGATCACCGGCTACGATGTGGAGCGGGTGCTGCGCGAAGAATTCAACATCGAAGTCGAACTGTCGGATTTGTATAATATCCTGTGCATTGTAACGTTGGGCGATACGCAAGAAACCGTCGGCGCTTTGCTTGACGCCCTGCGAAAAATCGCCCAGCGCCACGCGTATCAAACGGGAAAACAGGTGATTCAGGTACACCTCCCCGAAATGCCCAAACTGGCGATGTCGCCCCGCCAGGCCTTCTATTCCGAAACGGAAGTGGTGCCCTTTGACGAAGCGGTCGGCCGGACATTCGCCGAACTTGTGATGGTCTATCCGCCGGGCATTCCGATTTTGCTGCCCGGGGAAATCGTGACGCGGGAGAACATCAACTACATTCGCGAGCATATGGAAGCGGGTCTTCCGGTTCAGGGGCCGGACGATCCGGAAATCAAGTGCGTAAAAGTCGTGAAGCGAACCTGAAAACGGGAGCCGCCGCCCGGGGTTGGACCTGGGCGGCGTTTTTTGCGGTTTCCAGCGGTTTACTAGTGCATCTTCTCTGACCCTTCAGTAAAATAACACGGGAACCGAGATGGCCGAATCGCCGCCGGCGCCAAGCCGGTTGCGTACGGAGGAACCGTTGTTTTTGGGGTGAATCGCGGATGCGTTCAGCGTTCGCACGGGCTCCTTCGCCCGAACCCGTCAGCTAACTTCGGAGGCCCGGAAGGAGAGTGATCATATGCGGTTCAATCGGCGAAAAGCATTGTGGGGTGTCTTTATTTTGTTAATTGTCCCGGTTGCGGGAGGATGGACGGGAAAAGCCGTTTGGCGCGATTCGCCCGGTATCGCCCAGCAGGCTTTGGCGCCGGCGGAGGAAATGCAGTCGCAGCGGCAGGATCGGGACAGCGACAAAAACGATCCGCAAGCTGCCGAGGCTCCGCCGTCCGCTCAGAATGAGAAGTCCGGGGAAGTTTTCCCGGCCTTGGCGAGCCGCAGCGGCTTGTCCGGTGCAGGTGCCGGTCAACTCCCGCGGCAGGCGAAACCGTATTCTGAAAGCAAACCGGCACCATCCCCGCCCGCTGCCAAATCAAGGGCCAAAGTTCTCAACATGACGGCTACCGCGTACGGTCCCTCCAATATCAACCGGAAGTTTGGCGGCAAGACGTATCTGGGAACGCCGGTGCGGCAGGGGGTTGTCGCCGTGGACCCGAATCTGATCCCGCTGGGAACCCGCTTGTGGATCTCGGGATACAATCATCCGAATCTCCCGGCCAATGGCTTCATGGCTGTTGCTGAAGACATCGGCGGGGCGGTTCACGGAAACCGGATCGACATTTATATCAACGCGGACGAGCAAAGCCTTCGCAATTTCGGAATCCAGAACGTGCAAGTCCGAATCCTCGGCAAATAAAATCCGCTTGAAACATTTTCCACCGATCGGGACACCCTAATAGGGAAGAAAATCCGAGAGGTGAAGGAGATGCCGATCCGTGTCATGCATCTGGTGCGTCCGGCAGACGGCGGCATGCGGGAACACGTGCGGGAACTGGCAGGGGGGCTTCCGATCAGGAAGATCCAGGCCACCGTGGTGTGTCCGCCGGAGTCGGCGCTGTCCAGGCAATTACCTTCGTGGGTCGGGAAAACCGGGCTGCGGGTGGAAGACGGCCTCAAGCCTTGGTCAGACCTGCGAAGCGTCATCGCGTTACGGAGTCTGCTGGAGCGGCAGCCGGTCGATATTTTGCACATGCACGGTGCAAAATCCGCGTGGATTGGCAGGCTGGCCGCGCGGCTTTGCAAACGCCCCCCCCGTTTAATCTGCACATTTCACAATTTTGTCGAGCCGGACAGCCGTATCCTGCAGGCGGCTTTTTTGCACGCGGAAAAAAAACTGGCTGCGGAAACGGATCGTTATATCGCCGTCTCAGCCGCTTTGGCGGAGAGATTGCGGAGGCAGCTCGGCGTCCGCCCGGACAAGGTTGTAACCGTGCACAACGGCTTGCCGCCAGCCAGGAAGCGTTTGTCCCGTGCCCAGGCGAGAGATTGGATGAATGTGCCACCAAACGCCTTCGTGTTTGGCAGCATTGCCCGTTTGATCCCGGAAAAAGGGGTACGGGATCTGATCCTGGCTTTTCGGATGCTGGTCGATTGCGGTTATGACGCGTATTTGGCGATTATCGGGGACGGTCCGCAAAGACGGGAACTGCAAGATTTGAGTTTTGGTTTAAACGGCCGCATCCGCTGGCTGGGGGCGATTGGGGAAGCCGCCCAATTGCTGTCTGGATTCGATGTGTATGTGCAGAGTTCCCGCAGGGAAGGATTCGGGCTGGCCGTGCTGGAAGCGATACGGGAAGGGGTTCCCGTGATCGCCACCGACGCGGGAGGGGTATCCGAAGTGATTGGAGGTCCGGACGCCGGTGTGCTGGTGCCAGCCGGCAGCCCTCCCGAATTGTTTCGAAGCATGACCGAACTGCTGCATAGCGACGAACGCAGGCGGGCTTTGGCGGATGGAGGCAAGCGGCGGGCAAGGGAGCATTTTTCGCTGCAGCGGATGATCCAAGACACGCTCCGCGTTTACGATGAGGTTTTGAGCGGCGGGAGGGCTGCCGAATGAAACGGGGGTGGAAGCGTGTTGCAGGTTGTTTGGCGGTCCTGTTGAGCGTCTTCCTGCAAGCCGGTTCCGCAGGCGCTTTGCGGGACGGAGAAAATCAGGCCATACTGGTAATGCTTCCGGGGCTGACCTGGGAAGCGATATCCCCGCGGGTGACTCCCAATCTGCACCGGATGATGGAATCCGGCGGAGCGGCAAACATGGCTTTGCCGTTTCGGGGCGACGATGTCGCCGGTTACCGGGCCGTGATGACCGGCGGCCGGGACAACGCGGACCCGGATGCGCTCGTGTCCGCCATCGTCGCGTCCGGCGGGCGTGTTGCCGCCATTGGGCGTGAAGCAAATTATGAGGAGTTATACCGGGAATACCTGGCTTTGCGGGAACGGGCCAATTTTTTGACACTTGAAATCGGAGAGCTGGAACGGCTTGCCGCCAGCCGAAAAAACATGGACCTTGCAACGTTCAAAGACCAGTACGTCAACGCGCTGGCGAAAGCGGACCGTTTCATCGGCAAGCTGCTGAACGATACGGACAGGTCGCATCTTTTAATCGTTGCAAATCCCGTCTCTTTTGCCGACATCGGACTGGGCCACCGGGCGGTAGGCGTATTGCTGATGGACGGCGGCGGAGTGGAATCCAACTCGCTGCTGGCTTCCAATTCGACAAGGCAAGCCGGGCTGGTTACCGTGTACGATGTCGCGCCGACCGTATTGTCCCATCTTGGACTGCCCCCTTATCTAAAAGGCGGAATCGGTCATGGAATCGGCACCGTCCTTTCTGCCGAACCGTCAATCATTTATTTGATGAACCAAATCGAAAACGCCGCACTGGTAAACAAATACAGGCCCTATCTGGTCAAGGGGTTTGTCGGGGGGGCGATTACGCTGCTGCTGGCGGCAGCGGCGTTAAAGTGGCGGGGCGTGGGTGAAAAACCTTGGCTTGCCCATCTGCTGATCGGCTTAACGCCGCTCCCGGCCGTCTATTTGACAGTTCCCGCCCTGGGCGAATCAAATCCCGGCGACATGATCGCAAACCTGCTGCTGCTGACGGTTGCCGCCTGGACGGGACTCGCGTTTTTAAAAACGGTTCGCGCGCGTTTGCTGGCGGTATCGATTGTGACTTTCTGCCTGACAGTGTTTGACATTTTGCGGCAGGGCCGTTGGATGAAAGATTCGGTTTTGGGCTACGATTTGCTGGGGGGTGCCCGCTATTACGGGATTGGAAACGAATACGCGGGGATCCTGATCGGGGTTTCCCTGACTGTCTATTTCATTTTGCAAAATCGTTTTTGGCACCGCCGGCAATTGGTCAAACTCCTTGGCGGCGTGACGTTTGCGCTGGTCACCTGTCTGTTGGCCGCTCCGGAATTCGGCAGCGATGCGGGCGGCGCCCTTGCAGCAGCCATTGCATATACGTATGTATGGATCGGGGCGACGGACAAGCCGCTGTTTCGCAAAAAATGGGCTTGGGTGCTCGGCGGCGGCCTGGCGGTGTTAATCGGAATGACAGCGCTGCATGCGTCGGCGCCTGCAGCCGAACAAACGCATATCGGTCGGGCGGCGACTCTTTTTCTGCAGGGAGAGGTGGCGGAAATCGTGCGGATGATCGGGCGGAAAGCGGCTCTCAATCTGCGGCTGCTGGCAGTTTCCCCTTGGGGAGGGTTGCTGCTGGCGGTTTTGTTTGTGCTGATCCTGGCTTTCATCCGCCCCGAACTGTTCCGGCACGGAATTTTTGCCCGCCCCCTGCCCGGATCGGGTACCGGAGGCTCATCCACCGCTGTCAAAGCTTTTCTCGTCGCAGGAGCAGCCGCATTCCTTCTGAACGACTCGGGGGTACTGGCCGCTGCGGGCTTGATGCTGTATGCGGCAATCGGGATGCTTGCCGACGCGCCAGCTGGCGGATGGGTTGTAGGCGAATGGGGTGTCTTGGAAGCGCAAATCCGGGATGAGGTGGCGGAAGAACGAACATCCTAACACAAGGAACGACTACCCGGCGTAAATCATCTTGACGGTCATGCCGCCGTCGATTACCAGCCACTGGCCGGTCATAAAAGGGGACTCGTGTTAAATTGTTTTTGGTATAATTTAGTTATTCGGTTCAAAAAATGAGTTATACTTGTATCAAATATGTGGTTTGAGTCAAACGATGTGCGGGAGGGAATGCAAAATGGCAAAGGTTGAAGCGGGACAAGCCGCCCCCGATGTCGCGGTTCCGGCGTCAAACGGAAAGCTGGTGTCCGTGGCGGATTACCGGGGGAAGAATGTCGTTCTTTATTTTTATCCCAAAGATAATACCCCCGGCTGAACGAACGAGGCCTTGGACTTCAAGGCTCATCTTCAAGGTTTTGAAGATGCGAACACGGTGATTTTGGGAGCGAGTCCGGATTCGTTGCAATCGCATGAAAAATTTATCGCCAAATACGAACTCCCCTTCGTTCTTCTGTCGGACGAGGAACATAAATTAGCGGAAACTTACGGTGTGTGGGTGGAGAAAAGCATGTACGGCAAAAAATGTATGGGAATCGAACGCAGCACTTTTGTGATTGACAAGGAAGGCGTCATTCGCAAAATCTACCCGAAAGTCAAAGTCAAGGGCCACGTCGGGGAAGTGCTGGAATTCGTCAAGAGTTTATAACGGTAAAAGAAAAAAAGCGGCGGAACGACCGATTGCGTTGCCGCCGTTTATTGGTTTCTTTTCCCCGGTTGATGTCTTTTCCGAGTCATTCGGAACGGGAGAAATTTTTTAACGTTAGAACCATCCATTGCAAAGCTTGCTGCACGTCCGGATCTTTTAACAACTTCATGAAGGCGAGTAACCCGATCGGTTTTAGAGGATGGGTTTGCAACTGCTCGGCCGCCTGTCTGGCAGCCTGTGTCCATTTGGGCACCATCTGCAGCAATGCCGGATCGGTAAGGCTGTTGAGCGTCTCGGCCAGCAGAAGTCCTTTTTTCGTCAGGTGATCCAATGTCGCTTCCGTCATCGAATCGGTGAGAACGCCGACAGCCTCGGCCAACTCCAGCAGTTTGCCAAGCGATCCGTTTTGTTCCATTCGGGCGATCCGATCCAGCAGGCGCAGCAGTGAATCGGATGTTTCCAGCAGTTTGTCAAGCGTCGGCAGTAGTTTGGGGTGGCTGACGAGATCGATCATGGCGGCTGCCTGTTCCATTTTGACCGTCAGCTTTTCCACCGTTTCGCCGGTCAGCGCATCCTGTCCGATTTTAAACAACGTCAGTGCGTCATCCAGGCTGGAAAGCTTGCTGCAGATGCTTTCCAACGCTTCCAATGTACCGGGGCGCGAAAACGCTTCCAGGATCCGTTCCGTTGCCGGTGTGGAAAGTGTCTCCATCTGTGGCTTCCCTCCTTACATAATCCCCTTGAGATTGACCCAATGAAGATTGTTGTAAGACGCTTTTGCCCAGTGAACGGTTTTGGAAGGGGTAACCGGATTTGGCGGATTGTGATAATCGAACGAGATGTAAGTGGCTTTGTGCAGTCCCGTCTCGATGAAACAGAACACCTTGCCTTGATAGGGTTTGTTGCCCGGCTGGTTGCGCAGTTTGTGAATCAGATTTTCGGCGAGGATCTCCGATTCGAAATGCGCGGTGGAGCCGGCTTTTGAAATCGGCAGGTTGGTGGCGTCGCCCAACACGAAAATGTTTTCGCGGCCTTCCAAATTGAGAAAATTGCGGTGTGTGGGCAGCCAGCCGTCTTCATCCGCAAACCCGCTTGCTAGGGCGAATTCGGAGCCTTTGTGCGGCGGGATGACGACGAGCAGGTCGAAGGGAACCCGATTGCCGTCCAACGACACAAGCTCCTTTTGGACCGGATCGACATGATCGATGTAGAAAAAGGTTTCGACCCGAATGCCGCGGTTGTCGAACTCTCTTTGTGCCATATTCGCCACCGACTCGGTTCCGTAAGGCTTGCCCAACGGGTAGCAGTAGGTGATGTTCGTTTTCTCGCGGATACCTTTTTCCCGGCACCAATCTTCAAACATCATCGTGAATTCCAGCGGAGCGACCGGACATTTGTGCGGCAGGCCGACCGCCATCACCATGTTTCCGCCGTTAAACTCTTCCATCGCCTTGCGCAATTTCAGAGCGCCTTCCATCGAATAAAAGACGTGCCCCGTTTCGGCCAAGCCCGGAATCGCGGCTGTTTGCGGGTGGGAACCCGTTGCGATGACCAGATAATCGTAGCGAAAAGACCGGTTTGCTTTCGTCGTGACCAGAGATTGTTCCGGGTCGACGCGCTCTGCTTCGTCAATCACCAACCGGATGGATGGATTCAGGACTTCGCTGACTTTTCGCACCAAATCCTCCGGGTTTTTCAAGCCGAAAGGAATGTACAGATAACCGGGCTGGTAAACGTGCTCCTCTTTGTTGCTGATGACGGTGACTTCCAGATCGCCTTTCGCGATCTCGTCCCGCATTTCCCTGCTCAACTGGTTCGCAAGCATGCAGCCGGCTGTTCCGCCGCCGATAATGACGATCCTTTTCATGGGCGAATTCTCCTATCCTTTGGTTTTGATCTGAATGCGCCAGTAGTTGCCGGACGGTTCCGCCGCTTCTTTGGTGCCAATGAATTTGTGGCCCATTTTCTTGGCCCATTCCGGGACGTCTTTCAGCGAGCCCGATTCGTTGCTCCACAATTCAAGCACGGTACCCGGAGCCGCCTTTTTCGCCGCCTTCATCAGTTCCAGCAGCGGACCGGGACAAAAAGCTCCGCGTGCATCCACTACAGTCGCGTTTTCAACCATCTGACAATTCCTCCTCTTGGTATTTGAAACTGTGAACATTTTGTGAAATCGCTTTCAAACCCATCTTACTAAAAGAACGGGAAACAGGTTAATAGGGGAATTCCTCTATTTTTATTTTCGTGAAGACGTGATATTAATTTTTATAAACAGCAAAAATCCTAGCTTTAAATCGATCGATTTGTCGGAATTTTCTCATTATGCAGGCGGCCGACAGGAGCGCTTGCTGCGAACGAAACCGGTTAGGGGGGGCGGGAATGCGAGAAGGCCAAACCGAAAGCGATTTTGAAGTGCCTGAGATCACGCCGGAAGAAACCAGGCGGCTGATGGAAGCGGGAGGCAAAGGAATCCGGTTTATCGACGTGCGGGAGGAGGATGAATACCAGGAGCGTTACATTCCCGGTACGGAACTGATCCCGTTACGGCAGTTTCTGTTTGGACTGGACGAATTTGATCCTGCAGTGGAGTACGTTTTGATCTGCCGCAGCGGCCGGCGCAGCGAGATGGCTTGCGAATGGTTGATGTCGCGCGGGATCTCGGCCAAAAACATGGTCGGGGGCATCTTGGCCTGGAAGGGAAAACTGGCGGGTACATGCGCGGATCAGACGGATCCGTGCCAAATTTCACAATTGCAAAGAAGGGGGAGCCGACCTATGGAAGCGATTACGTCTGCTGAGCTTTATTCCCGTATTGAAGCGGGGGAGCCGCTGTTTCTTCTCGATGTGCGCAACGAAAGCGATTACGCCGAGTGGAAAATTGAAGGAAAAGCGGTGACTTCGGTCAACATTCCTTATTTTGCGTTTCTGGAGGACGATACGCCGGCGGAACTGCCCCGGGATCGGGAGATCATCGTCGTCTGCGCCAAAAAGGGCTCGGCGGAAATGGTAGCGGCGAAACTGGACGGACAAGGGTACCAAACGAAATATCTGGACGGCGGAATGTTGGCCTGGAGCCAGTACTATCATGTAAAAGAAGTGGAGAAAAACGACGCGTTCACCCTGCTGCAGATCAACCGCGTCGCCAAGGGCTGCTTATCTTACATGATCATGTCCGAAGGGGAGGCGATTGTGGTCGAACCGCTGCGGGACGCGGAATTTTATCTCGATTTGGCGAAACAACACCAAGTCTCAATCCGTCATATTCTCGATTCTCACATGCACGCGGATCATATTTCAAGCGGCCCCGCGCTTGCCGCGGCAACAGGCGCCACTTATTACCTGAGCGCTTCGGAAGGATCGAAAGTTCCGTTCGAACCGTTGGAACGGTACGAACAGATCTCGACGGGGAAAATCAAGGTCGACGTGATCGTTGTCGCCACACCCGGTCATACGCCGGGCAGCGTTTCCTTTCTTGTGAACGACAGATATTTGCTTTCGGGTGACACGATTTTTGTCGGAGGACTGGGCCGGCCGGATTTGGGAGGAAAAGTACGCGAATGGGCGGAGGAACTGTATGAAACGGTGTTCAACAAAGTCGCCGGGATGCCTGACGATATCCTCGTACTGCCTTCCCATTATGCCAGCCATACGGAGATCAACGAGGCCGGAATCGTTTGCGCCGCTTTAGGCGACATCCGGCGCCAAAACGAGATTATGCGGGTGACAGACCGTGAATGGTTCCTCGAAAAAATAAGCGAGTCGGCCTCAACTGTAAAGCCGCCAAATTTTGAGGAAATTGTAGCCATTAACCGCGGCGACTTCCAAGTGGCCCCGGACAGAGCCGCAGAACTGGAGATCGGCCCCAACCGGTGCGCCGCTCAGCACGGATTTGCATAAAAGACGGTTGACGAACCAATCTGACGAGTCAATCGCCCCCGTTGTGATTTTTCCTGCAGTTCGCTATAATCCAAAACAGAAAACCGATTTACGGTAGGGGGTATGTTGGGTGGAGAGCGGGATGTGGAATCGTATGAAATGGATCGGCATCCTTCTCTCCATTCCGTTCTGCGCGGGCGTGGAAATGATTCTCTACGCTCTGCGGGACGATTTTCAAATCGACCCCGTCTTGGAAACGGTCATTCGGACGGTCGCCTTGTCGCTTGTTTTGCTGTTTGTTGCGCGATTTGTCGCCGAAGTGACTTTAAAGCGGGACAGCCGTGAAAAAAGCAAATTCAAGGCTCTGATCGAAAACATCAAAGACGGCGTCATCATTATGGACGAGGCGCGCGAAATCGTATACATCAACCCGTCGGCGCAAAAATTGACGGGGTGGAAAGTGGGCGACACGGTGCCATACTGTTCCTACTGTAACGCACGGAATGTGTTTCCTGGCGAGGAACGGTGCCTTCTGGCAAAGCCGGACGCCTTGTCTTATTTCGAATCGGAAATGGCCGTTTATGAAGGAAAAAAGCAATCTTTCCAGATGAGCACCGCATTTATCGATTGGCAGGAAAATCGCGGCAAACATATGGTTTTGGTGATTCGCGACGCTTCGCTGAAAAGAAAAGAAGAAGAGCGGAAGCTGACGCAGCTTTTGATCCGCGAAACGATTTCCGCCCAGGAGTTTGAACGGAAACGAATCGCGCAGGAACTGCACGACGGAATCAGCCAATCGTTGTTCAGCATTCATCTTGGACTGCAGGGTCTGCAATCCAATTTCGAAAACCCGTCGCTCAGGGACCATTTCAACCTGATGGATGAGACACTGCGCAACACCATTAAGGAAATAAAAGAATTGTCGTACCATTTGCGGCCCTCCTCCCTCGATTTGCTGGGTTTGATCCCGACCGTCAAGACCATGATTCAGCAGCTTTCCAACGACCAAACTTCCATCTTTCTGGACACGAATTTGCCGGAAGAGGAGCGGCTGCCGCCCGTTATGGAACTGAATTTGTTTCGCATCATTCAGGAAGCGGCCCACAACGCGATCAAATATGCGGAAGCCCAACATGTATTCATTTCCATTGTCAGGCACGAAGACGTCATCCAAATCGCGATTCGTGACGACGGAGTCGGCTTTTCCGTCGATGACAGAAAACTGGGCCTCGGCCTCAAACATATGAAAGAAAGATCGGAACTGTTGGGGGGTGTCTACCGAATTTCGTCAATCAAGGGGAAAGGGACAACCGTCGAATGCATGATTCCGTATAAGGGTGATTTGTATGAAGAAGATCAAGATCCTGCTTGTGGACGATCATTCGATCGTGCGCCGCGGGTTGGCCTTCATGATTAACTCCCAATCCGACATGACTGTCGTCGGCGAAGCGGAAGACGGAGAAAAAGCGATTCAGATGGTGCATCTTGTGCATCCGGATCTCGTCTTGATGGATTTGTCCATGCCCAAGGGGCTTGACGGAATTACGGCGACGCGGGAGATCAAGCAGGCGTTTCCGCATGTGAAAGTGGTCGTTCTTACCATGTATGACGAAGATGTTTATTTGTGGCGCGTGATCCAATTGGGCGTGGAAGGCTATCTCTTGAAACAAACGGCGGGCCTGTCGCTGATTCATTCAATCCGGGCCGTGATGAACGGCGAAGAAGTGTACGAGACGAATCTTTCGCCGGAAGTCATTGAGGACATGAAACGGAAGCGCCATTCAAAACAGGAGTACACGGTGCTGTCCAAGCGGGAACAGCAAATCCTGGTGTTAATCGCCAAAGGCTATAAAAACAAAGAAGTTGCCGAAAAATTGAACATCAGCGTGAAAACGGCCGAGAACCATAAAACGAACATCATGAAAAAACTGGAAGCTACCTCGATCAAAGATTTGTTTGACTACGCGAGCCGCAATCGGCTGCTCGATTTGTACACGTTTTGATCCGCTTCAGATGATACTCGATCCGGCTTTCCAGCAGCGGATGTGTTTCGACACGATAGTGGCCGTCGCGGCATGCCTTGATTGTGTAAAGGCTTTTCTGCTCTCCGACCAGCGGCTGCTTGCAGTAAGGACATTCTTCTTTGAACCACGACAAAACTTTTTGCAGCATATACCCAACCTCCAATAAAACCAATTTGTTTACTTGGATATAACTTGATATTATCACATTTTGAACTCCATTTCATCAAGAAAATGTATTGACATGGAATAATTTTAAACTATAATAATACCCATCAGGGTATATACCCTGAGCAGTATATATGCGGCTCATATGGAGGGAAAGCATTTGGAGTGGATGCAATATCTTTTATTCGGGTTGGCGCTGTGGTTTCTTCTGCAACGAATGCTTCCTGTCAAAGGGCTGGTCGATCTGACGCCCGGGGAAGTAAGAGAACGGCTCAAAAACGCGAAAGACCATGTTTTTCTTGATGTGAGGGAAGCCCACGAATACCGTGAGGGGCATATCAAAGGGTTTCGCAACATTCCCTTGAGTCAGCTTGCCCGGCGTCTGAATGAAATCGACCGCGACAAAACGGTGGTGCTGACTTGCCGCAGCGGCATGCGCAGCCGGCAAGCCGCCAAGATTCTCAAGAAAAACGGGTTCACCAGGATCAGTCATTTGAAAACCGGCGTATCCGGCTGGGATGGGAATTTGACACGGTGAACATCCGAAACCGACAGGATACCTACACTGGTACTAAAAGAGGGAGGTGAGCATATGCTTCGCGCACAACCGAAAGTGATCAACATTTTGCCTCCGGATGTGAAAGAAAAACTGGACAGGGGCGAAAAGGTGCATATTATTGACGTGCGTGAACACTTTGAAGTCGCGCAAGGCAAAATCCCGGGTGCCAAACACATTCGGCTCTCGGAACTGCCTTACCGACTGGATGAAATCGATCCGGACGTCGAGACGATCCTGGTATGCCGCAGCGGGAACCGCAGCGGAACGGCATGCGAATACCTAATGAGCCGCGGCTACCGCAATGTGAAAAACATGATCGGCGGCATGTTGAACTGGGATGGCGACATTGAATAGAACGAGATGCAAATTAACGAACAGGAGAGATGAACCATGGCAAGACGAGTGGCGATTATTGCATCAAACGGCGGATTGGAGACTGCTTACAAAGTGTTGAACATCGCGACGGCGGCTGCGGCAACCGATGCGGAAGTGGCAATCTTTTTCACATTCGAGGCGCTGGCGATCATCCACAAAGATGCGGCAAATCTGCTGACGATAGGGGCGGGCAAAGAGCATTACCTGGAAGGATTCAAACGCGCAAACGTTCCGTCCATTCCGGAATTGCTTGAAATCGCAAAAGAATCCGGCGTCAAACTGATCGCTTGCCAGATGACCATGGATGTCGCGGGCATGAAGAAAGAGGATTTCATTGACGGCGTTGACGTGGGCGGAGCGGTGACATTCTTGGATTTTGCATACGACGCGGACGTAACCGTCACCTTTTGACAGGCAAACAGCATAAGAGAGCCGACCTTCCCGGAGAGAACAAGGCGGCTCCCGCAATTTCACAGAGGAAAAAGGGGGGGCGGAAATGACGGTCGGGTTGGTCGTCACTCTGTTTCTGATCGGCTTTGCCGGTTCGTTTATCTCGGGTCTTGTGGGGATTGGGGGCTCCATTATTAAATATCCGATGTTGCTGTATATTCCGCCGGCTCTTGGCGTGGCGGCTTATACGGCACACGAGGTGTCCGGGATCAGCGCCGTGCAGGTTTTCTTTGCCACAATATCCGGCGTCCTGGCGCTTCGCAAGGAAAAAGTGATCAACTACAAGCTGGTTGCCTATATGGGCGTCGCCATCATCATCGGCAGTTTTGCCGGAGGATACGGTGGAAAGTTTCTGTCGGGAGCGGCGATTAATTTCGTCTACGCCTTGCTTGCAACGGTTGCGGCCGTTATGATGTTCGTCCCGAAAAAAGGGTTGGACGACATCCCGCTCGATCAAGTGCGGTTTAACCGGACGCTTGCGGTTGTTGCCGCACTTGTGGTCGGCATCGCATCCGGGATTGTCGGAGCGGCCGGGGCTTTCATCCTGGTTCCGATCATGCTTTTGATCCTGAAGATCCCGACCCGGATGACGATCGCTTCTTCACTGGCGATTACGTTCATATCCTCCATCGGTTCAACGGTGGGAAAAGTCATGGCGGGCGACGTGCTGTTCTGGCCGTCGGTCATCATGGTGATCGCCAGCGTATTGGCGGCACCCCTCGGTGCCAAACTGAGCACGCGGGTGAACACCAAAATTCTGCAGGGAATTTTGGCGGTGTTGATCGTTGCGACAGCGGTCAAAATTTGGACTGATATTTTGTTGAAATAGAGGGGGATTCGATGGTGAATACTATGAGCGTTTTCACTGCAGACCAATCGATTGACTGCAAGGGGCTTTCGTGTCCGATGCCGATTGTGCGGACAAAGAAAGCGATCGAGGAGATCGAGCCCGGCCGGGTGCTGGAAGTCGTGGCAACCGACCCGGGGTCCGTTTCCGACGTGAAAAGCTGGGCGGAGCGGACGGGTCACCAGTTCCTCGGGACGATCACGGAAGAAGGCGTTTTTAAACACTATATTCGGAAAGCCGATCCGAGCGAAGTCAGACCCGAAAAGAAATATCCGCACATCGTTGCAAACGGGGAACTGCAGCAAAAACTGGCGGACCAGCCGTTCATTCTCGACGTGCGCGAGCCGATGGAGTACGCCTTCGGCCATATTCCGGGCGCGAAACTGGTGCCGTTTGGCAAACTGGAAGAGGTGATCGACGAACTGAAAGCCGTTGGCGACAGGGAGATCTACGTGATTTGCCGCACCGGCAACCGCAGTGACGTCGCTTGCCAGATTCTCAGCGAAAAAGGGTTGAAAAACGTCAGAAACGTCGTGCCCGGCATGGCGGAATGGAACGGGCCGGTGGAAAGGGGGGTTTAAGCATGGACGTTGACGGCGTCGTGGACGTAAAAGGACTGTCCTGCCCGATGCCGATCGTGAAAGCAAAAATGTGAGAAAAGGCTGGGTTCCATTGCAACGGTACAGATCAAACGGCGCGGAGGTGAGGGGCATGGCCGATTCTGTGGCGCGTTCGAATCAATACGATACGCCGGTCAAGCACCGGCTCAGCCGCATCGCGGGACAGATCCGCGGAGTGCTGGCGATGATGGAACAAAACAAAGAGTGCCGTGATGTGGTCATCCAGTTGGCTGCCATCCGTTCCGCCGTTGATCGGGCAATCGCTTTGGTGATCGTTGGCAATATGCAAGCTTGCATCCGGGAGGAACTCGAAAAAGGCAACGATCCGGACAAAGTGTTGGAGGAAGGCATCAAATTGTTGACGCGTAGCCGGTGACAGGAACCGGCAACAGAAGAACGGAGGGATAATATGTTTCATTACACGGTGGAAACGGCGAAAAGTGTGGACGAAGCGGTGCAAGCGGTGGAAGAAAGCTTGAAAAATCACAAATTCGGGGTATTGTGGAAGCTAGATATCCCGGCCAAGCTGCAGGAGAAAGGGATCGACTTCACGGTTCCGTACCGTGTGCTTGAAGTGTGCAACCCGCACGAAGCGAAACGAGTGTTGACGCAAAACAGACTCGTCGGCTACTTCCTGCCCTGCAAGGTGGTCGTCTACGAAGATCAAGGCAAAACGAAAATCGGGTTGCCGAAACCGACCATACTGATGGAAGTTGTCAACGACCCGGCGCTGAAAGAAATCGCGCAAAGCGTGGAAGACGCACTGATTCAGGCGGTCAACGAGGCGAAGTGACGGCAGGAGTCTGCGCCTGCAGACTCCTGCCGTTTGAGAGTGGTTGACACGGCAGCTTGTTTTCGCAATAATACCTATACGGGTATATACCTGGCGCGGTATAAATGTATAAATTTCGAAAATTGAGGTGAGAAACGATGGCATACAAAGTGTTGAAAGCAAAAGAACTTCATGACAAAATCAACAGCGGGCAACCGATTTTCATCCTTGACGTGCGCAACACGGAAGAATACAAAGACTGGAAGATCGAAGGCAGGAACGTGAAATCGATCAACATTCCGTACTTCGATTTCCTGGAAGAAAACGAAAACAATTATAAAGATCTGCCGAAAGACACCGAAATCGTAATCGTGTGCGCAAAAGGCGGCGGCGGGGAGATGGTCGCCCAAATCCTTGACGAAAAAGGCTACAACGTCAGCAACCTGGAAAAGGGGATGATCGAATGGAGCCAATTCTATCATTCCGTAACCGTTGCATCAGACGAAAACATGAAGTTGATCCAGATCAACCGCGTCGCGAAAGGCTGCTTGTCTTATATGGTCGTTTCGGAAGGTCAGGCACTGGTTGTCGATCCGGCTCGCCATATTGACGAATACAAAAAATTGGCTGAGCAAGAAAATGCCAAAATCGTGCACATTATGGATACCCATTGCCACGCCGACCACATCTCTGGCGGCCATGAACTGGCGGAACAAACGGGCGCGACCTACTACATTTCTTCCGGCGAAATGCAAGGTTCCGGGATCACTTACGAGCCGCTTGAAAAGCACCAACAAATCAAGTTCGGTTCGGTAAACGTGAAGGTCCTTGCGCTGCCGACACCTGGGCATACGCCGGGCAGCGTATCGTTCCTGATCAACGACAAGTTCCTGCTTTCGGGCGACACGATTTTCGTCGGGGGACTGGGCCGACCGGATCTCGGAGGAAAAGCGCGCGAATGGGCACAGTCCCTGTATGACACGGTGTTTACAAAGATCACCAACCTGCCGGACGACATTCTTGTGCTCCCCGGACACTACACCGATTACAGGGAAATGAACGCCAACGGATTTGTCGGCGCAACGTTGGGTTCGATCCGCAACGAAAACGAGATTATGCGCACGGAAAACCGCGAGAAATTCACCGATCTGGTAGCGAGCGATCTCGGGGCGACACCGCCGAACTACGAACAAATCGTCGAGATTAACCGCGGGATTTTGGAAGTGTCAACGGACAAGGCGACCGAACTTGAAATCGGGCCGAACCGTTGCGCCGTACATCACGCCCACTAAAGGAGGATTCGCCATTGATCGAGGTAACGAAAGAAGCGGTTTCGAAATTGAAAGAGATACTCGATTATCCGTCAAAAAACATGATCCGTTTGTATATCGCGGGGGTCGGCTGAGGCGGCCCGAACTACGGTATGGCTCTGGAAGAGTCCATCGGAGAACATGATGAAAAAGAGGTTGTCGACGGAATCCAGTTTGTGTACAATTCGGGCCTGGCTCCTTATATGGAAGGGCTTACGATCAGCTATTCCGATTCGTGGCTGGGCAAAGGATTTCAAGTATACCGACGGGGTTCAGCCGGTTGTTGAGAGAACAGGGAGAGTTCGGCTGTCAAGTTGAACCGAATCGGATCAAAGCAAGATCAATCTGTTTATTTAACCAAACGCCATCAAGGTCAAGGGAGAGAAATCGAATGTTGGATGTGATTATAGTCGGAGGGGGCATCAGCGGTCTTGCAGCTGCCTTGTTTACAGGGAAAGCGGGACTGAAAACCGTGGTGTACGACACGGGAGCGTCCCAGATCAAGCAAGTGTCGTCGGTCTGGAATCACCCTGGCGTTGCAGGCGTTTCCGGCGGGCAACTGCTTGAACAATACCGGCAGCAGGCGCTGGAGGCGGGAGCCGAGATCCGGGACGAGGAAGTGTTGACGGCTGAGCGGTCTGGCGGCCGGTTTGTCGTCCAAACCGCTTCCGGCACCCGCGAAGCGAATTATCTTGTCATCGCCACGAATTTGAACACCAAACTTTTGTCCGATTTTGGCTTTGAACTTGTTGTCAACGAAAAAGTGCCGAGCAGACGGATCCAACAAGTGAAAGACGTCACTTGGGAAGGAAAAACAAACATTCCAAATCTCTATATCGCAGGCTTACTCGCGGGTGTGCCCAGTCAAGCGATCATTGCAGCCGGCCAGGGAGCATTCGTCGGGGTCGATATCGCTTCAAAGGCGACCGGAAACACCTATATGTGGCACGATGTGTAGCCGACCTGAATTTCCCCCAGCATCTCGACCCGGAGGCCGGGTTCCCTGTCCTCCGGGCTCAATGTAAATTTCTTTCCATATTTTCCACAAATTTTCTCCCAAAAACGCAAAACCGCATCCCCGGCACGTCAATCCGAAGAAGAATAATCCCGAAATTCGAAAGTGACATAGCTTTAAATTGCTAAAAAAGTGCCCTAATCTTTGGTAGAATGGTGTTTGACAAGACCAACATCACCCAAAGAAAGGAGCACCTTTTAGGTGAAGTCTACCACAAATACCTCCCAAATCAAAACTGAATTTACGTTAAAGAACGCCACAAATTCCCATTCGAATCGAGGCCCTCTATTCGGTTGTATTCGAGTTGCCTCCTTCTATTCTGGAGTATACCCACATGGGTATTATACGGACTTGTTCACACTTTTGTCAATCTTTTGCGGTGGGGATGATTTGAACCGGGGATTGACAACCTCGGGGACAATATAATATAGATTTGCAATTCCATACCTAAGGGGGTACTATGATAATAAGCTTGAACTAAAACAGCTTTGGGGTGATTGCGTATGCAATATAACGATGCGATGAAAAACCGTCTTCGCCGGATCGAGGGACAAGTCCGGGGCGTTCTTAGCATGATGGAACAAAATAAAGATTGCCGGGATGTGGTGACCCAGTTGACCGCGATCCGTTCGGCGGTGGACCGGGCAATCGGCCTGGTCGTGGCGGGAAACCTGGAAGCGTGCATCCGCGAGGAACTAGGCAAAGGCAACGATCCGAACAAAGTGATCAAGGAAGCGGTCGATTTGCTGGTAAAAAGCCGTTAGGCGGGAAGAGGTGGAGTATCTGTGGCGCATCGTTTCGATCCGAAAAAAGTGCATAAGCTCGACAATCCGGAACGCCGTAAACTGCTGCCGCCGGAAGAAATCCTTGCGCCGCTTGGCATCGGCGGGCGGGATGACGTGGCGGATATCGGGGCGGGACCGGGCTTCTTTGCGATTCCGGCCGCCAAGATGACACAAGGAACCGTCTACGGCGTCGACGTGGAACCGCAGATGTTGGAGTATCTCGGGGAAAAAGCGGCAGAGGCGGGAGCGGCGAATGTGAAACCGGTACAAAGCGACGCGGAGAGCATCGACTTGCCTGATGCCAGTGTCGACAAGGCGTTTTGTGCTTTTGTGCTGCACGAACTCGCCGATTTGCGAAAAGGGCTGGCCGAAATCAAGCGAATTCTCCGGCCGGGCGGCAAGCTGCTGGTCCTCGAGTGGGAGAAGAAAGAAAGCGAATCCGGGCCGCCCGTCGAAGAACGGCTGGACGCGACCGAACTGCAGCCGGTAATTGAATCCTTCGGATTTCAAACACGGGTATTGCGGCCCAACCCGAACCACTATATGATTCTGGGCGAGATTGATTGAATCTGTCAGGGGGGAGAGAGTGAGAAACAATGGGCAGGTCTTTGCGGGCGTTCTCGGTTTTGCGCTGTTGGCGGCAGGATGCGCACGGCATGAACGGATGGACGGGACAGATTGTGAAAGATTAAACCGTTTCCCTGACGGATTTCGTGGTATGTGGTATGATGGTAAGGAAACGCTTTGTTTAAAACAGGGACTATGTTAAAATAGTTCTAAAATCCAAATTGGAAAGGGGAGAGATCGATGGTCACTTTGACCGAATCGGCGGCAATCAAAGTTAAGTCTTTGCTGGCTGAAAAAGGGGAAGATCTCGCTCTCCGGATTTTCGTCAAATCCGGCGGCTGTAGCGGCTTCTCGTATGGAATGGCACTGGATCGTGCCAAAAGCGATGATAACGTTCATACCGAACGCGGCGTGAAAATCGTCATTGACCCGAACAGCGCCCAGTATCTGAACGGCGCTGAAGTCGACTATGTCGATTCGCTGATGGGGGCCGGATTTAAAATCAACAATCCGAATGCCACTCAATCCTGCGGCTGCGGCAGTTCGTTCCGTACCGCGAACGATGCAGGCAAGCCGGGATCCTGTTCGTAACCGAAAAAAGAGCCTATGGATCACAAGTCCATAGGTTTCTTTTGCTTGGTATAATTTTTATCTGATTTCGATTTTAAAAGTTTTAACATTTGTCAAATTCATTGGATTTACGAAAACGGAGCCATGTATTAAAATAAAATTATGAAAATGATTCTCATTCGTTTTGTCTGGTGGGTGCGGGACTATGAAGCGGGTGTTAACGGACGTTCAACCTGGGAGAAAAGCCCGGATCATCAACACTTTGGAGCTTTGCGAGAGGATGCGGCGGCGGTTGACCGACCTTGGCATCATGGAGGAAACCGTTGTCTGCATCAAGCACGTGTTCCCGTTTGGCGGACCTATTGCGATTGAATCCAACGGTCAGTGGATCGGGATCCGGCGGAGGGAAGCCGGCAAAATCGAGGTGGAAATGCAGTGAATCACATCGCGTTGGCCGGCAATCCGAATACGGGCAAAACCTCCCTGTTCAACGTTTTGACCGGTTCTTACGAATATGTGGGGAACTGGCCGGGAGTGACCGTCGAAAAGAAAGTCGGCACGCTGAAAAACAAAAAAGCCCGCCTCGTCGACTTGCCCGGGATCTACTCGCTCAATCCGCTGTCAGAAGACGAGACCATCGCCACTCGGTATCTCCTGACGGAAGATTTTTCATGCATCTTGAACATCGTGGATGCGGCACAACTGGAACGAAACTTGTATTTGACCGTTCAATTGCTGGAATACGGGAAACCTTTGGTGATCGGTCTGAACATGATCGATGTCGCGGAAAAACGGGGCTATCGGATTGACCATGAACGCCTGGGCGCCCTGCTGGGGGTTTCCGTGCTTCCGATTGTGGCCCGCACGGGAACCGGATGCGACAAACTGGCCGAAATCATTAGCGAGATTGACGAAATCCGATACCGGCCCGGTTTTGCTATCGATTACGGCCCTGTCCTCGAAAATGCGGTCGCCCGTCTGACGGAACGCCTCGACTCGCAGGATCGGTTGCCGCCCAAGCGTTGGCTGGCGCTGCAGTTTTTTGAAGGGAATCCGCTGGTTGCAACGCTGCTGCAGAACCTGCTCGACCGGGAATGGTTGAATGGCTTGCTGGCCGAAACGGAACGTTCGGTCAAAGAACAAACCGGCGTAAAATCGTTATACGAATATATCCGGCACGTCCGGAGCACCTTCATCTCCTCCGTTGTCGAGCAGTCGGTCAGCCGGGTGAAACAGGGCGAATTTACCTTAACGGACCGGATCGACCGGATTGTTGCGAATAAATATTTCGGAATTCCGATTTTTCTCGGTTTTATGTATTTGACCTTCAAACTGACGTTTGACTGGTTGGGCACCCCTCTTTCCGATTTGCTGGACGGATTCATTGCGGGACCGGTGACGGACGCCTTGGACCAACTGCTGACCCGGTCGGGAGCATCTGCCTTGCTGCGGGATGTGGTACTGCAAGGCGTTGTCGCCGGAGTTGGCGGCGTGCTTGTCTTCGTGCCACAAATTTTTATCTTGTTTTTCATCATTTCGCTGATTGAAGACTCCGGTTACATGGCGCGGGTTGCGATGGTGATGGACCGCTTGATGGAAGCGGTCGGACTGAACGGAAAGGCTTTTATTCCAATGATTATCGGCTTTGGGTGCAACGTTCCCGGCATCATGGCGGCCCGTACCATTGAGCAGCCCAAGGAACGCCTTCTGACGATCGTCCTCACTCCGCTGATGTCGTGTTCCGCCAGGTTATCGGTGTACAGTTTGTTTGTCGGGGCGTTTTTCAAACACAATCAAGCTTTCATCGTGTTATCGCTGTATGTGCTCGGCGTGTGCACGGCCCTGATTCTGGCGAAGGTTTTCTCCTCGGTTCTACTGAAACAGGAGAGTTCGCTGTTTATCGTGGAGCTCCCGCCTTACCGGATTCCCCAGTGGCGTACCCTATTGCGGAGCACGTGGGAAAAGGGAAAAGGGTTTGTGCGGAAGGCGGGAACCGTTATTTTCGGCGGATCGGTGGCGATTTGGCTGCTCGGTTATACAGGCCCCGGAGGGCTTAACGTCCCGATGAACGAGAGCTTTCTGGCGTTGCTTGGCGGCTTACTGGCGCCGCTGTTGGCGCCGTTGGGATTCGGCAATTGGCAGGCGGGGGCGGCCTTGCTGACCGGGTTTCTTGCAAAAGAAGTCGTTGTCTCCACCATGAACATCATCTATGCCACTCCCGGCACCGATACGCTGCAGGGGCTGATGGCGAATTACTTTACGCCGCTGGAGGCTTACAGTTTTATGGTGTTCCTGCTGTTGTATGTGCCTTGTCTTGCGACGGTGGCCGTCATCCGCAAAGAAACCATGTCGGCGCGCTGGACCTGGTTTGCGGTCGGATACGCTCTGACGATCGCGTACTTGCTTTCGCTTGCGGTCTATCAAGCGGGAAAACTTTTGGGTTTTAACTGATAGGCGGGCTTGATATATTGATAGGTTTTTACTAAGGAAGGCGGGAGATGACGGTGTTTGGCAACATGCTGATCGGAGGCTTGATTTTCGGATATGCCGGTTGGGCGATTTATCGTTTTGTCCGAAAAAGCAAAGCGGGGAAATGCGCCGGTTGTTCGCTGAGCAAACACTGCAGCCAAGCGGGATGCGAAGAAAATTAAGATCCGTGCGATTGAAAAAGCGTTTGCAAAAAGGGGCTGTCCCAAAGTGGAAAAACCGTATTTGGGCATACCCCTTTTTTTCTTTCGTTTAACTCGTACCCTTTGCTTCGTGCAAATAGCGTTGCAAAGTCTGTATCATATCTTTGTCGAGTAGATCCGAATCGGGATCTTTTTCGAAAATCGATTTCAGCTCGTAAGAAGCTTCCAGCATATACATTTTCCTGGCCGCATCCCGCGTTTTTGCGGTTGAGATGCTGTCAAGATCGGGATGAAAGGCGATATAAGCCAATTCAACGCGCGGTGAATAATGTTCCTCAACCACTTTCCTTAAAGCGTTCAGGCAATGCCATTCCTTTGACAGTTCCGGGTGCTGCGAAAGGGCGGCTACCGGCTTTTCGCCCGCGGCGGCCTGCTTCGCCCGCGGCGGCATGTCGATCCACGTTTTCATCAGTTGTATCAAATCGTCTTGTTGATCCGGCGCAAGCCGTTCGAACAATGACAGAAGCTCATCACGCTTGTCGCTCATGTGTCGGACCCCTTTAACCCCTAAAGTTAACAATTCCGTACGTTTATTATACCATAGTGTCCCAAGGAGAGAACGGTTCTTCGCAAAAACAGGTTTTTTCGTCAAAAATGTGGTAATCTTTTGGGGAGGAGGAAAGGAGGCAGCGCGGGTGGCAACAAAGTGGTTCTCGGAAGAAAAAGTTCTGAAAGATCCGATTCACGACTGGGTGTACATACAGGATCCATTGATTTGGAATCTCATCAATACCAAAGCTTTTCAACGCCTTAGAAGGATCAAGCAGTTGGGAACTTCGTACCTGGTGTTTCACGGAGCGGAGCACAGCCGGTTGACTCACTCCCTTGGCACCTACGAAACGATGCGTAAGGTGTTGTCTCATTTCCGCCGCAATCACGGTTGGCCGACAGAGGAACGCCTGCACAAACTGGCGCTTTGCGCCGCTTTGCTGCACGACATCGGCCACGGCCCTTTTTCCCACGCCTTTGAGGGAGCGTTTGACACCCATCATGAAACGTGGACGCGCCGCATTCTTTTGGAAGATGAAGAGGTCAACGGCGTTCTCCGTACGGTGGACGAGGAGTTTCCCCGCGACCTGGCGGGAATTATCGGGAAAGACAGCCGGTATCCGCTGATCGTCCGAATGATCTCCAGTCAGTTGGACGTCGACCGGATGGATTACCTGCTGCGGGACGCTTTGCATACGGGTGTAATTTACGGGAAGTACGAACTGGAACGGTTGATTCGGGTGATGCGCCCGTATGCGGACGACATCGTAATCAAAAGTTCCGGCATTCATACGGTCGAACAGTATGTATTGGCCCGTTATTTCATGTATACTCAAGTGTATCTGCACCATAAGACGATCGGCGGCGATCTGCTGCTGCGATCGGTCATGCTGCGGGCGAAGAAGCTGTTTCAAGAGGAGAAGTTGAAATATCATCCGGTGGAATTGGTTCCGTTCTTTGCAAGAAAAGATTCCGACATCAGCGTGGCAGAATATCTGCGTGTCGACGAATCGACCATGACTTACGCCTTTCACCGGTGGAGAGACGAGCCGGATCCGATCTTGTCCGATCTGGCGAGCCGGTTTTTGGACCGCAGGCTGTACGCCTCGATCGCCTGCGGCAGGCTGACGGAAGAAACGCTTGGATCGCTGCGTGAAATGTTTGCAAAGCGAGGCCTCGATCCCCGGTATTACTTGGTCTATCAGGAGATTGCGACAGCCGGCTTTCTTTACAAGGAAGGGATTCGAGTGCTCGATGAGCATGGAAGGCTCAGAGAGATACACGAGATATCCAATTTGATCCGGTCGCTGGTGCCGGAGATTAAATACCGCCTGTATTACCCGAAAGACGGAATCATGCTTGACGGTGAATTGTCCGCCGTTTTTGAAAAATTGCGGGGGTTGTGCGACACCTGAAAACAAAGCGGCTGGACATAGTGGGATATTGGGGCCCGCCCTATGGTGATGTTGGGATTTGGCATCACGTCCCCGTATCTGGCCGGGGCGGGAATTTCCGTGGGCGCCATTGCGATGTTTTTCACTTATCAAAAGTGGGAGCGCCGCCATTTGGCGTAAAGAACTTTTTCGCGGCAATTTTTCGCTCCGATTCTACTTGTCCGCATCTTGGCGTACATGATATAGTAGATTGACGTAATCAAGACGAAACAGGCGAAGGTGAACCGAGTACGCAGATTTTCATTAAAGCGAGGGGTTAGTTTTTTATGAGTATATTGGGAACTGTAGCGGATGGTGTATTCATTGCGCTCCAAGTTCTTATAGGTGCCACGAGCGCTTATCTCGCCGGCTTGGCTTTTTTCGGATTGCGACATAAAAAAGAAAAGGCTGTGCATCCGCCGCAAAAGTCGTTTGCGGTGATTGTGGCCGCTCATAACGAGGCGGAAGTCATCGAGCCTTTGATCGATAATTTAAAAAAAATGGATTATCCTTCCGAACTGTACGACATCTATGTCATCTGTGACAACTGCACCGACAATACCGCCGACATCGTGCGCCGCGCAGGGGCGATTGCCTGCGAACGCTTTGATGACACCAAGCGCGGAAAAGGATATGCGATCGAATGGATGCTCGAACGCTTGTGGGAGCAGGAAAAACAATACGACGCGGTTGTCATGTTTGACGCAGATAATTTGGTGGCAACCGACTTCCTGCGGCACATGAACGACAAACTGATCAACGGCAGCCGGGTGATCCAAGGCTATCTGGACACAAAGAACCCTTACGATTCCTGGATTTCGGTCTCCTATGCGATTTCTTATTATTTTACCAACCGTATGTGGCAATTGCCGCGCTATAATCTGGGGCTTGCCAACGCGCTTGGCGGCACCGGGATCTGTATCGATGTGCCTTTGCTGAAGGAAATGGGATGGGGTGCCCATTCGTTGACCGAGGATGTTGAATTTACCGCCCGTTGCGTCGAGCGGGGGATCTACCCGACCTGGGCCCACGACGCGATCGTGTACGACGAAAAACCGAACACGCTGAAAGCTTCCTGGAAACAGCGGATGCGTTGGATGCAGGGGCATTTCGACTGCGCTTCCCGTTATTTGTGGCCGCTCCTGACAAAGAGCATCAAGACCCGCAACTGGGCGATGCTTGACGCGGCGCTGTATTTGTTCCAGCCGATGCGTCTTTTGATCATTCTTTTGATCACGGTTATCACCTATCTGCAATTGGTCATGCCGTCCTGGTGGGCGGTCACCAACATCCAAAAGGTGCTGTTCCCGACAGAGTTCTGGACGGTTGTCAGCATCCTGATTTATGGCCAATTGCCTTTGTCGATGATCCTTGAAAAGGCGAATTGGCGTGCGTATCTCGGGTTAATCGTATACCCCGTGTTCTTGATCACATGGTTCCCGATCACCGTGATCGCATATTTTACCAAGAACAACAAGACTTGGAGCCATACGGTACATACGCGCAGCATTCGTTTGGAAGAAATGAGCAATTGACAAGCGATACGAAGAAACCTCCCGGCCTTTTTGGCGGGAGGTTTTGCGGTCTTTGCGCCCGGACATTCATCGCGGCAAACGGTTTTACAACATCCTCAACAGCGCTTCGCGCCCGGTCATTCCCGGTAGGATCCCCAGTTCTTCCGCTTTTGCCGTGACGGATTCCAACGGGAAATTCAGCAGATCTTCAAGGCTGCGGACTCCGACGGCGCGGCCTGCGATGATGCCGCGATCGGCCAGTTTTTCATCCAGCAGCCGGACGTCCAGCGCTCCGCACATGATGTATCCTTTGTCTGTTTTGATTGCAAGCAAGTTGGTTTTGGGCAGTTCAACATGGACGCCGATTACGGTATGTCCTTCAATCTCAATCGGTTTTACGCTAACCAATTCCGGCTTCCTCCTTTCCAGACGTCTGTTATACAAATATGGAATTCAACCTGAGAATGTCCGCCAGGTATCCGTGAAACGAAATGAAATGTGTACTATACTAGTACGAGAATCGATTGGTTGGGGGATCCGAATGAACATCCTGTTGGCGACGCTTAATGCGAAATACGTTCACTCCTCACTGGCGCTCCGCTATTTGCGCAGTTATACGGAGCCTTATTTTCCCGGCGTCCGCCTGGTCGAATACACGATCAACGACCTGCCGGAAAAGATCGCCGCCGACCTCTACAAGCGGCGGCCCGATGTCATCGGCTTTTCCTGTTATATCTGGAACATCGGCGGGACAATCGCGGTGATCAAGCGCCTCAAAAAAATCCTGCCGGATGTCAAAATCGTCCTTGGCGGCCCTGAAGTCACTTATGAAACGAGAGAGTTTATGGAACGGCACCCGTATGTCGATTATGTGGTGGTGGGCGAAGGGGAACAGACTTTTCTCGAGCTGCTGCAGGCGATTGCGGCAGGCCAAAGCGCGGAGGGGATACATGGCGTCGTCTACCGGGACGGCTGCCTCGTGCGGGAGAATCCCCGCCGCATGATGCTGCCCGATCTGAATGTCATTCCTTCCCCTTATCAAGACCGGCTGGAAGAGTTGGAAAATCGCATTGTGTATTTCGAATGTTCCCGCGGCTGTCCGTTCAGGTGCCAGTACTGCCTGTCCTCGATCGAAGACGGAGTCCGATACTTCGGGCTGGAACGGGTGAAAAGCGATCTCAAGCGGCTGATCGACGCGGGCGTGCGGCAGATCAAGTTTGTGGACCGCACGTTTAATATTCATAAGCGGTATGCGCTGGAAGTGTTCCGATTTTTGATCGACAACCGGAAGGACACGACGTTTCACTTCGAGATTACGGCGGACATTCTGAATCCCGACGTGGTGGATTTCCTGAACGAAAACGCACCGAAAGGTCTCTTCCGGTTTGAGATCGGCGTTCAGTCGACGAATGATTTGACCAACGAATTGGTGCAACGTAGGCAAAACTTTGAGAAGCTGTCCAATACGGTGATCAAAATCAGGGAAGGCGGCAAAATTCACCAACACCTGGATTTGATCGCGGGGTTGCCGGAAGAGGATTACGCTTCCTTCCGCAAGACCTTTAACGACGTGTACGCGCTGAAGCCGGACGAGTTGCAGTTGGGATTTTTAAAGATGTTGAAGGGAACCGGGGTGAAAATCCGGGCGGCCGAACACGGGTATGTGTGGAGCGAAGAACCTCCCTACGAGATTTTTTATAACAATGTGCTGTCGTATGACGATGTTCTTCGCTTGAAAGGTGTCGAGGACATACTCGAACGGTACAGCAATTCCCACAAGTTTGACGTTTCCTTGCCGTATATTATTGCCCGGGAATTTGAAACGCCATTCGATTTCTTTCAGGATTTTGCCGACTACTGGGAAGCGTGCGGCCTGTTCAAAATCGGCCACCGGTTGAAGGCGCTTTATGAACACCTGCATTCGTTTTTGCAGGCGAGGAATTCGCGTGATCTTCACGTCATCCGCGAATTGTTGAAACTCGACATGGCTTTGCACGAGCGGTCCCGCCAGTGGCCCGGCTGGATCCGGCCGGAAGAAGACGGGGAACAGGTGGAAAAAACCTACCTCCTTTTGCAAAATGAGGATTGGCGAAAAGCGAACATTCCGGCTTTGGCGGACGTGCCGCCGCATTTGTTGCGAAAAAACGCCTATGTGTTAACCCTCAACTGTGACGTGGAAAAAGCGGTCCGGGAGCCCGGCCAACCGCAATCCGGGCAAGAGCGGAGCACCGTTGTCGTGTTTTACGACGCTCCGCACAGGCAAGCCGGAACGGCCAATTATTACGTTGTCACCGGCATTTGAGAAGCACCTCTTGGCCGGCAAACGGATTTTTTTGTTAGAAAAAACAAGGAAGCCATACAAAACGTGTCGAATAAGGTCGAATGAAAAGTGCGGCAGTAAAACGATTGCGGATGTGGCGGAAAACGCCGTGTCGGGTACCCAAAACGCGTCGGCGGCGGTTGCGGAACAATTTGCCGTAAAATAAGATGCACACTGCAAAGAACTGCACACTGCACACATCGACATGCGAGGAGGATTTTCTTGGACCCGTTGATGATCCTGTTTCAAGAACTGACGGAAGCGTCGGGGGCTCCCGGCCAGGAAGAAGAAGTGCGGGGATTGATGCGCAAATACCTGGACCCCCTTTCGGAAGAGATCCTGACTGATAATCTCGGAAGCATTATCGCCAAAAAAACCGGTTCCCCAAACGGACCGAAAATCATGCTGGCCGGCCATCTCGACGAAATCGCGCTGATGGTTACCCATATTACGTCCAAAGGATACATCAAGTTTCAGACGCTAGGCGGCTGGTGGTCGCAAGTGATGCTGGCCCAGCGGGTCGTCATCAAGACGCGCAAAGGCGATGTGATCGGCGTCATCGGCTCGAAGCCGCCGCATATCCTGCCGCCGGAAGAGCGCAACAAAGTCGTTCAGATTAAAGACATGTTTATCGACATTGGGGCTTCCAGTGCGGAGGAGGCAAAGGAGTTCGGTATCCGGCCCGGCGACCCGATTTTGCCGGTCTGTCCGTTTACCGTGATGAAAAACGAAAAATTTATCATGGGCAAAGCGCTTGACAACCGGGCGGGCTGCGCGTTGGCGGTCGAGGTACTCAACCGGCTGCAAAACGTGGAGCATCCCAATACGGTTTTCAGCGGCGCAACGGTGCAGGAGGAAGTCGGCTTGCGCGGCGCCGCAACGTTGCCGCAGGTTGTGGATCCGGACGTCTTTTTTGCGCTCGATGTGGGAATTGCCGGCGACACCCCCGGCATGTCGGAGGATCAGATGCCGAACAGCAAATGCGGCAAGGGACCGCTGGTCGTGCTGTACGATTATTCGATGGTTCCGCACAAGAAGCTGCTGGACTTTGTATTGGATACGGCGGAAGCGGAAGGCATTCCGGTCCAGTTTGAGGCGATGCCGGGCGGCGGCACCGACGCGGGACGGGTCCATTTGCACGGGAAAGGGGTACCCTCCCTCGTCATCGGTTTCCCGACCCGTTATATTCACAGCCATGCGGCGGTTATGCACCGTGACGATTTTGAAAACGCGGCCAAACTGCTGGTGGCCGTCATTCGAAAATTGGACAGCGAGGCTGTGGCATCACTGTTGAAATGATCTCTCCCGTTTGCGCATACTATGATCAGCGCACTACGGGAGGAAACCATGCAAACGTTGTTCTTCAACCATTCCTTGCTTGCCGCTTTGCTGGCGACGGGGCTTGCCCAGTTGATAAAAGTGCCGATCCGTTATTTCACCCACGGCGAATGGAATTGGCGCCGGCTGGCCGGCACCGGGGGAATGCCGAGTTCCCATGCCGCCGGCGTCTCGTGTCTGGCGGCAAATCTCGGCATCACGGAGGGCTTTGCTTCTCCCTTGTTCGGAATTGCAGCGATGTTGGGACTGATTGTGATGTATGATGCGATGGGGATACGTCGGCATGCGGGGGAGACCGCCATGGCTTTGAACCGGCTGGAGGCCGATTTTGACAAACATCTTGCGGAAGAGTTAAGGGGAAAAAGGCGGCTCGATTACCGCCGTAAACACAGAAGGCTGAAAGAAATGCTCGGCCATCAGCCGGTCGAGGTGCTTGCGGGAGCCGTTTTCGGGATTATCGTGGCGTTGTTGCTGGATTAAATTTGGAGCTGAAGTTGAAAGCAAATTGTCACATTTACGCTTGAAAAGCGGTTGAAAAGGGTTACTCCGGCCGTTAAAGTGGATGGTAGGGATTGCGCCAGTGGCGTCCCTATTCAGGAATTCGGCGGAAGGAGGAAGCCGTTATGTGGCTGAACGCAATCGCTTTTCTGACGGGAATCGGAATGGCGGTTTATATAAAGCTGCTGGTGAATCGGCACAAAAAGAAGCTGACATGCATGACGGCGATGATGATCGCGATGACTTCCGCGATGATGACAAGCACGCTGTTTGGCACGGTGCTGGGCATCGTCATCGGCGACATGCTGGTTCCGACTGTAGCGGCCGTATTGGTTGGCCTGGTCGTCGGATACGCAACGGGAAAACCGGTGAGTTTAATGGCGGCTATGGACGGAATGCTGGCCGGCATGATGGGCGGCATGATGGGAGCGATGCTGGGCGTCATGGTTTCTCTGTCGTCCCCGAAATGGATGGTTGCTTTCGTTACCGTGGTCACTGTCATCATCATGGTGGTTTTGGTGCGGATGATCCGGGAAGAAATCGGTGCCGTCGAAGGGAACGATGTTTTGCAAAATGAACGGCGCTTCTTTCCGCAGATCGGGTTTCCCAAGTTCCTGTGGTTTGTCTTGCCTTTTTTTCTTTTGCTGCTGACTGTGTTCTTTAACATGACGCAAGCGGGAGAAACCCCGAAACCGGGCAGTGCCGTTACGGCGACGGATGTTGAGGCGGCCAACGCTGAAACGGCCGGAGTTGTGACGGGAAAGAAAGCGCAAGAAATCGACATCACGGTAAAAAAGGACGGATACTGGCCTGAGGAAATCAAGGTCAAAGCCGGTACACTGGTGAAGCTCAATTTCAAGAAAGATTATGAAGGCGGATGCTTATCCTATATCCTGATCAAGGATTTTAAAATATCGAAACCGGTGAACGTGGGGACCACCACGGTTGAAATCAACCCGCAAAAACCGGGCAAATACCCGTTTACCTGCGGGATGAAGATGTACAGGGGAACCATCGTTGTGGAACCGTAAAAGGCCGGGAGTTTTGCCACGGCCTTGCTTTTGGTTGTATCAGTCGCACCAAGCGCCTTCCCGCTCGATTTTCTCGATTACGGTTTGCAATGCCATCCGTTTGTCGTATACCATGTTGCTGCCGTAAATGATCAGTTTCGCCTCGGGATCCCTGTTGGTGCCGATGGCGTAAAATTTTCCTTCCGTCGTCTCAAACAGCTCGATTTGGAACTGCCCTTTTTCGCTGTTGTAGTCGTAGAATTCTTTTTTCAGGAGCTCCGCCCCTTCTGGAAGCTCCACTTCGTGCCAAGTCGGTTCTGCCATGTCGAATCAACTCCTTCCCGCTTCCTTTCATTGTACACTTCCGAGAAACGAAATGCATCGTGCCAGGAAAAAATCAACCCGGCCTTGTGCCGGGTTTTTGTCAATTTTTGTCCTTGCCCGCTTTTCCGGTTCCGGTGTCAGGAGGAACAACGGAATTTGCAGCTTCTTTTGTGTTGTAGACGATTTGGCCCCTCCGTAGTGTCCGGTTTTGCGGCAAGCAAGCCTCCTCCGATCAGCGAGAGAACGAGGATGATAGGTGTGATTGCGCGGATTGGCAGCTTCGAACGAAAGAGTTTCAGGGCAACGATAACTCCGAATACAATAACGGTGATCAGCGCCAGTTCAGCATGCTTTTCAATTGCGGTTCTGGTTGCGCCAAATTGATTTTTTGCAAAACGCTCCCCGGCTTCCCCTGTTACATAAGCGGCAATACCGGAAACAAAACCGCCAACAAACATGTAAATCGCGAGTCTGTCAAAAAAATCCCGTTTCCAAAGCGCTATGATTTCAGCGATGACTCCCAATAACAGCATGGCGATGGGAAAGTGAACAATTAACGGATTAATCCGGGGCGCTTCGTTATTGCTTTTGGTAAAATAAAAGCGAGGCGGGTGGCAAGATGAATGAACTGGAAAAACGGATCATTGAGAAAATTCGGCTTGCAGGCGGGCGGATTACGTTTGCCGATTATATGGCGGAAGCGCTCTATCACCCTGAGTTTGGCTATTACAACCGGCCGCCGATGACGATCGGGGAACGGGGAGATTTTTATACGTCTCCGCTGGTCCATCCGATCTTCGGGCACTGTGTGGCAAGGCAAGTGCGCCAAATGTGGCGGGATCTCGGGTCGCCGTCTGCCTTTTCGATTGTGGAAATGGGAGCGGGCACGGGGGCGCTTGCACGCGATCTGCTGACCGAGTGGGACCGGTTGCAAAGCGGCGACAGTCGCGACACTGATCCGCCACGGGTGGACTTGCACTATCGAATCGTTGAGCAGAGCCCGGTTTTACGGCAAAAACAGCGGGAAACCACAGCCGAAATCGCTGCCGGCCGCATCACCTGGCATGCGGGATTGCAGGAGATTCCCGGATACGGTTCCTTGGTCGGGGTGATCCTTAGCAACGAATTGTTTGACGCATTGCCCGTCCACCGTTTAATCGTAGTTGACGGGCAATTGCGGGAGCGTTACGTTGCGCTGCAGAACGCGGCTGGAGACGATGTCCGGTTGGAAGAAGTCACGGGTCCGTTGTCGGATGAAAAATTGGCTTCTGTCCTGACAGACGTTGTACTTGCCGGATTGGAGGAGGGGGACCGGCTCGAAGTAAGCCCTGCCGCCGGGGAAGTTATGGCTGCGATGGCGGATGCGCTGGATCGGGGATATGTCGTCACAATCGATTATGGCGATCTCTCGCCCGACGTTTATTGGAAGTCTGTCCGGTCGGGCGGAATTCGCTGTTATTACAAGCAAACGCTCGTGACAGACCCGTACGAACGGATCGGGGAACAAGACATTACGGCGGATGTCGATTTCAGCTACTTGCAGCGCGAAGGTGAAAGGAAAGGGTTCCGCACGGTGCGGTTGGCTTCACAAGCCGAGTTTTTGGAGAGTTTCGGTTTTTTGGACAAAGTAGCGGATTTACAGAGGTTGGCGTTCAAGGATCTGCGGTACGATTTCGAATTGCAGCGCATGCTGACTCTTTATTTGCCGCAGGGGTTGGGGGCCGCCTGCAAAGTGCTGATTCAGGCCAAAAAGCCTGGTTTCGCCTGATTTTCACGGATGTGTGATTGGGAGAGTATCGATTGTGAAAAAGGTTCTCTGTATTGACATGGATTCGGTGATCGTCGATTTGATGTCCGAGTGGTACCGGCGTTACAACCTGGATTATCAGGATGATTTGACTGTCGAACGCGTGGTGCATTGGGACGCGAAATCTTATGTAAAACCGGAGTGCGGCGCCAAAATTTACGAGTATCTGCAGGAACCCGGCCTGTTTTTAAACCTGAAGCCGCTGCCCCACGCGATTGAGGCGCTGGAGCGGCTCTCGAAACGGTTTGACATCCTGGTTGTCACCTCTTCACCGTCTGTCGTTGCCTACCGGGAAAAAGAGGAATGGGTGCTGCGGCATCTGCCGTTCATCGGGCGGCACAACCTGATTTTTGCCCACCGCAAGGACATGATCCGCGGCGATCTCCTGTTCGATGACGCGCCGCACAACCTACTGGACTTTCTGGCAACCGGCCGCGTCGCGGTGGCGATGGACTACCCTTACAACCGCAGCGTTCCCTGTTTGCGGGTATCCGGCTGGCTGGAATTCGAGGACAAAGTCGATTCGTTCCTGGCATCCGCCGGACGGTGTTAGGCAGCTGCCCGAAGTATCGGTGCCGTCTCAGCGCTACGGCGTCTGGCGCATTCCCGCCCAACAAAGCGGTAAGCAAGCGCGTCGATTCGGCGGGATCGGTGGGACATGGCTGGGGGAATCGTTTTCCGCTTTGGCGGGTATTACGAAGGGAGAGGTTCGGATGTATGACGTTGTAGTCGTCGGCGGCGGTCCCGGCGGAATCGCGGCACTGGTCTGGTGTCACCGCTTGGGATTGAAAACGGTTCTGCTGGAACGCGGAAACGAATTGGGCGGACAATTGTTCAGGGTGAACAATCCAATCATCGATTACCTGGGGATTCCGGCGGCGAACGGACGGGAACTGCAGGAACGGTTTGTCGCGCACGTCAAAGGGCTTGGCAGCCCGTATGAATGCGGGGTGAACGTGCACGAATTTCATCTGGCGGAAAAGCGGCTGCTGACGAACCGGGGCGAATATCGGGCAAAAGCGCTGATCCTGGCCTTGGGAGCGAGTGATCGGAAACTGGGGGTTCCCGGTGAAGCGGAAATGATTGCACGCGGTGAAGTGTATTCCGCTTCCCGCGACAAAGAACGGTTTCAAGGAAAAAATGTGGCGGTTGTCGGCGGCGGCGACCGCGCGTTGGAAGGAGCCCTTCTGCTGGCGGAACACAAGGCGAACGTGACGTTGGTTCACCGCGGGGAGGGTTTCAAGGCCCGCAGAGAGTTTATCGAGCCGGTTCACAATCACCCGCGGATTCGGCTGCTGACAAATACGGTTGTCAAAGCAATCCAGGGTTTCGATCGGGTGGAAGCGCTTGTGGTGGAATCTCTCGGCACACAACACACGATTCCGGTTGAGGCGGTTTTCGTCCGAATCGGAGTCGTGCCGAATAGCGTCCCCTTAACGGGGCAAGTCGAGATGGACGAAGACGGATACGTGCGAGTCGATTCCCACGGTGAAACCAGTGTCCGCAACGTGTTTGTCGTGGGAGATCTTTGCACCCGTCCCCTTTTTTCCAGCGTAGCTGGTTCGGTCGCCCAGGGAATGGTCGCCGCCAAAGCGATTTCATACAGACTTGAAACCGGGGAGGAACATCTATGACAGCAGGAAACTCCGAGATTTTTCAATTTCCCGGGGCTTACGGGGGACAGGTCACGTTGTCATTCGATCCGGCTGCAAAGCAGGCGGCGGGATATGTGTTGGTCATGCCGTTTTATCGAGGCAAGCTCGTTCTGACCAAACACCGGGAACGCGGCTGGGAAGTGCCGGGCGGCACGATCGAGCCGCGGGAAATGGCGATTCAAGCGGCGATCCGCGAGACGTATGAGGAAACGGGAGCCGAGATCGACGCGATCGAATGGATCGGGCAGTATGTTATCACGGGAGAGAAAAAAGAGCCGATGGTAAAATCGGTCTATATTGCGCGAGTGGCGCGGATGCATCCGCTTCCCCCGGATTTCGAGACGGAGGCTGTCAGGATCTGCGACGAGCCGCCCGATCCCGACGTGATTGCAAACGACGACACGTACTCTCCGATTTTAAGGGACAGCGTATTTCGGCATGTGATGAACCGGATCAAACGGCTGAACCACCCGTTTTCCCGCTAATTTGCGCACCGTCAGCCAACGGATTGGTGGTGCCGGTTCCTATGCCGGATTAATCGGCGATTTGCACGGTGGAGGGTGGAGCCATAAAAAAATGGGACTGCTTCACCGGTACGATTCACCAGATCAAACAGCCCCCTGTTTAATTCTGTCATTTTACGCGAATTCTTTCATGCACTGCTCAAACAGTTCGCGGCTAAGACGAATGTCCTGGTTGACAAGCGGCTCCCGCTTGTAGCCGGGGATAAGATCCTCGTAAGCTTTACGCTCTTCCTTGAAAATCAAGCCGGTGCAGAGGCCGTTTGTTTCAACGATCTTTGCCATTGCCGCCGCGCGATTCGTCGGGTCATAGGTCGGATCGTCGTCAAGATTGGTGATATTTTCTTTGAAAAAGTCGTAAGTGTTGACCTTATTGAACGTGACACACGGCGAGAACACGTTGACGAGAGCGAACCCTTTATAGTTGATCGCTTCTTCAATCAGCCGGGTCAACTGGTTGATCTCGGTTGAAAAACCTTGCGCCAAAAAGGAGATGCCACCGCCGAGTGCAACCTGGGCGGGAGTCAAGGCATGTTCGATATTTCCTTCCGGAGTGGTTTTGTTTTTGAAACCGTGGGCGGATGTCGGGGAAGTTTGCCCCTTGGTCAGCCCGTAAATCTGATTATCCATCGTAATGTATGTGATGTCCATGTTGCGGCGCACCGCATGAATAAAATGGTTGAGACCGATGCCAAATCCATCTCCGTCCCCGCCTGCCGCAATGACGGTCAGATCGCGGTTTGCCAGCTTGACGCCTTGGGCAACGGGCAGTGCGCGACCGTGAATCGCGTGTACACCGTAGGAGTGAATATAGCCGGAGATCCGGCCGGAACAGCCGATGCCGGAGATAACGGCTACATTTTCAGGCTCTCTTCCGGTATTTGCCAATGCGCGTTGAATGGCGGCTTGTACGGAGTAGTCCCCGCATCCGGGGCACCAATTCGGGCGGACGTCGTTGCGAAAATCTTTTACGGTTGCCATTTTTAGAACAGCTCCTTGCAATGGGAGTAGATTTCATGCGGCAAATAGGGATTGCCGTCGTATTTGAGCTGCGACAGGAATTCACCCTTGACGCCGAAGAATTGCATCAGGTGTTTCAACTGGCCCGTAGCGTTATTTTCAACCACCAGCACCTTTTTTGCTTTATCGACACATTTCTGAAGCGTTTCGGTCGGGAACGGCGCGAGCACACGCAGGTGAGCGTGACCTACGCTCTTGCCTTCCGCCGCAAGCCGTTCCAAAGCTTCATCGATGACACCGATGGTGGACCCGACGGAAACGACGAGCAAATCCGGATTGTCAGATCCGGTGTAAGACAGGGAATTCGGAAGTTCTCCCCGCACTTTGTTCAGGCGTTTGTTCATCATTTTGGTACGGATTATAGCATCTTCGGTCGGACGGCCGACTTCGGTGTGTTCCACGCCGGTTACGTGGTGGATACCGCCTTTTTGACCGGGGAAGACGCGAGGCGAAATGTTGTCCTCGGTAAACTCGTAACGCTTGAACAGCTTTCCGGGTTCAACCGCCGCCAACTGTTCCGGAGTCGCCAGTTTGCCGCGGTCAATCGTGATTTTGTCGTACTCAAGGGGTTCAACGGATTGCTTGGCCAGCGACAATGCCAGATCGGTCATCAGGATGACGGGCAGTTGATATTTTTCCGCATAGTTAAATGCGTCGATCGTCATATAGAAGCATTCTTCCGCAGTCGCGGGAGCAAGCACGATTTTCGGGATTTCACCGTGGGTGCCGAACAGTGCCGCGTACATATCCGATTGTTCGTGCTTGGTCGGCATCCCCGTGGACGGTCCGCCGCGTTGGGTATCGATGATGACGACGGGAGTTTCCGTCATTCCGGCGAGACCGATCGCTTCCATCATCAGGGAAAGCCCCGGGCCAGAAGTGGCGGTCAATGCACGCACACCGGCATAGTTGGCGCCGACTGTCATCGTAATGGCGGCGATTTCGTCTTCCGTTTGAATGACGTGACCGCCCACTTTCGGAAATTTCTTGATCAAGTATTCCATCACGTCCGACGCGGGAGTAATCGGATATGCGGGCATCAGGCGGGCGCCGGCCGCCAATGCTCCAAGCCCGATTGCGTCATTGCCCATCATGAACAGACGCTGTTTGCCATCGCCGGGCTGCAGGCGGAATTCTTCGATTTCGCCGCCGATCTCTTTCATGTGGTCGAGCCCCATCCGGATCGCTTTCATGTTTGAATCCACGACTTTTTGTCCTTTCCGCAGGAACATGTCGGAGATTAACCCCTCAAAAGTGGATGCGGACAGACCAAGAACGCAGGCGGATGCGCCGAGCGCAACCATGTTTTTCATAATGACGGAGCCCGCTTCCTCGGCAAATTTGGTTAAGGGAACCGTAAAGAACCGTACGTCTTGCCCTTCCGGGGCAACCGGCTTAAATTTCTCGTCGGCGATGATCACGCCGCCGGGACGGAGTTCATGGGCGTTGAAATCGATCGTCTCCTGGTCAAACGCGATCAAGATGTCCAGATTGTCGGCATTTGCCCGACGAGGTTTGGTGCTGACACGGATCTTGTAGTTGGTGTGCCCCCCTTTGATCCGGGAAGAAAAGTGACGGTACCCGTACACGAAGTACCCATGGCGGTTGAGGGCGGTGGCGAAGATCTCGCCGGTCGAGTCAATCCCTTCCCCTTGTTGCCCTCCAACCTTCCAAGACAGTTGTTCTAGCATCCTGCACACTCCCCATATTTCTGAATAGTGGCGCCATGCGCCTGTACAAAACCCAAGATAGCGCTTTCATTCAAAAACCTATTGGCGCCGTATGTCGATGAGTGCGGCACGCAATAAGTTGATGGAAGCGACATCCGGTTTGTAAACAAATTCAATGACTTCCTGGCGGCGGTTGATCAGAGCTTCGACTTCGCGCCGGCGGCCGGGCGACACGATCAGAACGTCATGGACCGAAACAAAAGCGGCCAGTTCGTCCGTGTTTAGGACAGTTGCGACGTCGATATGCAGGTCAAGTCCCGCATTTTTCAGGGCGAGAAGCACTTTGCTGGCGAAATTGTCCGAGCGGCAGACCAGACCAATCCGTTTGCCGTGCGGAATCCGGGCGATTTTTACAATCGTTTCAAGCTGTGGGTCCAATGCAATCGCCAACACCTGACTACGGTTCCGGACGAGTTCTTTTACCTCATCATAATGAAAGAAAGTCGTAACGACAAGATCGGAGGCGAGGACTCTGGGCAGGTATTCCTCCTTATTATGCCGAAACTCGTCCAATACGATCGGAGTGATCGTGACACCGGAGCCAAATTGCAGCTTCTTTGCGAAAAAATCGACCTGCTCGCGGTTGCATTCAATGAACACAACCTGTACGTTATTGAGGATTTCTTTCTTTTCTTTCGCTCTTTGCTCGGTCATTTCCACGAACTCATCGATGGTAAAACCGAGTTGCAGGCCCTCTTCCAAAGCGATGTCGATGATTTTGTGGAGAAGGTCTTTCCGGTTCTCGATCAAGACCGCATCGTCGCGATCACAGACGAAAGTGCCGCGCCCCTGGACCGAAGTGAGAACGCCTTCCGCTTCCAATTCCTGATAGGCTTGGCTGACCGTATTGCGGCTTACCTTCAGCTTCTCGGACAGTTCCCGTTCGGTGGGCAGCTTGTCGCCGGCTTTCCACTGTCCGCTTTTAATTTCCGCCAAGACGGCTTCTTTTACCTGCACATACAACGGAATCCCGCTCTTGCGGACGATCGGAAACGGCATACCCTTCACCCCCATTGGCCTTGTTGGGAAGAACTATGGACCAATCCATTGATCCAAAATTCTATTCGTAATTATTATACTCGATACCGTGTACTTCTGAAAGTAAAATTTCACATTTTGTTAAAAATTTATTCCATAGAAACTGATTGGAGTTGATTGATTTGAAGCCATTGATCATTTCTCATCGCGGAGCGTCCGCTTACGCTCCGGAAAACACCATATCAGCATTTCGGATGGCACGGGATTTGGGGTGCCATGGTCTGGAGTTCGACGTGCAACTCACAAAAGACGGGGTTCCGATTGTGATCCATGACGAAACGTTGGACCGGACCACCGACCGCCAAGGACAGGTGTCCGCCCTGACCTGGAAAGAGTTCCAATCGGTTGACGCCGGCGGCTGGAAAGGAAAGAAATGGAAAGGGGAGAAGGTTCCGAGGCTGGAGGAAGTGTTGAGGGAGTTTCGCACCATGTTTCTCAATATTGAACTTAAAAATTCGATCATCCCGTATCCCGGACTGGAAGAAATGGTGCTGACGCTGATCGAACGATACTGCGATGTTTCGCGCGTCGTCGTGTCGTCTTTCAACCACGAATCTTTGTGGAAGATCAAAAAGCTGGCTCCATTCGTCCGGACGGGAGTCCTTTACGATGTCGAGCCAGCCGATGCGCTTGGATACGCTGAAAAATTGGGGGTAAACGCCGTCCATCCCCACTACAGATTTTTGACCAAAGAAAAAATCGGTGCGTTTCACGCCCGGGGTATGGCGGTAAACGCTTGGACTGTCGACGATCCGGCGGAGATGGCGAATCTCGTTCGCCTGGGGGTCGACGGTATCATCACCAATTATCCGGATCGCCTGAGGTCTGTGCTTGCAACAAGCGGGCGGGGCTGAAGGGCGCCAAATCCACGCTCGGTGTTTCACCCGCCAGCAGTTCCGCCAGTACAAGTCCGGTGATTGGAGCCAGCAATACACCGTTGCGGGAGTGGCCGGAAGCCACCAGCATTCCTCTGCTGCCGGGCAGTTCTCCCAAAAACGGAAAGCCGTCTTGCGAACCGGGGCGCAATCCGACAAGGTGATCGCTCCAGCCCAACCTGCCAAGCGGCGGCATGATCCGAACCGCGTCCGACACCAACCGGGAAATCCCTTGCAGGGTTGGAGTTTTGTCAAAACCGGCTTTTTCCATTGTGGCCCCGATATAAAGATGGCCGGTTAACTTCGGCACCATATAGGTGCCATGCGTAAATACGGTAAACGGCGTGATGGGAGCTTTTGTTTCAGCCAGTACAGCCTGCCCTTTAATCGGGAAAATCGGCAGCTCAAAACCGGCTGTTTTTCCCAGCAGACCGCTCCAAGCCCCTGCCGCCAACACCACATAACCGGCCTCATACCGCCCGTTGTTTGTTTCAACGCCGAGAACCCGGTCGCCCTGCCGCAAAAAACCGATCACTTCCGTATGCTCGCGAAAATCGGCTCCCATTGCACACGCAGCAGCCACCAAAGCTTTCAGCAGCGCCTGATTCCGGATCTGGTGGTCATCCGGCAGATACAAGGCTCCGAAGGTGGGGCCCAACAGTTCGCCGAAATCCTTGTACAACTCGTCATCCTCAAGCCATTGCGTCCGCTGGCCGTGGGAAGTCTGCCAGTCCCGGCGGGAAAAAAGCGTTTGCCGGTCCGCCTCCGACACGGCCAACCGCAGAATGCCGGCCGTCTGCAGCTCGATATCCAGGCCGGAACGGTCTTTCAACTCGTCCTGCAATTCCTTGTAGAGCGCCCGGCTTGCGATTCCCAAACGAAAAAGCGCGTCCGGTTTTTCCATCTCCACCTGGGCGCCGAGCATCCCGGCGCCCGCCTGGGTCGACTGGCTGCCGAGGGTGTGTTTTTCCAGCACCAGCGGCCGAAGCCCTTTTTTCGCCGCGTAGTAGGCGATTGAACAACCGATCACACCGCCGCCGACAATACAAACGTCGTAGGTTGTCTGCATTTTCTTCTCCCCCAGTGGTCAATTCCTAATTTTTGCGTTCATGTGAGACTGCGGCGCGGTTTGTACGCGCTTGCATCCATTTTGGCTCGCAACTGGCGGGCTGCGGCCTCCGGGTCCCGCTCATGGGAAATGGCGCCGATTACGGCGATACCCGCGCATCCTGTCGCCAGCACTTCATCAATATTGTCTGCCGTTATGCCGCCGATGGCCAGTACCGGAATCGAAACGGCGTCAACCACTTCCTGCAGGCCTTTCACACCTCGCGGCGGCAAGCCCGGTTTCGACTTCGTCGGGAAAATGTGGCCGAACGTGATATAGCTCGCTCCCCGTTTTTCCGCCCGTTTTGCCTCTTCAACCGAATGCACGGAACACCCGAGATGCATCCGGTTCCCGGCAAAATTTCTCACGACATCGACCGGCAGGCTCTTTCCCGCAAGATGAACGCCGTCGGCGGAAAGCGCCAGCGCGACGTCGACCCGGTCGTTGATCAAAAAGCGGGCCGCGAAGGAATCGACAATCGGCTTCAAAGTTTTTCCGAGTTCGTACAAGTCAAGGGCCGGCGCCGATTTGTACCGGAGCTGGATGGCGTCGGCACCGCCGCGCAGCGCTTTCTCGACAATGCCGCACAATTCGTCGGCCTGTTTCATTCCGTCAGTGATCATATGCAGTTGGAAACGCTGTCTTGTTGCCATGACGAAAAGTCTCCCATCTCTTAACGTATATAACGTTATAACGTAAAAACCGCCCTGTCCTCATAGCCAAACAGCCGAATCACAGCGTGCGCGGCGGCACGCCGTCAAACCGGACTTGCGTGATTCGGAGCACTATGGAGGATGGCGGTCAGTTCAATCTGCTGAACCAATTTGATTGTCTTTCATTGTACCACCTTTTTTCGCCAAGGGTCAATGTTCCTCATATCGGTAAGATTTTTATATGGGCTGACACGTGTTCCGGAAACAGACGTTTTTGTGAACTTAACCGGAAAACGGGGTAGGCTTTGCGGAGAAATTTTTATAAAATAAGGAAAACATAGCGGGAAAGGATGAGGCCGATTTGTTTATTACGGATTTGCACCGGCAACAGATCCGGCAGTATTTTTCGGAGATGAACCGTTATCTCGACATCCTGGAAAAAGTGGCCGCAACGCCCCGCGATGAATTTCGCGCCAACGGCATTCTGCAAGCCGCGGGGGAGCGTGCTTTGCATATCGCTTTGGAATGTGTGACCGACGTGGGAAACCTGATCATCGACGCGCTGATTATGCGCGATCCCAGTTCTTACGAGGATATTGTGCAAGTGCTGGCGGAAGAGAACGTGTTTCCCCCGGGATTTGCCGGATCGTTTATGGAAGTCGTGAAATTCCGGCGCATTCTGGCACACGATTATCTCGAGCGCGATACGGATCGCCTGTTCACCATGATTACAGGTCATGTCCGTGAGTTTTCCGAATTTCAAAACTATGTGGCGGATTACGTGCAGTTAGGGAGTCTGGCATGACGCAGGGAATTCGCGTTGAAAATCTGAGTAAAATCTTTAAAGTGCATGAACGGCAACCGGGGTTCCGCGGCGCGTTGCAAAGCTTGTTCCGCCGCCGGTACCGTCTGGTGAAGGCGATTGAAAATATTTCGTTTCGGATCGAGCCGGGCGAAATTGTGGGATTTCTCGGTCCGAACGGTGCCGGCAAAACCACGACCATGAAAGTGCTGACCGGTCTCTTGTTCCCGACATCCGGGACGGTGGAGGTCGCAGGACATGCTCCTTTCCGGCACGAAGCGGCTTTCAAAAAGAAGTTCTCGCTGGTCATGGGACAAAAGTCGCAATTGATCTGGGATTTGCCGCCGATGGAGACGTTTTTGGTGAACAAAGCCGTGTATGAGATTCCGGATGCGGAGTTTCGGGAGACATTGGACGGATTGGTCGAACTTTTGCAATTGCAGCCGGTCTTGCGCAAACCGGTCCGCCAATTGTCGCTCGGGGAGCGGATGAAATGCGAGCTCGCCGCTTCGCTGATTCACCGGCCGCAAATTCTGTTTCTGGATGAACCGACCATCGGGCTGGATGTCAACATGCAGGAGTCGATTCGCCGGTTTATCAAAGATTACAACGAGCAGTTCCGGGCGACGATTTTGTTGACCAGCCATTATATGGCGGACGTGGTGGCGCTTTGCAGGCGGGTGATTATCATCAACCGCGGGCAAATTTTGTACGACGGGGAACTGGACGCTCTGGTCGAACGGTTTGCACCTTACAAAGTGGCGAATTTGATTTTGAAACACCCTGTTTCGGAAACGGAATTGGCGGTGTACGGAGAGATCGTTGCCTGCGAGTACCCGCGCGTGTCGCTGCGGCTGCCGCGGCGCGAAGTGCCGTCACGGTCGGCCGCGATTCTGGCGGCGCTTCCGATCTCGGACTTCACGGTTGAAGATCCGCCGATGGAAGATGTGATCGGGCACGCCTTTGAGAGGGATGCTCATGCGGCGACTGTTTCGTAAATACGTGCAGTTGATGCGGGTCGCCTGGCTGATTTTGCTCGAATACCGGGGGGAGACCTTCTTTTATATGTTCGGTTCTTTTGTGGCGCCGCTTGTCACATTGGCCGTCTGGCTGGCCGTCTCCGGCGAGGGACGTGTCGGCGGATACGGGGCGGCCGATTTTGTCCGGTACTTTCTGGCCGCCATGTTTGTGATGCGGTTGACGATTTCGTGGGATGTCTGGGAATTGGACGCGCAGATTCGGGAGGGCGCGTTTTCCTCCTACCTGGTACGGCCCTTCAACCCGATCCACTGGCGAATTGCCGAAAATCTGGTTTATAAGCTGTTTTATCTGGGGATAATGGTTGCCGCATGGGGAACTGCGCGGTTTTTCCTGCCGGTAATCCGGCTGCAATTGACGGTTTGGCAGTGGGAAGCGGTTGCGTTTTCGATTGCGCTTGCTGCGGCTATCCGTTACATGCTCGGGTATTGCATCGGATTGCTGGCCTTTTGGACAAATCGCTCCGTTGCGGTTTTTACGCTGGTTGACGGAATCGGGTTGTTTCTCCGGGGAATGATCGCTCCGCTCGCTTTGCTCCCGCCTTTTGTGCAGACGGTTGCCCAAATCAGCCCGTTCTACTGGATGCTCGGGTTTCCCGTCGATTTGATGACGCGTTCCTGGTCGCAGCTCGATGTCGTAAGCGGATTCGCCGCACAAGCGGTCTGGTTGGCCGCATTCCTGCTGCTTTACGCGTGGATGTGGCGGCAGGGACTGAAGAAATACGGAGCGGTGGGAGGTTGAAAAAATGTCGGGAGTCCGGAGGTATTTGCGAATTCTCCGCGAATTTCTGCGGGCCGCGATGGTGGAGGAGATGGAATACCGTTCCCATTTCGTTTCGAATCTGCTGACGACGCTGTTTGGTGTGGCGATGGCCGTGTTGACGGTGCAGGTGTTTTTTTACCAGACCAGGAGTCTTGGCGGTTGGGGATTTTACGAAGTTCTCATTCTGCTTGGAATTTTTAATGCATTGCAGGGCTTTGTCGATATGGTGCTCCGCCCCAACATCGGTCGGATCGTGGAGCACATTCGGAAGGGGACGCTGGATTTCGTCCTGACAAAGCCGGTCGACAGCCAATTTTTCATGTCGTTCCGCCACATCGTCATCTGGAAGATGTTTGACATTCTGGTGGGGGTTGCGATCGTTGCGGTGGGTGTGTACGGAGCGGGGATTTCACCGGCGGTCTCAGATGTGCTTGGATTTGTTCTGTTGATGCTCGCGTCAGTTGTCACGCTGTACTCTCTGTGGATGGGAGTGATGACGCTGTCATTCTGGTTTGTGAAGGTGGAGAACATCTCGTTTTTGTTTTCTTCTTTTTTTGAGACGGGGAGGTACCCGGTTCAGCTATATCGGGGATGGTTGCGCGTGCTCTTGACCTATGTGTTCCCGATTGCGGTGATCACCACATTTCCGGCTGCTTCCTTGATCGGGAAAATCAGTTACGCCCAGATCGCGGTATCGCTTGGGATCGCATCGGTCACGTTTGTGCTGACGCGCCTGTTTTGGAAAAAAGCGCTCCGCTTTTACACGTCGGCGAGCAGTTAAAATGAGTAACCGGCTGCGCCTAGGGAGAACGCTTGATAAGTCCCGAAAATAAAATTGGCATGACTTGCTTTTAACGGCAGGTCATGCTTCTTAACTTTTGTTTATTCCAGGATGTAGACGGATACTCCTTGTTGTACGCCGAATTCCAAAGCGGTTCGGATATCGTCAAAAAATATGTCAATATGTTCTCCCTTAACGGCGCTTCCCGTGTCTTCCGCCGTTCGGACGCCAATTCCTTCGATATAGACTTTGCTTCCGAGCGGAATTAGTTTCGGGTCGACGGCAATCGTTTTCCTTTCAGTCGCTTGCCTGCCGGAAGCCGTTATGCCGTAACCGGGGTCTCCCGGCCGTTTGCCCGTCGACTCGGGGCCGGCCGTATAGGCTGTCAGTTTGCAACTCAGGGCCCGGCTGTAATAAATCGGTTGGCCGGAGCGGCTGAAAACGGTTTTCCTCTCAAGCGCGAGCACAGGCTGGGTTGCGCTGGTGACCGGCATGACCGGCGGTCTGCCGGGAATCGTTAATTTCACGCCCTGTCCGAGTTTTTTGAGACTTGCCGCAGGATTCAGTTCCATGAGTTGGTCAAGATCGACTTGGAAGCGTTGAACAATTTTCCAAAGCGTATCGCCCGGTTGTACCTCATACGTAAAAGAAGATCCAACCGTCGGCGCGGTTGCTGTTGCCCCGGTGCTTGGCGCCACGGCAACAGCAGGGAGATTGCTTGACAGCGACGTGTAGGCAACAACTGTCAGCAAAGCAACTCCCCACCTGGGGATGTCCATTGGACGGTCACCTCATTTTTACAGATTCCACAATAGCATGTCCAGAAGAAAAGCAATTATGCATGCGGTTGACGACCGGTTTTCTGCGGCAAGCTTCTCCGTTATGTCGTCGTATCGCTGGTCAGGCCGGAAGGATAATTTTTTAATCACGATTCCGTCTGCGGGCAGAGACGGATGTCCTTGAACATGAGGGCCGTAGGTAAAAGGAGAATCTCGGCAAAAACGGGAGGGGACCGAAGTATTTGTCGGTTTTTGTTTTCTTGTGGAGGTTGATAGTTTGTCGACGTGCATGCTAGTATAGCACGTGTCGCCGCGCAAATGTGCAAATGCGAAACAAAAGCGGTGTGGTCAACATCCGATCAAGCTGAGATAGTTTTTGGAATTGTGAATTACCAGTTGAAATACCGGGTTGGATGTGATAAGATAGCTTT
>NZ_JBZCSF010000006.1:0-164669 GCF_058273125.1 Effusibacillus sp. SKA8 | reverse complement strand
AGATACAACTTTTTGGCTCTCCCACATAAAGAATATGGCGAGTTAAAGGGGACTGTGCGTAAAATCAGTTCCGACGCTACGATTGACCAACAGGGAAACAGTTTTTACATGGTTGAAGCGACAATCGAAAACAAACCTCTTTATGACCATAAGGGTCGGGAAGCGAATCTAAAGGTGGGGATGGTTGCGGAAGCCAGCATCGTAACAAAAAGCAAGAAAATCTTATTTTATTTGCTCGAAAAAATCAACCTCAAGGAGTAGGGTGGAGGGAGAGCGTTGAAATTGACCGACGAACTGAAAGACCGTTGGAAGCAAACCCATGAAAGGCTGGAAAGAGATGTTTTCAAAACCTGGCAAATCAAGTATGGGGAACATGTAATAAGAATCGACAATTTTTTAGATGAGGAAAAATTATTTGTGGATGGCCAATTATTGGATCATAATAAAAGGAAGCATGCATTGGAACGGTTTATTCCATACCACACCTTGAAATCACAGTTCGTGGATAACCGAGGGCGAACTGTCAATGTTCATGTGACCTTGGGCGGTTTTATTACATTGAATTGTAAAGTTTGGGTCAATAATCAGTTAATTTTCAAAGACAAGTATCGTATATCTATTTTTTGATCACTGCATTTACGTCACTAGATTACTAAAAAATGCAACTTTGCGAAGTAAAATATTCCCTTTGTTTATGGTAGCTTCATAGACGAAGGGAGGTGACAAGAATGATGAAGGAACTTACTTTTGAAGAAATGCAAACGGTTTACGGTGGTGTACGAAATTGGGGACGTGTCGCTCTTGGAGTTGCTGTATTGGCAGGGGTAGCGGCCGCAGGTATTGCCAATCCAGCTGCGGGTGTTATTCTGAGACACACAGCGGGAAGAGTCGGAACAGCTATGATTGTTACCGGTTTTTATGGTTCAAATGTTGCTTACTCCCGATAAATTTATCAGTAAGGAAGGGAAGGAACTTCCTTCCCTTATTAACTCAACTGTCGCAGCTTAATTGTGCGCACAAACCCCTTGATATAATTGGGCAAACTTAAAATCCATTGTTGGAGTTGACTAAAAACGACAAACTGATCCCGTTTGGATTTGGCTTCCGTGAACTCTAAAAAGAATGCAGTCTCAGATGTTGCAAAGCAATTTTGAGATCCAAATCCCGAACTTCGTCGGAAAACAAGGGGAACAGACCGCCCAACGATCGCGTATCGTTCGCGACGACGTTCCCATTCCATCACGAGATAACGCGTAAACACGATGACTGTGTATCTGATGAGCATGTTAAATATTAAAAATGTGGACAAACAATTCGGCCTTTTTGCTGCGGCCCTGTCGAAGAACGTAATCATCGACGAGGAAAGCACTTATCCGGGAATTGGAGGTAAGGAAATTAAACTGTTCAACTACCTTCAGACTTAGGACATGCAAACATTGTCGCCATGCAAATCACGGGTAGTTAAGAAACGACTGACCACGTCCTTGCCAAGCAAGGACAGGCGTTGATCGCTTTGAAGCAGACGGAACCAGTTTCGCCCACAAACACGAGCGTAAAGATAAACAGGAAGGTGGAGAATACAGCAGAAGTTCGTTCCTCGCCCTTTTTCAGACAGAGATTCGAGATTTTTCGATAAGAAATCTTATATCAAGACTTAGGACAGATTTTCCGGTGTGAAAGTTGAATTATTAATATAATAAATGTCACACTGCATATTTTGGGGAACACGTTCAAAATGATAGGGGGTAGTTTATAGTGTATTATATTTTGACCATTGTCGTTGGTATATTGTGCGTACTGTTCGGAGTTACAAACTTAAAAAAAATCGATAAAAGTAAAAGAAAAGCTATGATCATCATATACAGTTTTATAGCTTTAGCTGTTTCCGGTTTAATTTATGATCACTTTTACCCTCAATTCTTTACTGAGAATGGTCAACTCACTATGATCATAAGTTTAATTTTGTCTACAGCAATCATTTCATATGCATTTTATATTCGTAAAAAAGCTTAGTATGATCGATAGTATTTTAGCCAGGAGAGAAAACCTGATGGTTCATTCTTTGAATATTGAAGTCAACAAAACCATAAGTTTGAGAATATAGTTTCTTTTCGAAAAAGAATAAATCAACTTTTATTCATCGAGAATTAAATCAACTTGTTAACTATCTGGATAGCATCAATACTAGAAAATGTGGTCCAATAATTTCTGCTGCCTGGGGTACAACCCATTATTGATGTTTATATCAGAGTAAACCTTTCACGTTTATAGGTGCTTTTCAATGTTTTTTTGTCAAACAGGGTGGGAGAAGATATGATCTTTACATTGATTTTGTTAGGTTTACTTGTGGTTTTGTTGCTCCTGTTGATTAAAGACTGGGAATTGGTAAAAAAAGTTTTTTTAAAAATTGATCAAAAATACAAAAACCCTCTCGTAAGGGTTATTTTGAAATTTTTCGTTGTTATATTTTGGTTTGTAACTTATTTCCCATTCTTATAGTGAAGATAAGGAAGATGAGATGATTAGATAACTGACTTCTTTCAGAAAGCCGAATTATGTTTTGTGGATGACCACTTGTTGGATCATAATAAAAAATGCAACTTTGCGAAGTAAAATATTCCCTTTGTTTATGGTAGCTTCATAGACGAAGGGAGGTGAATCGAATGCAAATGGTTGCAAGACTTCACTACAATGAGGCCGTTTTTAACCGCGTAAATTTCAGTGAACTCAATCAAGAAGAACTTGAGAATGTCCGCGGTGGAGTGGCTCCGCTTGTGGTCTATGCGGTTCGTATTGGAGGTGGAGCAGTAGTTGGGGGCATTGCTGGTGGCGTAAGTAGCTATATCAGCACTGGTCGCGTAAGTGGTCGGGCCGTTCTGGCGGGGGCAGCCGCTGGTGCAATTGGTGGTGCATGGGGCGGCTGGTTGAAAATTAAAGGTTTCTAATCAATTGTTTCTACACTTTCACATTCGCTATACAGAAGTGAAATCGGCAGATCAAGGATGTGAGAACATGCGAAATGTCATTAGTGAAAGCCTTACATTCACCTTGCCTCTTATGGGAGCGTTGATCGCATTATACTGGCCAAACACGCTGCTTACTATTAAAGCCGTTGGTATAAGTGGATTGGTGAGTTTCCTTCTGTATGGCTTATACATCTACTTTGTAGACAAATTTCTGGAAATATGAACAGACCATGCCGCTTTCCGAAATCGGGGGCGGCATTCTTGTTCCCAACACGCTACCTGCCCATTGAATCACTGATCGGTGTCTGTTCAGAACATGCGTTCCTTCATTGACAAACACCGCCGCGTTTACGAAAAGAGCCCATACAAGAACACCGTACAAGAGCGTTTTTGCGCGAACAACCATACTGCATTATACTGGACATTAAGGAAAAATTGTTCGTCGACAGGCGGGGGTGTTCGGGTGTATCGCGTTCTATTTGTATGTACGGGCAATACGTGCCGGAGTCCGATGGCCGAAGCGCTTCTCAAAAAGAAACTGGCGGATCTGGAAATCGCCAATGTTGAAGTCCGGTCGGCAGGGGTGGCGGCGGCAGCCGGAAGCCCCGCCTCGGCCGGGGCGCTGAAGGCGTTGCGGCAACGCGCAATCGAGGGGGACGAGCACCGCTCGCGGATGTTTACCGAAGAGTTGGGGGCGTGGGCGGATCTGATCCTGACGATGACCGCTTCCCATAAAAATTTTTTGGGAGCGATGTTTCCGCAGTTTCTCGATAAGGTATTTACTTTGAAAGAGTATGTGGGCGAGGAATCCGGCCATGATATTTCGGACCCGTTCGGAGGCGATCAGGAGGTCTACGAAGCGGTGGCACGGGAGATCGAGCAGGCGGTGGAAAAGCTTGTCGAAAAAATACGGCAAGGGTAAAATTGAGCGAAGGGGGGATACGGATGAAAGTGGCGATCGCGGCGGATCACGGCGGTTTTGCCTTAAAAGAACAGATCAAACACGTGTTGCGGGAAATGAATGTGGACGTGCACGACTTCGGGACCGACAGCGAACAGTCTGTCGATTATCCGGATTACGGCATCAAAGTGGCGGAAGCTGTGGCGGGCGGCGAGTTCGACCGCGGGATTCTGATCTGCGGGACGGGACTTGGCATGTCGATTGTGGCCAACAAGGTTCCGGGAATCCGCTGCGCGGTGGTGCATGACTGTTTTTCCGCAAAGGCGACCCGCGAGCACAACGACACCAACGTATTGGCCATGGGGGGCCGCGTCATCGGCCCGGGGCTTGCCGGGGAAATTGTCCGCATTTGGCTGACGACCGATTTTACAGGCGGCCGGCATGCAAAGCGGTTGGATAAAATCCGCCGGATTGAAGAGAAATACGGACAGGAAGAAGGCGTCTGCGGATGTTAGACCTGGAGGCCATCACGAAAGCGACGCGGCAAGCGATCGATGAATTGCAGCAAGCGGCTCGTTTGACATCCGATCAGATCCTTGTGGTCGGCGCTTCCAGTTCGGAAGTGATCGGCGAAAAAATCGGGTCGGCCGGTTCGGTGGAAGTCGCCGCCGCAATCGTCGAAGCGGTTCTGGCAGCGCGGGAACAGTACGGGTTCCATGTGGCGTTCCAATGCTGCGAGCATTTGAACCGTGCGCTGGTGGTGGAGCGGTCGACTCTGAAGGCGTTTGGACTGGAAGAAGTGGCGGTGGTGCCGGTTCCGCAGGCGGGCGGTGCGGTCGCGGCGGCGGCGTTTCGCCGTCTGAACGATGCGGCGATGGCGGAGCGGATTCAAGCCCATGCCGGCATCGACATCGGAGACACGTTGATCGGCATGCACCTCCGTCCCGTTGCGGTTCCCGTCCGCCCGAGCGTCAAAACGATCGGACAGGCGCATGTGACAATGGCCAGCACCCGCCCGAAACTCATCGGTGGAGCGAGAGCCGTGTACATAGTGACGTAAAGGTTGTCCGTGGCACTTGAGGGTTGAACGGGGAAAATCCTGTGTTAAGAGGAGAGGTATTATGAAACATATCCGTTTAGTTGACAGCGAAGTGGCGGCGGCGATCAGCAAAGAGCTCCGGCGCCAGCAGACCAAGATCGAATTGATCGCGTCCGAAAATTTCGTGAGCCGTGCGGTCATGGAAGCGATGGGAACCGTACTGACCAACAAGTATGCGGAAGGGTATCCGGGCAAGCGGTATTACGGCGGATGCGAATATGTCGATATTGTAGAGAACTTGGCGCGGGAACGCGCTAAGAAAATTTTTGGCGCCGAACATGCCAACGTGCAGCCGCATTCGGGAGCGCAGGCCAATACGGCCGTCTATTTCGCTTTTTTGAAGCCGGGGGATACGGTGCTCGGCATGAACTTGGCCCATGGCGGCCATCTGACCCACGGTAGTCCGGTGAACATCTCCGGGCAATATTACAACTTTGTGCCATACGGCGTGGACGAGACTACGCACCGGATCGAGTATGACGCGGTTTACCGCCTGGCGGAGCAGCACAAACCGAAGATGATCGTGGCAGGCGCTTCCGCTTATCCGCGGGTGATCGATTTTGCCAAGCTTCGGGAGATTGCCGACTCCGTTGGGGCGTACTTGATGGTCGACATGGCGCATATCGCCGGGCTGGTCGCGACGGGTCACCATCCGAGTCCGGTGCCGTTCGCCGATTTTGTCACCACGACCACGCACAAGACGCTGCGCGGCCCGCGCGGTGGCATGATCCTTTGCAAGGAAAAATACGCGAAAGAGATCGACAAGGCGATTTTCCCGGGGATTCAAGGCGGTCCGCTGATGCATGTGATCGCGGCGAAAGCGGTCGCGTTCGGCGAAGCGCTGCGTCCGGAGTTCGCACAATATTCGCAAGCGGTGGTCGACAATGCGCAGGCGCTCGCCAAGGCTTTGATCGACCGCGGATTCAACCTGGTATCCGGCGGAACCGACAATCACCTGATTCTGATTGACCTCCGCAACATCGGTCTTACGGGCAAAGAAGCGGAAAAGCTGTTGGACGAGATCGGGATCACAGTCAACAAGAACGCGATACCGTTCGATCCGCAAAGTCCGTTCGTGACCAGCGGCATTCGGATCGGCACGCCGGCTGTCACCACGCGCGGCTTCGATCGGGAAGCGATGGTGGAGGTCGCCGATATCATCAACCTCACCCTCCGCAACGGTGCGGACCAACCGAGCCTGAACGAAGCGATGCGCCGTGTGCGTGCGCTTTGCGAGAAATTCCCGCTGTACGAAGGCTTGGAGAACGAATAACCCGGAGAACAAATTAATGGAAAAAGGCCGTGTTTGCGGCCTTTTTTGCTGGACTGTCAGCGCTTTCCCCTTTTTAGCGGGCTTCTTCCTCATCGACCTGTACGGGCTTGTCGGGCGGAACGGGCTGCGAATTGTCTTTTGCCGCCGTCTGCTCCTTTTTCAATTCCAGCAGGGATTCCATGTAGCGGATCAGGAGTCTGATCTCGGCTTCCGTCAAATCGTGAAACCGGTCCAATTCCTGTTGGATATGTTTCACCCCGCTTGGCACGTCAGCATCGTTTTTGGTCAAAAAATGGGTGGCGATCGTCCCGGAAATCATTCCGATCGTCCCGATGCCGACCAGCATCAGGATCACCGCCACGATTCGCCCCACACCGGTCTTCGGGGAGATGTCCCCGTATCCGACGGTTGTCGTGGTCACGATCGCCCACCATAAACCGTCCGAAAGCGTATGGATCTCCGGTTCGACGATTTCGACTATCGTAGCCCCAACGACGATCATGATCAGGGTAAAAACAAGCATCTTTGACAACCCGTTGGTATGTATCACCAAAAATAACGGTTTTGCGTAGCGATACACATATACGCTCAACCGGAACACCCGGAAAAATTCGAAGATCCGAAACGAACGGAACAGGTTGTCCAGCGGGATCAAAGCGATCAGGCTGAAAATGTTCGCTTTCACAAATTTCTTTTTGTCGTCCGCCCGCCACAGGCGGACCGCATAATCGATCACGAAAACAATCCAGATGAGAAAGTCGATTTGCTGCGCGTGCGGAAAATCCACCATCGGAATCGATACCGCGACGATGATGAGAATCAGCATAAGAATTTCGTATACTTTCAGCAAAATGGGAAATCCCTCCTATTCGCCTGAGTCCATTTTACTATGAATCAGCCAACATCGACAGAATGAAATAACAGGTTTCTATTTAAACAGAATGAAATAACAGGTTTCTATTTAATAAGGAAAAGAGTGTTAATAAAATAAATGAACGGCGGTGGAACAAAAAAAGCGGCCACGCAATGTTGCCGCCTTACTCCTGCAGCCGAAAATGCCGAAAAAACGGATACCGGAAAGATTGGAAAGTAGCACCATAAAATCCGCTTTGTTATAATTAGGATGATTCAGTCGGGGAGCACCTCAGTTTACCGAAGGAGATTCAGAAAATGGGCAAAGTGCATTCGTTCGACCATCCTTTGATTCAACACAAACTGACGTACATACGCGACGAAAATACCGGTACCAAGGAATTCCGCGAGCTGGTGGAAGAAGTGGCGATGCTGATGGCCTACGAGATCACCAAGGATTTGCCGCTGATGGAGACGATGGTGAAAACGCCGGTTTCGGAAGCCAAAACGAAAGTGATCGCAGGCAAAAAATTGGGCCTGGTGCCGATTCTGCGGGCGGGACTCGGCATGGTGGCCGGGATCTTGCGGCTGATTCCGGCGGCCAAGGTCGGGCATATCGGTTTGTACCGCGACCCGGAAACGCTGCAGCCGGTTGAATACTATTACAAACTCCCGACCGACGCGCAGGAACGGGACCTGATCGTGATTGATCCGATGCTGGCCACCGGCGGGTCGGCCGTTGCCGCCATCTCGTTTTTGAAACAACGGGGAGTCAAAAACATCAAACTGATGTGCCTGATTGCCGCCCCGGAAGGGATTGCCGCCGTCCAGAAGGCGCATCCGGAAGTCGACATCTATGTGGCGGCCGTCGACGAGAAACTGAATGATCACGGATACATAGTTCCGGGCCTGGGCGACGCGGGAGACCGTCTCTTTGGCACCAAATGACGAGGAGAGCGCAAATGGAACCGATTCGGGTACTGACAGTGTTTGGAACGCGACCGGAAGCGATCAAGATGGCTCCGCTTGTCAAAGCGTTGGAAAAAGCGGCGCCGGCGATCGAGTCGAAGGTCTGTGTGACTGCGCAACACCGGCAGATGCTTGACCAAGTGCTGGATATTTTTCGCATCAAACCGGATTATGATCTGGACATCATGGAACCCCGGCAAACCCTTACGGGGATCAGCGTTAAAGCGCTGAAAGGGCTTGCGGACGTGCTGGCTGAAGTGAAGCCGCACATCGTGCTTGTGCACGGGGATACCACGACGACGTTCGTGGCGGCGCTGGCCGCTTTTTATCAGCAGGTGGCAATCGGGCACGTCGAGGCGGGGCTTCGTACATACGACAAATATTCGCCGTTTCCGGAAGAGATGAACCGTCAGTTGACGGGAATCCTTGCCGATTTGCATTTTGCCCCGACCCGCGAGTCGGCAAAGAATCTTCTGCAGGAACACAAGCGACCGGACTCTATCTTTGTAACCGGCAACACCGCGATTGATGCGATGAAGACCACCGTCAGGGCGGATTATTCGCATCCGATCCTTGACGCGCTTGGCAGAGACCGGCGGTTGATCTTTATGACGGCGCACCGCAGGGAAAACATCGGGGAGAAAATGGAGAACATCTTCCGAGCGGTCCGCCGGATCGTGGAGGATCACGAGGATGTGGCGCTTGTGTATCCCGTCCATCTCAATCCGGCCGTTCAGGAACCGGCAAGAGCGATATTGGGAGGGCACCCCCGGATACACCTGATCGATCCGCTGGATGTGGTGGATACGCATAACTTCATGTCCCGCGCGTACCTGATTTTGACAGATTCTGGCGGGATTCAGGAAGAAGCGCCGTCACTGGGGGTGCCGGTGCTCGTGCTGCGGGATACGACGGAGCGTCCGGAAGGTATTGCCGCCGGTACGTTAAAATTGGCCGGCACGGAGGAGGAAACCGTCTATGCTTTGGCGTACAAGTTACTTAACGATCCGCAGGCACACCGTGCCATGTCGATAGCGGCAAATCCGTACGGGGACGGCCGGGCCGCCGACCGAATCGTACAGGCTATTCTCCATCATTACGGACTTGGAGGACGTCCGGACGAATTCGAAGTGTAAAGATGGTTACGCTTCCGGGTTCGTGCATGAAGGATGGAAGCAGCCGGCAGAATAAGAGGGGGATTTTGGCAATTCAATTTTACGGGAGAGGCAGGAGGATTCAAATGGGAAAACAAGCGGTAATCGTAAGTGCGGTTCGCACAGCCATCGGCAGTTTTCAAGGGTCATTGGTCGGGATTCCGGCAACCGAACTGGGGAGCATCGTCATCAAAGAAGCGCTGGCACGCGCCGGAGTCAGCCATGAACAAGTCGATGAAGTAATCATGGGCAATGTGTTGCAGGCCGGACTCGGCCAGAACCCCGCGAGGCAGGCGTGGGTAAAAGCGGGTTTTCATGAATCGGTTCCCGCCATGACGATCAACAAAGTCTGCGGTTCCGGCCTGAAAGCGGTCATGTTGGCGGCGCAGGCGATCAAAGCGGGAGACGCCGACGTGATTTTGGCCGGCGGCATGGAGAACATGAGCCGGGCGCCTTATCTGCTGGAAGGCGCGCGTGCCGGTTTCCGGATGGGAGACGCAAAAGCGGTCGACTCGATGATCCGGGACGGTTTGTGGTGTGCATTCTCCGATTACCACATGGGAATCACGGCGGAAAACATCGCGGAAAAATACGGGTTGAGCCGCGACGAGCAGGACGAGTTTGCCGCCTGGAGCCAACAAAAGGCGGAAGCGGCGATCAAGGCCGACCGCTTCAAAGAAGAGATCGTTCCTGTCGAAATTCCGTCGAAAAAAGGCGAACCCGCGGTGTTTGACAAAGACGAGTTTCCGCGTGCCGGCACCACGAAAGAGGTGTTGGCGAAGCTCCGCCCCGCATTTAAGAAAGACGGCACGGTAACAGCCGGAAACGCGTCCGGGATCAATGACGGAGCTGCCGCTTTGCTCGTCATGTCAGAAGACAAGGCGTCCGAACTTGGGTTAAAACCGCTTGCCCGCATCACAGCCTCGGCGTCGGTCGGTCTGGATCCGTCGGTCATGGGGCTGGGGCCGATTTTTGCTACTCGCAAAGTGTTGGAAAAAACAGGCCTGCGCATGGACGACATCGACCTTGTCGAAGCGAACGAAGCGTTCGCGGCTCAATCCCTGGCGGTCGGCAAAGATTTGGCGATTCCCCGCGAGAAACTGAACGTAAACGGCGGGGCAATCGCCCTTGGACACCCGATTGGAGCCAGCGGGGCACGCATTCTGGTTACATTGCTTCATGAACTGCAAAAGCGGGGCAGCAAACGCGGACTTGCCACCCTTTGCATCGGTGGCGGACAGGGTGTGGCCATGATTGTCGAACGGGATTGACGGGACACGTGACGCAAATCCGGCCGGTTGCCCGCCAAAGCGGTTGCACTTTGGCGGGGGGCCGGTATTGCATTGCGCCGGTATGGTGAGGCAATCGGCAGGCTGTTTGGCGAAGTTTGACAGAAATGTGAACGTTCCGTGAAGGCTGTATAGATACGGGAAAAAGTGGGTAGGTACCTCGTTGACAATTAAACTTACTATATTGTACGATTGTCTAGGTCGATTTCACCACGAGGTACAACCGTTTTACATAGTGAAACACCAGGAGCCGTTGCGTATGGAAGATGCCAAAAAGTTCGTTCGGCGGACGGTCAGGTTTACGCTCTATATCACAGTGGTGTGGATGGTGCTATGGGGGATTGTACCTGCATGGAAATCGGTTTTCTCAGGTTTGGCAATCGGATCGGCGGCAAGCGTTTACTTTGCCGTAAGTCTTGCCAGGCAGGCCGAAATGGCAGCCACGGTCGCAATGCAGGGCGGCGGGAAGAAGCCCGTGATGCCGGTTTTCTCCCGGATTGCGGCGATCGCTTTCGCTGTGATGATTGCGAATAAACTGGCCTATCCGAATGTCTACGCGATGATTTTTGCACTCTTCACTTATCAGATCGTCATTTTCGTAGACATATGCGTGCATAGGGGACAAGGCAAAGATTCCAAGCCGGAAGGGGTGAAATGATGGAACATTTATTTCCAACGATTGAACTTTTCGGTCTGAAGCTGAACCTGACGGTGGCGCTGATGTCGGTGATCGCATCGGTCGTTGTCGCGCTGATTGCCGCGTCCGCTGTCAGGCGTCTGGATATGCGCCGGCCAAGCGGGATGCAGAACTTCCTCGAAATGATTGTCGACTTCATCCGGGGGTTGGCAAAGGACACCGTCGGCGCGAAACACGCGGACACATGGGTGCCGCTTGGGTTGACGCTGTTCATTTGGATGTTTGTGTCAAACCAGATGGGGCTGATCACCAATATTACGGCCCATGCCCATCATGGTTTGGGAATTGAGAGAGAGGGGCACTACACGTTCTGGATGTCTCCGACGGCCGATTTGACCGTGGCGATGACAATGGGGATCACGATGGTGCTCTTGAGCCATTTGGTGGGGCTCAGCAAACCGGGGCAATATTTTAAACACTGGGTGGAACCGAATCCGCTGATGCTGCCGCTCCATCTGGTTGAAGAGCTTCCCAAGTTTTTGACGCTGGGCCTTCGTCTTTTCGGCAACATTTTTGCCGGTGAAGTTTTGCTTGGCATTCTGGTGGGCATCCCGGCCTCGCTGGGCTGGGTGGCCGGAGGCATCGCGGGCGGGATCCCGATGTTGGTCTGGCTGGCTTATTCCATGTTCGTCGGGACGGTTCAGGCGTTCGTCTTCACGGTCCTGACCCTCGTGTATATCGGGCAAAAGATTCCGCACGATGAACATCATTAATCGCTTGTTGACACTATGCTTTTGACACTATTTTCAATTGAATGAAAAATCCAAGGAGGTTGCATTCAGATGAATTTGACAGTTCTTGCGGTAGGTTTGATTATGGGTCTTGCTGCAGTTGGTGCAGGTATCGGGAACGGTTTGGTATTGAGCCGTTATATTGAAGGGATTGCTCGTCAGCCGGAAGCACGCGGCCTGCTGTTCACCCAGGCGTTGATCGGTCTCGGTCTCGTCGAGGCGCTGCCCGTTATCGCGCTGGCTATTGGTCTGATCCTCTTCGGTCGAATCTAATCGAAAACGAGACTCGCAGGAGCTCGTTAGGCGGGACGAGACAGACTTGTCCTCGCCTTCGTTTTGTCCTTTGTCTCTCGAGAAAGGAGTGAAAAACAGGTGGAGTTTTACTTGGGCAATGCCATATTCCAACTGATCGTTTTCGGGCTGTTGTTCCTCTTCCTCAAGCGGGTTGCGTTCGGTCCGTTGATGAAGACGATGAACGAGCGGCAGCAATATATCGAGAATCAAATCGCCGCTGCGGAGCAAAACCGCGAGGAAGCGGAAAAATTGGCAAAGCAGCATCAGGAGGCGATTCAAGCGGCCAAGAAAGAAGCGGCTGACCTGATGGAAAACGCCCGTCGCACAGGTGAAAAGCAAGCGGCCGAGATCATCGCCGCAGCCGAGGCCGAAGCGAAGCGCATCAAGGAAGAGGCGGTTTCCGACATCAACCGCGAGAAGGAACTTGCGATCGCGGAGCTCCGCGGGCAGGTCGCCGAATTGTCCGTACTCCTTGCGGGAAAAATCATCGGCAAGGAAGTGGATGCGGCCAAGCACAAGGCGCTTTTTGACGAAGCGGTCAAGGAGATGGGGGAACGCGTATGCTAGGGGGTGCAGTTGCCAAACGGTACGCGGATGCCCTGTTCTCCATTGCGAAAGAACAGGATAACGTGGATGGCGTGGAAGCGGACCTGGCAATCATATTGGCCGTATTGCAGGATCATCCTCAACTGAGACGTATTCTCCAGCATCCCGGAATCTCGTCGGATGTGAAAAAAAAGCAAGTGTCGGAGTTGTTCGGAAAAGCGGTTTCCGCCACGACGCTGAACACTCTCTGCTTGTTGTTGGATCGTCGCCGTGAGAATCAACTCGAAGGCATCTACGAAGAATACACGCGGTTGGCCAATGAGCACAGAGGTCAAGTGAAAGCCCATGTTGAAACGGCAGTGCCGTTGTCCGAAACCGATTTGCAGGATCTGGGGGAAAAGCTTGGTGCCGCTTGCGGCAAGAAACTGGACATCACCGCTTCCGTCAACCCGGATCTGATTGCGGGCGTTCGCTTGAAAGTGGGCGACCGGGTGATCGATGCGAGTGTGAAAGGGCAATTGGAGCGTTTTAGTCAGAATCTCAAGCGGAACCAAGTACGGTAGATAGGGGTGAAAAAATGAGCATTCGTCCTGAAGAAATCAGTGCGTTAATCAAACAGCAGATTGAAAACTACCAATCTGATATCCAAGTATACGATGTGGGCACCGTAATCCAAGTGGGTGACGGGATTGCGCGTATCCATGGGCTTGAAAAAGCCATGGCTGGCGAGTTGCTCGAATTCCCGAACGGCGAGATCGGGATGGCGTTCAACCTGGAAGAAGACAACGTCGGTTGCGTTGTCTTGGGAAGGGTAACGGGTATTAAAGAAGGCGACATCGTGAAGCGTACCGGTAACATCGCGCAGGTTCCAGTAGGGGAAGCGTTGATCGGCCGGGTCGTCAACCCGTTGGGGCAGCCGGTTGACGGACGCGGGCCGATTGAAACCAAGGAATTCCGTCCGATCGAATCCCCGGCGCCGGGCGTTATCGACCGGAAATCCGTGCATGAACCGCTGCAAACAGGCCTTAAAGCGATCGATTCGATGATTCCCATCGGACGCGGCCAGCGGGAATTGATCATCGGCGACCGCCAGACCGGTAAAACGGCTGTTGCCATCGATACCATCATCAACCAAAAGGGCCAAGGCGTAGTATGTATCTATGTTGCGATCGGCCAGAAGCAATCGACCGTGGCGCAAGTAGTGGAGACGCTCCGTAAGCATGGCGCGATGGAATACACCATCGTTGTAACCGCGTCCGCATCCGATCCGGCGCCGCTCCTGTTCCTGGCTCCGTACGCCGGATGCGCCATGGGCGAACACTTCATGTACAAGGGCGGTCACGTGCTCTGCGTCTATGACGACCTGTCCAAGCAAGCGGCCGCATACCGCGAACTGTCTCTCTTGATGCGCCGTCCTCCCGGACGCGAAGCGTTCCCGGGCGACGTGTTCTACTTGCACTCCCGTTTGCTCGAGCGTGCGGCAAAACTTTCCGACAAACTGGGCGGCGGTTCCCTGACCGCATTGCCGTTCATTGAAACCCAAGCGGGTGACGTATCCGCCTACATTCCGACCAACGTGATCTCCATCACCGACGGCCAGATTTTCCTCGAATCTGACCTGTTCTATTCCGGTGTCCGACCGGCGGTTAACGTTGGATTGTCGGTTTCCCGTGTCGGTGGCGCCGCACAAATTAAAGCGATGAAAAAAGTCGCCGGTACACTCCGGCTTGAACTTGCGCAATACCGTGAATTGCAGGCGTTCGCCCAGTTCGGTTCCGACCTGGACAAAGCGACCCAAGCCCGCTTGAACCGCGGCGCTCGGTTGACCGAGCTTCTCAAGCAAGGACAATACCAGCCGATGCCTGTCGAGAAGCAGGTGATCTCGATTTGGGCCGGAACAAACGGCGCATTGGATGATATTGCTGTTGAAAACGTACGCCGTTTTGAAAGGGAGTTTCTGGCGTTTGTCGACACCAATTACCCGCAGATTCCCAAGGCGATCGCCGAAACGAAAGACCTTTCGGAGGAAACGGTCAGCCTGCTGAAAGAAGCGGTTGCCAAATTCAAAGCGACGTTTGCAGGTTAATCGGGGCCCGATGGGAGTCGCTCACAAAGGTGGTGAAACGAGATGGCTAGCGCACGTGATATACGGCGCCGTATTCGAAGCGTTAAGAATACCCAGCAAATCACAAAGGCGATGAAGATGGTTGCGGCCGCCAAATTGCGCCGGGCGCAGGAACGCGTCACCCTGGCGCGTCCTTACACGGCAAAATTGGAAGAAGTGATCGGCAGCATCGCAAAGGCGGGCGGTGTCCGTCATCCGATGCTTGTGAAACGCCCCGTGAAAAAAGTGGGGTATGTGATCATCGCCGGGGACCGCGGGCTTGCCGGTTCCTTCAACGCGCAGGTAATCCGCCACGCGATAAACGAGTTTCGGGACAAATCCAAGGACGAGTATGTAATTTTTGCGATTGGGCGCAAGAGCCGCGACTTCTTCGCAAAGCGCGGATACCCGATTGTCGGGGAGATCACGGGCTTGTCCGATTTTCCGACCTTCGCGGATATCAAACGCGTGACGGAAGCGGTGGTCAAAATGTATGAAGACGGCATATACGACGAAGTGCATTTGATTTTCAACAAATTCAACTCCCCCATCTCGCAGGTGCCCGTGACGAAACAGATTCTGCCCTTGCAAGATGTCGGAGGAGAAGCGGCCGGCAAACCAAACGCAAACTATCTTTATGAGCCTTCGGAGGAAGGAGTGCTCGACGAACTCCTTCCCAAATATGCGGAAACACTCATTTACTCTGCGTTACTTGAATCGAAAGCTTCCGAACACGGTGCCCGCATGACTGCGATGGGCAATGCGACCGACAATGCGACCGAGATGATTTCGACGCTGACATTGGCGTTGAACCGGGCTCGCCAAGCGGCGATCACCACGCAGATCACCGAGATTGTCGGCGGCGCGGAAGCTTTAAAATAGGCGGATGATAGGAGGGGCAATGATGAATACTGGACGTATTGTACAGGTAATGGGTCCGGTCGTGGACGTTCGGTTCCCGGAAGGCCAGCTTCCCGAATTGAACAACGCGCTGACGATTAAGCATAAAGCACAGAATGAAAATGAAGTCGATATCAATCTGACGGTTGAAGTTGCCGTACACCTGGGGGACAATGTGGTTCGTACTGTTGCCATGTCCAGCACGGACGGCCTTGTCCGCGGCATGGAAGTTGTTGACACCGGAGCGCCGATTTCCGTTCCGGTCGGTACGGGAACACTGGGTCGGATTTTCAACGTTCTCGGCGAAACCATCGATGAACAAGGGCCGGCGCAAGTGGAAGAAAGACACCCGATTCACCGTCCGGCCCCCGAGTATACGGACCTTTCAACGAAGGTCGAGATTCTCGAAACCGGGATCAAAGTTATCGACCTGCTCGCCCCTTACATCAAGGGCGGCAAGATCGGCCTGTTCGGCGGCGCGGGTGTGGGAAAAACCGTTACCATGCAGGAATTGATCCACAATATTGCAAAGCAGCACGGGGGTTACTCCGTATTCGCGGGTGTGGGTGAACGGACCCGCGAAGGGAACGACCTGTACCATGAAATGAAAGATTCCGGCGTTATCGACAAGACGGCGATGGTCTTCGGCCAGATGAACGAGCCGCCGGGCGCGCGTCTGCGGGTTGCGTTGACAGGGCTGACAATGGCGGAGTATTTCCGCGATCGGGAAGGAAAAGACATCCTGTTGTTTATCGACAACATTTTCCGTTTCACCCAGGCGGGTTCCGAAGTGTCCGCCCTGCTCGGACGGATGCCGTCCGCGGTGGGTTACCAGCCGACTCTTGCGACCGAAATGGGTCAACTGCAAGAGCGGATCACTTCGACCAAAAAAGGTTCGATCACCTCGATCCAAGCGATTTACGTTCCGGCCGACGACTACACCGACCCGGCACCGGCAACGGCGTTCGCGCACCTGGATGCGACCACCAACCTGGAACGGAAGATTGCCGAACTCGGGATTTTCCCTGCGGTTGACCCGCTTGCTTCCACTTCCCGCGCGCTGTCTCCGGACATTGTCGGCGAAGAGCATTATCAGGTGGCGCGCGGCGTGCAGGCGGTTCTCCAGCGTTACCGCGAACTGCAGGATATCATCGCGATTCTGGGGATGGACGAACTGTCCGATGAAGACAAGCTGACGGTTGCCCGTGCCCGCAAGATTCAAAACTTCCTGTCGCAGCCGTTCCATGTCGCCGAACAGTTCACCGGCACGCCGGGCGTTTTCGTACCGGTCAAGGAAACGGTGCGCAGCTTCAAAGAAATTCTCGAAGGCAAGCATGACGACATTCCCGAAGTTGCGTTCCGGTATCGCGGCACCATTGATGAAGTGGTGGAAGCGGCCAAGAATATGTAATCCTAGGTCGCCAAGGCCGTAGGAGGGTAGTGAAATGAAAACCGTTCCACTTGAGATCGTTACGCCTGACCGTAAGGTGTTCGGCGATGATGTACAGATGGTGATTGCACGCGGAGGCGCCGGGGATTTGGGCATTCTTCCCGGCCATACGCCGCTGGTCACCACGCTTAAGATTTCGGCTGTTCGGATCAAGATGAAAGACGGGGGCGAGCAGTTGGTTGCCGTGTCGGGCGGTTTTATGGAAGTGAAACCGGAGAAAGTGACAATCCTGGCGGAAGCGGCCGAACTGCCGGAAGAAATCGATGTCGATCGGGCCGAGCGTGCTCGCCAGCGTGCGGAACAGCGTTTGGCGGCTTCAGGCCAGGAAAACTTCGATTTCCGCCGGGCTGAACTCGCGCTGCAACGCGCCTTGAACCGTCTGCAAGTCGCGAAAGGGAAAGTACCGAAATAAGCGGGAAAAAGCCCACCTGCAAGGAAGAGGTGGGCTTTTTGCAGTGATTTTTGTCATTCCTGTGAACATTTTATATGGTATAATGATATCGGTCTGTGAAAACTTTCTCAATTAATCACTGGAGGAGTGCCTTATGTTTGCGTATTGGAACAGTTATATTTTTGTAACATTGTTCCTCCTGTTGGGCATCATACTCCCCGTTGGCTCGCTGATGGTGCTCGGACCCCTCTTGCGTCCGAAGAAACCGACCGCGGAAAAGCTGACGACCTATGAAAGCGGTCTCGAACCCTTCGGAGAAGCGCAAGTCCGTTACAACATCCGATACTATTTATTTGCGCTTTTGTTTGTCGTGTTTGACGTAGAAATTCTCTTCTTGTATCCGTGGGCGGTTTCGTTCATGGATCTCGGGCTGTTCGGCCTGGTGGAAGTCCTGATTTTCATCGGACTTCTGGTGGTGGGCCTGGCATACGCTTGGAAGAAGAAGGTGTTGGAATGGACGTGATAAAAGGATACAGCCAGCAACCGCGCGTTGAGTTTGAGGGATTCACTCCCGAGGAATCGATGGAACTGCAACAGGCGGGTGTTTTTGTTGGCGCTTTGGAACAGTTGAAAGCATGGGCGCGAAGCAACTCGCTATGGCCGATGACCTTCGGGCTTGCCTGCTGCGCGATTGAAATGATGGGGACCGGTGCGTCCCATTATGACCTCGACCGGTTCGGGATTATCTTCCGTGCGTCCCCCCGTCAGGCGGACTGCATGATCGTCTCGGGAACGGTAACGAAAAAAATGGCCCCTCTGATCAAGCGCTTGTACGATCAGATGCCGGAACCCAAATGGGTGGTGGCAATGGGATCGTGTGCAACCGCGGGCGGCCCTTATGTTCGTTCTTACTCGGTCGTCAAGGGGGTCGACCAGTTTGTTCCCGTCGATGTGTACATCCCGGGATGCCCGCCGTCTCCTCCCGCGTTGATCTATGGACTGAACAAGCTCCAGGAGAAAATTCGATTGGAGGCTAAAGGAAAGAAGGTGCCTCGGACGTGACGGAAGAGAAGAAAGTAAATGGGCAGCAGCCCGCTTTGGCGGAAGCGGATCCGAAGAAACAGGATTCGCCGAAACCGGCTGCCGCACAAGCGGATGCGCCGGCGGAAGCGGAGAAGCCGGATCCCAAGAAAGAAGAAGCGCAGGAAACACTTGAAAAATTCCGCGCTCTGATCGTCGGCAAATTCGGAGAAGATGTGTTGGAAGAAGTCGTGTTGGCGAAATATCAACCGACCTATGTGATCAAACGCGACCGCTGGCGGGATGTCGTCGAATTCCTGCGCTACAATAGCGAAACGCTGTTTGATTATCCGGAAGTGATGGCGGGAACCGATTATCCGGCCAAGGGTTATATCGAAGTGGTTTTGTATCTCTATTCGATGAAGCATGGGTATTTTATCACGCTTAAGACAAGAACTCCGCGCGACCATGCGGAAGTTCCGTCGCTCACCCCGATTTATCAAGGCGTGAACTGGGAAGAACGGGAGATCTACGATTTGCTGGGCGTAACCTTTACGGGACACCCGGACTTGCGCAGAATCATGCTGCCTGAAGATTATGAGGGCCATCCGCTGCGCAAAGACTTCAGTGTGTGGAAGGAGTAGTGGGGGAACATGGCCGAAATTCGCACAGAAGAAATGTTATTGAACGTCGGTCCCCAACACCCCAGTACACACGGAGTGTTTCGGGTTGTGGTGAAGATCGACGGCGAGATCATCACGGAAGCGACTCCGGTCATCGGCTATCTGCATCGCGGCACGGAAAAGCTGGCGGAAGACCTGCAGTATCCCCAGATTATTCCGTACTTTGACCGCTTGGACTATCTTGCCGCCATGCTGAACAACCATGCGATCGTCAATGCGGTTGAGCAGGCGATGGATATTCAAGTGCCGGAGCGTGCCGAATATTTGCGCGTGATTGTGGCGGAACTGAACCGGGTGGCGTCGCATCTCCTGTTTCTGGGCGCTTACTTGCTGGACCTGGGGGCGATGAGTCCGTTCCTGTACGCGTTTCAAGAACGCGAGCAAATCTGTGAGTTTTTCAACAAAATCTGCGGCGCCCGTCTCACTTACAACTATATGCGGGTCGGCGGCGTCAAATATGACGCTCCCGAAGGCTGGCTCGCTGAAATTAGAGCTTATATTCCGCATTTCAGGGAAAAATTGAAAATGTATCATGATCTGGTAACCGGCAACGAAATTTTCTTGAGCCGCGTAAAAGGGATTGGCGTATATGACGCGGAAACGGCGATCAACCACGGCTTGTCCGGAATCAACCTGCGGTGTACGGGATTTAAGTGGGATCTTCGCAAAAACAAACCGTATTCGATTTATGACCGGTTTGATTTTGAAATCCCGGTCGGGGAAAATGGAGACTGCTTCGACCGCTATATGTGCCACATGCGTGAAATGGAAGAGTCGATCAAGATTGTGGAACAGGCGCTTGAGCAAATCCCGGAAGGTCCGGTCATGGGAAAAGTGCCGAAAATCATCCGCGTGCCTGCAGGCGAATACTATGCGGCCGTCGAAGCGGCAAAAGGCGAACTGGGCGTTTACATTGTGTCCGACGGCAAGGAGAAACCGTACCGCTTGAAGATCCGCCGTCCGTCCTTCGCTAACCTGCAGATTCTCCCAAGTCTCTTGAAGGGGCAAAACATGGCCAACTTCATTGCGATCCTGGGGGCGACTGACATTGTTCTTGGGGAGGTTGATTCGTAATGTTTGATTGGATCAATCAACCTTTTACGCCCGCCACCGTATTGGGGATGGTGATCGGCGGCGTAATCGTTCTGGGCGTTGTGCTTGGAGTGGTTGCGTATTCCATCTATTTTCAGCGGAAGCTTATCGGTTGGATGCAAGGGCGCATCGGACCGAACCGGGTTGGTCCGGTTGGATTGTTTCAGCCGTTTGCCGATATTTTGAAGCTGTTGATCAAGGAAGATATTGTGCCCGCAAAAGCGGACCGCCTCATGTTCCTGATCGCTCCGATGATCACATACGTGCCGGCGTTCATGGTACTGGCGGTGATTCCGTACACGGCGAAACATTTGTTCACGGCGGAATTGAATGTGGGCGTCATCTACTATATTGCGCTTTCCTCCATCTCCATCATCGGGATTGTATTGGGAGGCTGGGCGTCCAACAACAAGTATTCGATGATCGGCGGCCTCCGGTCGGCGGCGCAGCTGATCGCGTATGAAATTCCGCTTGCCCTGTCGATTTTGGGTGTTGTATTGATGGCGGGATCGATGAACATTGTCGAAATCGTCAAGGCGCAGGAGAATTTTCCGTATGTGTGGTATGTGGTGCCGCAGATTTTGGGATTTGTCGTTTTCATTATCGCGGCGACCGCCGAGTTGAACCGGACTCCGTTTGACTTGCCGGAAGCCGAATCGGAACTGGTGTCTGGATACTTTACCGAGTACTCCGGTTTCCGGTTCGCGTTCTACATGCTGGCGGAATACGTGTATACCGTAGCCATGGCCGGACTTGCCGCCGCCTTGTTTTTCGGCGGATGGTCGGGACCGTTTCTGCCCGGCTGGTTATGGTATGCGATCAAGGCATTCGCGTTTATCTTCCTGATGTTCTGGTTGCAGGCAACTTTCCCGCGCGTCCGCGGCGACAAGCTGATGAGCTTCAGTTGGAAAGTTCTGATACCGTTGGCGCTGCTGAACATCATCATCACTGCGGTCTTTAAACTCGTGGTGGCGTAAGGGGTGAGAAAATGTTTGGACTGTTGAAGGGGCTAAGTGTTACGGTCAGTCAGATTCCCAAGAAAAAATATACCCTTATGTATCCCGAAGTTAAGCCACAATGGCCGGATCGCTTCCGTGGCGTGCACAAATTTTATCCGGAGCTCTGCATCGTTTGCAATCAATGTGCACGGATCTGCCCGACCAGTTGCATTTCGCTGTCGGGAAGCCGCGGTGAAGACAAGAAAATGCACATTGAAACGTACGACATTAATTTCGAAATTTGCATCTTGTGCGACTTGTGTACGGAAGTTTGCCCGACCGAGGCGATTCGGATGACCGACACGTTCGAATTGGCGGAATACAGCCGGGACGCGCTGTTTAAGAACATTGAATGGCTGGCGGAAAACGGCCGTCAACATGACGCTCGCAAAGGCTTGAAAACCGGCGAGACGGATAAGACGACAACCGAACACGCGGAAGTGAAAGGCGGCGGCAAAGTCACCGCTGCCGGGAAAGCGGGTGACAGGTAATGGCGTTACCAGTATTGACCGGTCAAATGGTTGCATTCATTTTGATCAGCTTGGTCGTCATCGGTTCAGCGGTCGCCATGTTGTTCAGCCGCAAGGTGATCCACATGGCACTGTTGATCGGAGTTGTATTCATCGGCGTTGCGGGCATCTATATTTTGCTTGACGCGGATTTTGTGGGGTTTGCCCAGATCCTGATCTATGCGGGTGCCATCACGATTCTTATGATCTTCGCGATCATGTTGACCCATCACGGTTCACAAGAGCCGACACAGCTGAATGCCCATACGGGAATGGCGGTTGTGGCGGCTGGCGGATTGCTTGCTTTGTTGTACTGGGGGTTTAACTCCACCGATTGGACAAAATGGCAGCAACTGTCTCCCAAACAACCGGTTCCGCCCTGGGGGGACAATTCGGTAAAAGCGGTGGCGGACGCAATTTACACCAATTACACGATTCCCTTTGAACTCGTGTCCGTGGTGTTGGTTGTGGCGTTGGTGGGCGCGGTGATCCTGGCGCGGAAGGAGGAGGAATAATGGAACCGACGATTGTGAGATACCTTTTATTGGCGGCGGTTCTGTTCTGTCTCGGCTTGTTTGGAGTGCTGTGGAAGCGCAACATCATTATCGTTTTGGTGTCCATCGAATTGATGCTGAACGCTGTCAACATCAACCTTGTTGCGTTTTCCCGCCTGGGGCTGGCGCCGGGTATCAACGGTCAGGTATTTGCCCTGTTTGCGATGGTGATTGCCGCCTGTGAAGTCGCAATCGGTCTTGCAGTTTTGATTTCTCTCTACCGGAACCGTAACTCGAGCGATGTGAAGGACATGAATTTAACCAAGTGGTAGGCGAAGGAACTTCGCTGTCAATATTCAGGCGAAACTGGTAGGTGATAATATGGTGGCTTATGCCTGGCTCGTTCCCTTCTTTCCACTCGTGGCTTATCTGCTGCTGTTGGCTCTCGGCAGGCGTGCGCAAGAGGGCGTTGTTGCCGCGGTCGGAGTGGTCGCTTCGTTGGCGTCATTTGTCTTGTCTCTTCTGATTCTGGGGGATGTCGTGGCCAACGGATACAAAGGAGCGTACGTGTTCCGCTGGCTTGCGTTCGGGGACAAAACGCTGACGGTCGGATTTGAAGTCACGCAGCTGAACGCCGTCATGCTGGTGGTGGTCAGTTTTGTGAGTACGCTTGTGCTGCTTTTCTCAAAAGGGTACATGCACGGTGACGAACGGTTTTCCGTGTTCTACCAATACCTTAGCTTGTTTATTTTCTCAATGCTGGGGCTTGTGATCTCGCCGAATCTTCTCCAGCTCTATATCTTTTGGGAACTGGTGGGGCTTTGCTCGTTCCTGCTGGTCGGGTTCTGGTATTTCAAGCCGGAAGCGGCAGCGGCGGCGAAGAAATCCTTCGTCGTGACAAGGATCGGCGACGTGGGATTGTTCATCGGGATCATCTTGCTGTTTTTGGCGACTGGAAGTTTTGACTATCAAGGCATTTTCCAATTTGCCGACGCGGTGGCGGGCACGCACAGTGCCGCCCAAAACGCGACCTGGGTAGTCGGCAAAACCCTCGATTTGGAGCCGCAGACCCTGATCACGCTCAGCGCGATTCTCATCTTTGTCGGAGCGGTCGGAAAATCGGCCCAGTTCCCGCTGCACGTCTGGTTGCCCGACGCGATGGAGGGCCCGACTCCGGTGTCCGCGTTGATCCATGCCGCGACGATGGTGGCGGCAGGGGTATATCTGGTCGCTCGCACGTTCCCGCTGTTTGAAGCGTCCCCCGGCGCGATGATGGTGGTGGCGGTGATTGGCGGATTTACGGCGATTTTTGCAGCCGCGATCGGTTTGACGCAAAACGATATCAAACGCGTGATCGCTTACTCGACGATTTCCCAGCTCGGATACATGATGCTGGCGTTGGGGGTGGGCGCTTATGTGGCATCCGTCTTCCATCTGATGACACACGCGTTCTTTAAAGCCTTGTTGTTCCTCGGTGCCGGTTCCGTGATCCATGCGGTGCATACGCAGGATATCCGGGAAATGGGCGGGCTGTGGAAAAAGATGCCGGTCACCACGTGGACATTTTTGTTCGGTGCGCTGGCTTTGGCCGGAATTCCGCCGTTTGCCGGCTTTTGGTCGAAAGATGAAATTCTCACGGCGGCGTTTGCCAGCGGCAACACCGTCTTGGCGATATTGGCAACAATTGCGGCATTCTTCACTGCATTCTATATTTTCCGCGTATTCTTCCTGACGTTTACGGGCGAATACCGCGGCAGTCAAGCGGTCCATCCGCATGAAAGCGGCCCGGTGATGACCATTCCGCTGGTGTTGCTGGCGATTATGGCACTGGTGATCGGTTTTGTGAACGCGCCGTTCTTTGGCAACGCATTTGGGCATTTCTTGCAAGGACAACAGGAACTCGGTACGCATCACCCGTTCTCGTTCCCGATTGCCGGCCTGTCAGTCTTGGTGGGAGGTGCGGGCATCCTGCTCGCGTATCTGATGTACGGAAAACGCAGCGTGAATCCCGAAAATGTGGCGCGAGCAAGCGGTCCGCTCTATACGTTGTGCTATAACAAATTCTTTATCGATGAAATCTACCAGTTGATCATCGTCGGGCCGGTTGTATGGATCGGTAAAGCCCTGAATTTCATCGACCGTTGGATTGTCGACGGCTTGGTGTCGCTGGTGGGACACACGACATTTGCCTCTTCGCTCGGGCTGAAATACGGGCAGAACGGCCAGATTCAAACCTACGGACTGCTCACATCGCTGGGAGTGCTCGCATTGGTTGCGGTTAGCTTGTATATGGGAGGTGCGATCCGATGAACCATGTTTTGCTCTGGATTACACTCCTGCCGCTTTTGGGCGCGTTTTTGATCTTGTTCGTTCCGGGCAACGCGAAATCGCAAATCAAAGCGATCGCACTGCTGGCAACCTTGCTGCCGCTTCTTGGCGCCGCAGCGGTGCTCGCCGGTTTCGACGCCGCAGCCGGTATGCAATTTAAAGTGGCGTATGATTGGATTAAGGTTCCCTTCGCGTTTGTGGAAGGGCCGCTGCGGATCGGTTTTGACCTGGGGGTCGACGGTCTGTCGCTGCCGTTTGTGCTGTTGACCGCGTTGGTCAGCGTATTGTCCGTTATGGCTTCCTGGCGCGTGGAACACAGAACGAAAGAGTACTTTGTTTGGTTTTTGCTGCTTGTCACCGGGTTGTACGGCGTGTTTGTCGCCCTTGACCTGTTTGTGTTCTTCCTCTTCCTCGAGTTGACCTTGATTCCAATGTATTTCCTGATCGGAATCTGGGGCGGGGAGAACAAAAAGAAGATCGCTGCCAAGTTTCTGTTGTACCGGGGATTGGCGTCGGTCGGAATCCTCGTGTCTTTCCTGGGTCTGGCGTATTCCGCCGGATACACCGGCGGGAACATGAGTTTCGACATGCTCCAAATCGCCGACGTGTTCAAAAAAGCGGGGGACATCATCCCGCTCGACTTCCGGCAGGGAATCTTCCTGGTGCTGTTCCTTGCGATTTTGATCGAAGAGGCGTTTTTCCCGTTCCATACCTGGCTGCCGGACACGCATGAACAAGCTTCGCCGGCCGTCTCCATGATCCTCGGCGGCGTGTTGATGAAAGTTGGCGCTTATGTGCTGTTCCGGATTGGGGTAGGCATTTTGCCGGACATGATAGCAAAATTCGGCACCGCGATTGCGGCCATCGGTGTGATCAACATCGTGTACGGCGCTTTGGTGGCGATGGTGCAAAAAGACTGGAGAAGACTGCTGGCCTTTTCCGCCATTTCGCATATGGGGATTGTCCTGCTCGGCGTCGCGTCGCTGACCCATGCGGGGCTGCAGGGTGGAATCCTGATGACCGTCTCGTCCGGGCTCTTGTCTGCGCTGCTGTTCTTCCTGATCGGCGCGATTCAGGAGCGGACCCGTACCGTTCAAATCGACGAATTGGGCGGAATCTCCAAGCAAATGCCGATTTTGTCGGGGTTTTTGCTGGCGGGAGCGCTTGGTTCACTTGGATTACCGGGAATGAGCGGATTCATTTCGGAGATCGTATCCTTCATGGGCTCCTTCGAAAGTTTCCCGAAGCTTTCCGCGATCGGAACGGCCGGTATCATTCTGGCGGCTGTGTATCTGTTGTGGGCGATGCAGCGCACCACGTTTGGTCCTCCCGGCATGGTGCTGGAAGGTGCGAAGGATGCGACGGCGGCTGAATATGTACCGATGGTGCTGCTTTTGGCGATCGTCATCCTGATCGGCGTCTATCCGGCGATTCTCGGCGACCTGGTGAATCCGACATTGACTCAGCTTGTCGCAAGGATAGGGGGATAGACGATGGCACAGGTACAACGACTCGATTTTCTGTCTGTATGGAACATTATGGGGCCGGAAGTCGTCCTCGTCATTGCCGGATTCTTGTTGTTGATACTGGATCTGCTGCTGAAAAAGGAACAGAAAAGCGTCCTTCCCTGGCTTGGCATTACGGCGCTTGTTGCGGCAGGCGGCATGGTGATCTCCAATATGGTGGGGATGCAGTCGGCCAAGCAACTGCAGCAGTTATCCGGTTACCTCTACGTGTTGGACGATTACGGCAACATCTTCAAATTGATTTTCCTGCTCGGGTCCGCGTTGACGCTGCTGATGTCCATCGATTACATGCGGCACGTTCCGTTGGCGCGGGGCGAATATTCGTATCTTCTGTTATTCGGAACGACCGGCGCGATGGTGATGGCCTCATCGCTTGATTTGGTGACGCTGTTTGTGGGGCTTGAGCTGCTGTCTCTATCGTCTTATGTCCTGGTCGCCATGCGCCGCAATTACGCGAAATCGGCGGAAGGCGCCATGAAATACCTTATTATCGGCGCGATCGGAACGGCTTTGACACTGTACGGGATGTCATTCGTATACGGATTGACGGGGACTACCAATATCGCGATGGCGATTGATTCGATTACGGCGTTGTGGAGCGAATTCAATTTCCTGTTCCTCCTGTCGTTGGTGATGATGCTGGCGGGCTTCGGAATCAAAATCTCGATGGTTCCTTTCCACATGTGGACCCCGGATACCTATGAAGGGGCGCCGACGCCGGTGACCGCGTTTCTGTCCGCGGTGTCGAAGGCGGCGGGATTTGCGATGCTGTTCCGCGTGATTTTGTTCCTGTACTCCCGTTATATCGCGGAGTGGTACATGATCCTCGTGGTGTTGGCGGTTCTGACCATGGTGATCGGAAACGTGGCGGCCGTTTCCCAGAAAAACATCAAACGATTGATGGCCTATTCAAGCATTGCGCAGGCCGGTTATCTCCTGGTGCCGATAGCGGTGCTCGGGAAAGGGCAAAGTGTCGTCAATCTGCTGCAGTCTCTGACCGAATTGGTATTTTACCTCGGGGTGTATGTTCTGATGACGATGGGGGCATTTGCAATCATCACCCATGTCACGAGAGACGCCGCATCGGAAAGCGTTGAATCGTTCCGCGGGTTGTACCGGCGGTCTCCATTCCTGGCTGTCGCCATGACGCTATTCCTGCTCTCGATGGCAGGCATGCCGGTTACAGCCGGATTCTTCGGGAAATTTATGATCATCCTTGGCGCGATTCACACCCAGTCCTTCTGGCTGGCGGGAATTATGTTTGCAGCGTCGGTGGTTTCGTTCTATTACTATTTCGGCATTATCCGTCTGATCTTCACAAAAGAGATGGACGGGGCGGAAGCGCGCCTGCAGACTCCGGTCAGCTTGACCGTAGTGATCGGCATCGCGTTGATCGTTACTGTCGGACTCGGAGTCATGCCCGACGTGTTTCTGAACGTGCTCGGAAAACTCAAGTGGTTCGGTCCGGTGTAACATGTTCACGACTTCGTCGCTGCCGGTTACCGTCGGTCTCTACAGTCTGCTGCAGCTGGTGACTTATTTGCTGACAATCGCCATTGCATGGTACGCTTTGGGGAGCGTCAAATGGGAGCTGTTTCTCCGCGACTACCGCGGGGGTCCGGCCCGCATGCTGCGGCTGATTTTGGCGATTGCGCTCGGGTTTGTTCTGGGGCAGTTTTTCCTGCAGTATCTCAGTGCATCGCTGTTGTTGAAACATCTCGGGTAAAGACCCGAAAACAAACTGAGTTGGCCAAAAGGGATAACTTCCTGTGTCCCAAAAACGGGGCAGGGGAGTTGTCCCTTTTTACTTTATTTCTGGAGACAGAGGAGCGGCGCGGTGACATTTTTGTTTTTCGGAGGTATAAATCCGTCCGCGCAGGGTCAGGCTGATTGATAGGGTTATAGATTTGACCGCAGGAGGGGGTTACACGGATGAAAAAAATCGCATTTATCGTGCTGTTCATCTGCCTTGTTATAGGTGTCGCCTGCGCGTATCCGGTCAATTCAACCGCCATAAGGGAGATGCATATGGGAGAGATGCTGGTCCAGGCTTTCGATGCGGCCGGTGCGGAGGCGGAGGGGTACTTTGTCCACAACTGGTCGATCGTCAACCGTACATACATGAAAATGGACGATTTGGTTGAGATGGCAAAAGAACTCAATTCGGAACTGCGGATTCCGGATGCCCGCGAGTATAAAACTGGCGACGGACGGCAACATGTGTACCAATTACACGGACGGTGGGATCCTGCCACTGCCGTATCGCTCGTATTGACTTCCATGAATTTGCAGACGGAACAGCCGCAGACGGTTTTGGTCATCAAGATTGAACGGGAATCGGACCGCGTGCAGGATATTCGGGAGTCCATCGAGAAAGTAAAAAGTACGGTGGCCAAGATCGGTGCGGTCCCACAAATTAGCACTTGTATCAAAGGTTTTCGGAGTGATAGAATTGACAGCATGGAACGGAATCGACTGGTTGAGCGGGTGTTTGCGGCTGTAGGCGCAAGTGAGACGGAAGGGATCCGTTCCGAATTGCTGACAAGCGTATCGGGGTATTCCCCTTTCATCAAGGAGTACATAACAACCAACGGGAAACGAATGAATCTTCAGGTGGCGGTTCATTACGACGCGTACAGAAAAAATACGCGCATCCTCGTCGGCGCACCGATTGTCACAATTGAGTACTGAGGTACAAGTCTGAGGGCAATAGCCCGCCTGAGCGGAGGTTGCAACATTGTCGAAGTATTTGATTCGTGGCGGAAACCGCCTGTCGGGTAGCGTAAAAGTTGATGGTGCAAAAAATGCGGTACTGCCGATTCTTGCCGCTTCCATTCTTGCATCAGAGGGAACCAGTGTGATTGAAGACGTCCCCTGGCTGACAGACGTCCAGACGATCAGCGAAGTGATCATCGCGTTAGGCGCGGAAGTTCGCCGGGAAAGTGACACCATATTGCGCATAGACTCGCAAAACGTGAATGAATGGATCGCCAACGAATCCTTGGTTCGCAAAATGCGGGCCTCTTTTCTTGTAATGGGGCCTTTGCTCGCCCGCATGGGGCACGCCCGGGTGGCGTTGCCGGGCGGCTGCGCCATCGGGTCCAGGCCAGTCGACCAACATATCAAAGGATTCCAGGCCTTGGGAGCGGAAGTTGAAGTCGGACGCGGACACGTGGAAGCCCGCGTGGCGGGCAACAGATTGAAAGGGAACCGCATTTATCTGGACATCCAGAGTGTGGGAGCGACCCAAAACATCATGATGGCTGCTGTCCTGGCGGAAGGCAGAACCATTATCGAAAATGCGGCAAAAGAGCCGGAGATCGTCGATCTTGCTAACTACCTGAACGCCATGGGTGCCATCGTCCGGGGCGCCGGGACGGACGTGATCCGGATCGAAGGCGTTGACAGCTTGCATGGAGCCAACCATACTGTGATTCCGGACCGCATTCAGGCGGGCACGTTCCTGATTGCGGGAGCGATGACCGGCGGCGATTTGTATGTCGAAGGCGCCATTTCCAACCACCTGAAACCGGTGATCGCCAAGATGAAAGAAGCCGGTATCGGGATTGAAGAAGATGTGGATGGCATACGGGTTTTTGGCGGCCCCGGGAGCCGGTCGCTGGATGTGAAGACATTGCCGTATCCGGGTTTCCCGACGGACATGCAGGCGCAAATGATGGCGTTGCTGACCGTTCTTCCCGGCAACAGCCTGGTCACCGAGAGCGTGTTCGAAAACCGGTTCATGCATGTCGCCGAACTGCAACGGATGGGAGCCGACATCAGGATCGAGGGGCGTACCGCCATGATCACGGGTGTTCCGTTTCTGACGGGAGCCAGCGTGACCGCCAGCGACCTGCGTGCCGGAGCGGCTCTGGTGATCGCCGGACTTGGTGCGCAGGGTGAGACGGAAGTCCGCGGCTTGCACCATATCGACCGCGGATATTTGCGTCTGGAGGACAAGCTGCGTTCTGTCGGCGCGGACATTACGCGGGTGGACTGATCCACCCATTTTTCAATCAGAGTCAAAAGGGCAACTGCAGCGGGCGGTTGCCCTATTTTCATGATGTGCGCGGGCATACGGCTGGAAATCGGACATATACATTCTGGTAGAGTGAACGGTGGCACATCGATGCGCTTTGGCGGATAGGAGGAATCGACTGTTGAGGAACGCTGCAACCGTGGACAGACCGATCATCGCAATGCTCGCACTGGCGCTTGTCCTGATGCTGGCGATTCCGGCCGGACTGGTGAGTGTTTTGCCGAAGCGGGACCAGACTTCGCAACTTTCAGTTGCGGACAGCGATCAAAAAGTGAAAATCTACTTAAAAGAAACAAAAGAAGTGATCGAGATTCCGCTGGAAGAATACGTAAAGGGCGTGGTTGCGGCCGAGATGCCGGCCACTTTTTCGCTGGAAGCCCTGAAGGCGCAGGCGATCGCCGCCCGCACGAATGCGGTGCGCCGCATCCAAAAAAACATGCTGACGCCGGAAGGAGCCCATGTGACAGACGATTACCGGCGGGATCAGGCGTACAGCACCGACGAGAAATTGAAACAACGCTGGGGAGTTGTCGAATACCAGTTAAACCTGAATAAAATCGTACAGGCGGTAAACGAGACAAAGGGACAAATTCTGACGTACAACGGGGAACCGATCGATGCGCTTTTCTTTTCCACGTCCAACGGGAAGACCGAGAACTCGCAGGATTATTGGGGCAGGGCCTTGCCCTATTTGCGGTCGGTCGACAGCCCTTGGGATAAGCAGGCGAAACATGCGGTGGACACGAAAAAAATGTCGCTCGCAGAGTTTTATCGCTTGCTCGGCCTGCAAACGGTTGTGACATCCGCCAACCAGGGGCGCATGATCAAAGTGTTGGAAACGTCTGCTAGCAATCGGGTCAAGAAAATTCAAGTCGCCAACAAAGTGATGAGCGGGCCGGAGTTTCGGGAAGCCCTCGGGTTGAATTCAACCGATTTCACATGGAAAATTGACGGAGACACCATCACGTTCACGACCCACGGTTACGGGCACGGGGTTGGAATGAGCCAAAACGGCGCGGAGGGGATGGCCAAAGAAGGCAAGACCGCCCGCGACATCCTGACGTATTTCTATCAGGGCGCGACACTGGCGTCTTACCGAAAACAATAAATTTTGCGGAAAAAACTCCATCATCTGAGTATTCCCTGTATAAGCGTTCCCATTCGTGGCGAGAATGGGGAATGAGGTGATGGAAAATGAATGAACAAAAAAACGAAAACATGGCTTTACGGAGCCAGAAAAAACCGGGATTTTGGAAGACTTTGTTTGCAAAACGGTGGACGTTCCCGGCGCTCTATCTTGGCGCAGCGGCTCTTATCATCGGATTCGTAGTGGCACAAACGCAGGACGCATTGCCGTTCAAAAAGGGAGCCCAGCCTGCGCCGCAGGGAACAGGGAACACAACGACTGATCCCGGCCGGCTTTCAAACACCGCCCCGGTAACCGCCAGCCAAAACCTGATCTGGCCGGTATCGGAAAAAGACGGAGCGGAAGTGAACGTGACCATGGCATTTTATGACGAAACCAAAGACCAGAAGTCCCAGGCCAACTCGATCATCAAATTCGAGAACAACTTCTACACGCAAAACGGGGTCGTCATTGGACGCAAGGACGATAAGCCGTTTACGGTTGTGGCGGCGGCGTCCGGAACAGTCACCAGCGTGCAGGCAGACCCGTTGATGGGGTATTCGGTCAAAATCACCCACGACAACGGTTACGAAACCTATTATGCGTCGCTGGCCGACATCGTCGTGAAGGAAGGCGACAAGGTCGTACAGGGCCAGGATATTGCCAGGTCCGGCAACAACAAGCTGGAAGCCGACCAGAAAAACCACCTTCACTTCGAAGTGAAAAAAGACGGCAAGAACGTCGATCCGCAAAGCGTGCTTCCAAAGCGCGGCGAATAACCGAACAAACCGATTTGAAAATCCTCGTCCGGAAAGGGCGGGGTTTTTTGCGTTTAAGGCTGGAAAAAGGACGGCTGTCTGTCAGCTTGTCAAGTCGAGAAAGAGAGAGAAAAAACAGGGAAAACGAACCTCATGGCTTGTCATCGCGGTAATTTAGGCATATGTGGTACACACCCTCATATAATGTATCAGACCATTTGAAGCATGGGGAGGCGAAAGGGAGTGCACGATTACATCAAAGAGCGCACCCTGAAGATTGGCGAGTATATCGTGGAAACAAAAAATACGGTTCGTACGATCGCCAGGGAATTTGGTGTCTCCAAAAGCACGGTGCATAAGGATCTGACCGAACGTCTGCCTGATATTAACCCTGACTTGGCCAACCGTGTAAAAGAGATTCTCGAGTATCACAAATCCATTCGTCATTTGAGGGGTGGGGAAGCAACGAAGAAAAAATACAGGAAAGACGAAGCGGAACGCAAAATGTCAAAAAATGTCGGGGTGGAAAGAGGAGTTTCCTCACCTCTGTAGAATAACTTAATTAGCGGATTCTCGGCACGTTTATGGGGCATTTGACGTGGGGCCGCTGGGGAGAACACCGCAGTAAGATGCTCGAAATACGCGGGAACATACGTTGCAGCGAAGAGGATCTGAAGAAGTTTGAAGGAGGACGCTTCCATAGATGTTCAGCAAAGATATCGGTGTTGACCTGGGGACAGCCACCGTATTGGTCCATGTCAAAGGCAGGGGCATCGTACTTAACGAGCCTTCGGTTGTCGCAATCGAAAGCCAAACGAAAAGGGTCGTGGCGGTAGGTGAAGAAGCCCGCCAAATGCTGGGCCGCACACCGGGCAACATCCTGGCGATCCGTCCGCTGCGCGAAGGCGTGATCGCGGATTTTGACGTGACTGAAATGATGTTGCGCCATTTTATAAACAAGGCTATCGGCAAAAGCATGTTTGTCCGTCCGCGCGTCGTCATCTGCGTGCCGGCGGGGATTACGTCGGTCGAACAAAAGGCGGTGCGGGAAGCGGCGGAACGCACGGGCGCAAGAGACGTGTATATCGTAGAAGAACCGCGAGCGGCGGCGATTGGAGCCGGACTGGACATTTTTCAGCCAAGCGGATCGATGGTCGTCGATATTGGCGGAGGCACGACGGATGTAGCCGTTCTTTCTCTGGGCGACGTCGTCACCGCCACTTCTATTCGGGTCGCCGGGGACAAGTTCGATGAAGCGGTCATCCGCTATGTGAAGAAACAGCATAATTTGCTGATCGGGGAACGCACCGCCGAGGAGATCAAAATTCAAATCGGCTCCGTGTATCGTGACGCCCGCCACGAGAAACTGGACGTTCGCGGACGTGACATGGTGACCGGTCTCCCCAAGACGATCGAGGTTACGTCGGAAGAGGTGCGGATCGCGGTCGAAGAACCTGTGTCCCAAGTGATAGCGGCGGCAAGAAACGTATTGGAACGCACTCCGCCCGAGTTGGCGGCTGACATATACTCAAAGGGGGTTGTCCTTACCGGCGGCGGTGCCTTGCTGTACGGATTGGACAAGCTGATGATGAAAGAATTGCAGATTCCGGTTCATATTGCGGAAGACCCGATTACGTGCGTGGCGCGGGGAACCGGCATCGTGTTGAACAACTTGGAGAAAGTGATTCGGCCAACAGGGAGAAAATCCAGGCTGGGGTAGGTGAACATCCGTGATTCGCGGACTTTATACGGCAGCTTCCGGAATGCTCGCCGGGGAGCGTCGACAGGACGTTCTCACCAACAATCTGGCGAACGTGCAAACAATCGGGTACAAGAAAGACGACAGCATCATGCGCTCCTTTCCCGAAATGCTTTTGTATTCTCTCAACGACCACACGGGAAGCGGTCCGCAGTCGATTGCGCCCGGCATGCCAAGCATCGGTGCGGTCGGAAGCGGAGCGTTTCTGGAAGAGGTGCTTCCCCGGTTTACGCAGGGGATTTTGAAGCAAACGGCGAACCCTTACGGATACGCGATTATCGATGCGGAGCGGCCCGATCCCAACAACAAACGGAAAACGTTTTTCGTGTTAAACGATCAGAATGGAGAAACTTTGTTTTCGCGTGACGGCGACTTTCACTTAACGCCGGAAGACGCCAACCGGAACGCGTTTTTGGCGAACGCTGCGGGGTTGTTTGTGCAGGCGGTCGATCCGGAGGGAAAACCAGTTAGCAATTCCCGGGTGCGTCTGCGCCAAGACGGGACAGGCCTTGAAGCAGGCAGAATGAACGGAGGAGTGTTTGAACCGGATCCGGGTCTCCGCTTTGCGCCGGTCGACGTGGCGAATACCGATCGTTTGCGCGTTACGGGCAACGGGGCGTACCGGCTTGTTCCGGCAGCGCCGGACGAACGGGTGGAGGATTTGCTGCAACCGGCAACCGGAGAGATTCGCAAAGGATTTCTTGAAGGATCAAATGTTGACGTGGCGGAGACGATGGTCGATATGATCGCCGTCATGAGAAGTTACGAGGCGAACCAGAGAATGATCCGAACGCTGGACAGCACGTTGGACAAGGCGGTCAATGTGCTTGGCAGAATCTAAAATTTTCCCTGCCGGATAGGAGTCTGATTCGATGAGAGCGTTATACACAGCCGCATCAGGCCTGGCCTCACAGCAAACAAAATTGGATGCGATTGCGAATAATGTTTCCAATGTCAACACAATGGGTTACAAAACGCAGAACGTGCAGTTTGCGGAACTGCTGCGGTCCCAATTTCCGCAACCCGATGAATTCAGGCTGGAAGGCCGTCGTTCGGACGCGGGAAGCGAAGGGGATCTCGGATTGCGCATCGGAAACGGTGTGATGCCCGCTTTTTTGTCACGGGCATTTGCGCAGGGCAACATGCAATCCACCGGAAACATGCTGGATCTGGCCATTGAAGGGGAAGGGTTTTTTACGGTTGGCACCGGTGAACCTGCGGTTGGCGGCGAATTCGAGCCGGGCCAAATCCGGTTCACCCGTGGCGGGAAGTTCCAAATCGATGCGACGGGCACGTTGGTGACCGACGCAGGGTATCCGGTTTTGGACACCAGCCGCAAACCGGTCGTTTTGGGACCGGAATTTTTGGGGCGGCCGCTTCGCGTGAGCCCGGATGGGGAGCTGTTTGTACAGGGCGACAAAGGCGAAGTCGCCGTCGGGCAGAAAATCAATCTGGTGGTTGTGCGCAACCCGGAAGCGAACTTGCAAAGCGTAGGTGAGAATCTCTATCAAAATGCCAATATCGGCAACTATGACCCGTTCAGCCCCGATAAGAGTTTTGCCGCCGACGCCGAACGGGCAGGAACGATTCGTCAAGGGTTTCTTGAAATGTCCAATGTGGAGTTGCAGCAAGAACTGACGGATCTGATGCAGGTGCAGCGGGCGTATCAGCTGAACGCACGCTCCATTCAGACGGTCGATGCGATGATGGGGATGGCCAACAATCTGCGGGCGTAACGACAAAGAGGCCTTTGCAACGGGCGATTTTGAATCTGGGGAAGAGTTCAAAGTGGCTCTTACAAGGGTCTCTTTTTTCATTTGCACCTTTTACATACGGTGCGGTACAGGCGGTTCGATTGGGAAAATTGCACCGATCGTTTTACGGATCGGGGCGTAACATGGTATTATGAGGAAGGAGCGTAGGGGGGATCCGGTGAATTTGCCGAATTTGTTGACATTAGTGCGCTTGGCGCTGGTTCCGTTATATTTTATCGCGTTTTTTTCGGATTCGTCGTTCAGTATGGTGTATGCGCTGGGAATTTTGGTGCTGGCCGGTTTGACCGATCTGCTTGACGGCTACCTTGCGCGTAAATACAACTGGATTACCCCGCTTGGCGTCGTGTTGGATCCGTTGGCAGACAAGCTCATGATGCTGTCTGTGATTCTGTCGTTTACGGTCGACGGCCGCATTTCGCTGGTGGCAGCCGCTTTGTTGATCCTTCGGGATGTCGCCATGATTCTGGCGTCCGCATTTTTTCATTTTCGCGACAAACAGATTGTGCCTGCCGTCTGGTGGGGAAAGTTGACCACCGTATTGTATTATATCATGGTGGTCGGCATCATGTTTAAGTGGAAAGCGGCGGAGTTTCTGTTGTGGGGCACGATCTGTTTTTCGTTTGTGACCAGTTTTGTCTATCTGCGGAAATTCCTCGCAATGAACAGGTAGGAGTGGAACTATGTTAAACATCGACCAAATCAAAGAAATCATTCCCCATCGTTACCCGTTCCTGCTGGTGGACCGGATCCTCGAGCTGGAAGCCGGCCGCCGCGCGGTGGGCGTCAAGCAGGTGACGGCCAACGAATCGTTTTTTCAGGGGCACTTTCCCGATTATCCGGTGATGCCGGGAGTGCTGATCGTGGAAGCGATGGCGCAGGTCGGGGCGGTGGCGCTGTTGTCCCTGGAAGAGAACAGGGGGCGGCTGGCTTTTTTTGCAGGGCTTGACAATGTCCGGTTCCGCCAGCAGGTGCGCCCGGGGGACACATTGGAGATGGAAGCCGGGATTTTGTCGTTTAAAAGAAATATCGGCAAGGGCAAAGCGACCGCCAAAGTCGGAGACAAAGTCGTCTGCGAGGCGGAGTTCATCTTTGCGCTGGGCGATGCCCAGTAAAGTTCGGAGAGGGATTATTTCACCAGTTTGCCGTCCTGCGTAGTGGCGTACACCCGATCCCCCATCACGATCTCCGCCTGGCCGCTGGTGGCGTTGGTGATCAATTTCGCGAAACGGCCGGCTTCCTCCACCGGAGCCAGCGCCGCCACACGGACGCGCTCCAGGTACTCGACATGATCGATAAAACCACCCGCCTGCAAGATCTCGTTTTCCACTTTCCCGAGCCACGTATAGTCGATTCCGACATGAATCGTTTGCAACAGGGACCGGGTGACGATTCCGGCCGCCCGCAATCCTGCGCCGGCCGTTTGTCCGTACGCGCGGACCAACCCGCCCGCCCCCAGCATAATTCCTCCGAAGTAGCGGGTGACGACGACCACCACATTTTTCAGCCCTTCTTTTTTGATAACCTCCAAAATCGGCTTGCCGGCGGTGCCGGAGGGTTCCCCGTCATCGTTGGATTTCTGGATCTCGTCATGCGGGCCGATTTGGTAGGCGTAGCAGTTGTGGGTCGCGTCCCAGTGCTTTTTTTGAATCGATTCGATGAACCGGACCGCTTCTTCTTCCGTTTCCGCCGGCATGGCATAACCGATAAAGCGCGATTTTTTGATGATAATCGTTTCCTCGCCGTATCCTTTGACCGTTTTGTAGGACGTGAGCAAGAATGTGTTCCTCCTTTTTCTCTTATTCTGCTTCCGCCAAATAAGCCTCGATCGCGCGAAGAACCGAAGACACGCCGCCGGAAATCGGGTGCCGGAGCGGTTTGTGCCGCTTGGCGGCTTCCTCCCGCACCACCCAATAAAAAGGGTGGGTGATCTGGTGGGTGTTGCAGATAATGACGTCCGCCTTGGCAACATACGGAGCCATCGACACCGGCTGGCTTTCGAGGATGACGACCGATCCGCCCCGTGACCGAATCGCTTGTTCGTATTGGGAGACCATATTTGATTGGGCACCGCAAATCAGGATATGAAGCCCTTCAAAGGTTTGCGCAATCTCCCGCGGACTATTGCCCGGTTTCCGGGGTTTTCGGCGAATGGGGCGATAGGTTGCGGTCTCTTCGGGCGACAGATGTTCGTGAACGGTCAAAATCCGGTTGTTGTGCGGATGCGTCGCATCGTATAAGATTGTCACCACATCGCCGATTGATACAAGGGGGACTTCATGCGCGTGAAGAGGAACGAACAAGTCTTTGTTGTCGAGGTCGCGCACTCCTACCCAAGTGGAGCGCTGTTCGACAATGCCCAGCATTTCACGGCAATGGGACGGTTCCGCCCCTTTTCTTGTGACATGATACCGGTACTGCGGAATTCCTTCGGCAAACTCGCCGATCAGGCGCCCCTCCAATTCGTCCCCATCGGCCGCCCCGATTGCGTAAATCACCTTTTCCGGCACAAACAAATCAGTGCCTTGTACGGTGTTCAGGACCCCGAAACGCGAACGTACGGGAACATGCAAAATTCCACGGACAAACGGAGGATATTCGGATTCGGACCGGGACTCGCGCGAAGCAGTGTCTGCAGGCGGAGGCGAGGCGTCGGAACCGGCAGGGTCTTCCTGTGGCAAAAGAGGTCCCCTTTCCGATATGGCAGGCGCGTCTGGTGCAGGCGGTCCAACCGGGTACATCTCCTTCACATCGGAAGCAGCGGGAAGCAACGCGTTCAATCTGGCCGTTTCCTGCGTCAGCTGGCGGAGTTTCTCCTCGTAAGCGCGATTGAGTTCCTCAAGTTGAAGGTTTTTCAATTCGAGTTTCCGCACCAACTCCTGCGCCCGGCGGGTATTTCGTTCCCACAAACGGGCCTGCCGTTCCGCCTCGTTTCGCAGCGCCTGTTCGTCCTTCAGCTTCTTTTGAAAAACGGCTTCTTGCTCCCTGTGCCGTTTTTGTTCCTTAGCCTGCACTGCCCGGACAGAGGCGATCTCCAAGCGCAGTTTTGCCAGTTCCCTCTGCCACTTTGCTTCTTTCTTGCAAAGGTTTTTTTTCATTTCCTCAAGTAACCGGGACAACCTGCGGTTCTCTTTTTGAAGCAAGTGCTCCGGGGACTGGGAGGGCTTTTCTTCGGGGAGCGGCTCAAAGGGGGGTTCTTGCTCCATAAGCTGAACCGCCGCGTTCCGCAAATCTTCCCGGTCGGACAGCAGAAGCGCAAGTGAGAGATCGCCGTTTTCAATCTCTTCGTCGAGTTTTTTTGTATCTGCAACGGTGCATGGGGTTGGCAGGGACTCGATCTTTTTTTCCAGATCCGGATATACAGTCCGCAGGAGACGGATGATTCCGGTTGTGCTTTCGTAATGGGGAAGCGCCTGTTTTTCAAAAAAGGCTTTCAGTATCGGATACGGCACTTTCTCGGGATTGCGGAAGCCGGGCGGACAAATTCCTTGCTGTTTGCAAAGGATCGGCAATTCCCGGGGGCCGATGCCGGTGAAATACCAAGTCTGCCATTGTTTCAACAGTTCCGGAGAAACATTTTCCGAATACACAGAATCACCCGATCCGCATGTTTTGTTTTTAATTGTAACATGACTGGCGGACGGTGAAAATTCATTCTTGAAATTACCCCCCCATCCGCGGAAAACGGATGAGGGGGTCCGTGACAAGGGGTTTGCGGTGTCGTTAGCGATTGACCGGCCATTCAAACTTGGCGAATTCGTTCCAGCCGTAAGCGGTTGCTTCACGTCCGCGGTAGGTGGAATAGCCGACGGCTCCGTACTCCTTTGTCGCCTGCATGGCGCCGCGAATCTCGTCTGGAGTCGGATACTGGCTCCAATCTTTCGGGAACATGTTGTACGACTGGCCGATGATATGGATCGGCATGGTCTGTCTGACTTTTTTCCGGAGTTCCACCATCTCGGAACCAACCGCATCGTACGCGTCTTTGTAGGTGTAGGGTTTTGCTTTGTAGTGCCAGTATACCATCGGCGCGACAACGTCATAGTACTTCGAATAAACGTCCCACGGTTGATTCGGCCGCCAGGTGGCCGGGTAGATGACCGCAATCATCGGGTAGTACGCCCCCAGGGCGTTGCGGACCGATTTTGCGAACTCTTCCTGGTGGTAGGTGTCCAGATTCTCTTCAAGGTCGGCGGCAAGCGCGTCAAACCGGTCGCCGGTCGGCGTGGTGTACTGCATCGCCTGCACCGTTTGTGCCGCGTCTTTCCACGGGTCGCCGGCAGCCGCGTAGACCCAGCCGATCACGGCGATTCCCGCGTCGTGGGCCTGATGCAGAAAATCATCCATGGAATCCTGGCCGAAGAATCCGTCGTTTGTTGTGGAGACCAGCAAGTACACATGGGTCACACCCGCGTCTTTAAAGCGCTGGAGAGTGTCTTTCACCGGGTAGTTTTTCCAGTCGCGCCACATCATCCAATCGCCTTTGCCGCTCACGAGATCGGCGGTTGACGTGAAGACCGTAAGCTGTTGGGAGACGGACAGATTGCCCGACCTGGCGGTGACTGTCACGGTCCCTCTCGTTTTGCCTGCCGTAAAGCTACTGACCATCGGATTGTCGGTGCTTCCGAGCGTTCCGCGGCTGGAATCGCTCAGACTGAAGGTGACGGGTACCGGCGGGACCGCATTGTCCCACTGATCAAGGCCGGTCACCCGGAGCTCCGCTTGGCGTGTAGCCTGGATGAAGGGGGAGGGAGCGACATGCATTTTCAGCTTGGCAAGTTCGCCGGGAACGATTGTGAAAGTGGCCGGCGCGTCGAGCACGGCTCCTCTGCCTGAAACGGTCACCGTGTAGGAACCCGCTTTCGTTTTGTTGAGCGTAAAGGTTGCCTGGCCGTTCAGGGTATAGACTTCAAAATTGGACGTTCCGTCCGGGCCGCTGACGGTAACCGTAAGGGCCCGGTTATTGTCGGTTTGCAGCAGTTCGCCTTTTTCGTCTTTCACATTAAGCGTCAAAGTGACCGGTTGCGCCGGTTTGAAAGAGCCCAGGGCGGTTGCCGCAAACGCAAGGCGCTTCGGGTTTTCCACCGTCACATGCACTGTGGCGGACACCGGGGCTTGTCCCGGCAGTTGCGCCGTGGCTGTAACAGTGCCCGTACCGGCTTTGGTCGACGTAAACAATCCCTGCGCGTTAACGGTTCCGATGTCTCCATAGACGCTCCAAGTAACAGTGGCGCCGCCCGCCCGTTCCTCATTGCTGTTATAGACGTTTGCGGTGAATTGCTGCGTTTCGCCGGTGAAAAGGGAAACCGGATCCGGCTGCAACTCGATCCGTTTCAGCACCGGATTGGCCATGTCTCTCAGCTTGCCCAGTTTGTCGGCCGGAAGATTCCGCATGCGCTGGATCATGGCGGCTGCTTCGGCACGCGATGCACGGCTGAGCGGGTTAAACTTTTTGTCCGGGTCGCCTCTTACCACTCCCAGATACGAAGCGACAGCGGCCGCCTTCTTTGCGTAGTCGGATATTTGAGCCGCGTCGGTAAACGAAAGCGCCGTTTGCACAAAAGACGACGGAACCGTCTGAATCTGCAGGGCGTTTGTGATCATGGCCGCCATATCCTGACGGGAAATCGGTTCGTTCGGACTGAATGTGGTGGGAGATGTCCCGGAGACGAGACGGTTCTGATAAGCGGTTTGAATCATATCGTAGGCGAAGAAATCGGACTTTACATCCGCAAACACCTGGGGAGCGTTTTTGATAACCGGAAGGTTGAGGCTTCTCACCAGGATGGTGATGAATTCCGCCCGCGTGATATCGTCGTCCGGGTTAAATGTCGTCGGAGTTTTCCCCCGTACGATCCCGAGTTCCGCCAGCTCCGTGATGGCGGGTTCCGCCCAATGCCCCTGCACGTCCGTAAAACGGGCGGCCGCGTAGCCGGCGGACAGGGGAAATGCCTGCGCGATCGCCAAAGCCCCCACGAGGGCTTTTGTCGATAAGCGTTTGCCGCGAATCTTCCATTTTTTTCGCACTTTGTCATACCCTCCTAGAGAATTCTAATGCTGTATTTCGACAGAACCCGCCAAAATCCTAGCAGTGACTATTAAAACATTCGATAGATCCAGCATTTTTTAGGAGGGTCTTGCCGCAAAAAAAAAAACTCCCCGGTTGGAGAGTCCGCCGCATTTGGCGCACGTTTACCGGGGAGTCCGCTATTTGTTGTCCTTATCGTTGATTTTGAGCTGCTGTTTCAATCCGGGGGGCATTTCGATCTTCAGGTCGGGTTTGTCGATGTCGAAAAATCGCAGGGTCGCATTGGACCAGACGGTGCCCACGTCGTCAACCGCCCCGGTGGACTGGATGTCGATCTGCCGGATGTAGCGGGTTTTCTTGTCAATATAGACGGTATATTGGCTGGGAAGCGTCTTTCCCTGTGTCCCGGGCATCCCGGCAAGCCGGATCGCATCCGCCTCAAACTGGTAAACTTCCGTGTCGTTGGGGGTCAAAATCGACATGTCCTTGAAACGGTAGACCTCCTTTGGCGGTTGAATGTGGCGCAATCGCTCCAAAGACCCCCAGGTGTCGGGCAGCGCAATCCGGTCAATCGACCGCCAGACGCCTTCCTCCCTGTAATAGGCCGATTTTGCATCCTGGTAAATGTAATACGACCTGCCGTCCACGTTTTGGGACATCTCAATCTGATCGGGCGCGATAACATGGCCGTAAACCTGCGAACGGTGGTATTGGTTCCGCTCCTTCGTTTCAAGCGTGCCCTGCAGGCCAAACCGCGTGATCGCCCTGCTCTGGTCGACGGATTTCAGGATCGTTGCCCAACCGTCCTCCGCGATAAATTTCTCTTCGCGTTCGATCGGGATGTCCTGCGAAGACGGCGCCGTCAATTGCGGGCTGCAGGCGGTGAGCAGCGCCGCCAAAGGCAGTGCGAGAACGACCGCCCGCCGGAAACGGCCGCTGCCCCGGTGGCGGTGTCCGGTGTCACGCATGGCGGCTTTCCCTCCTTTGCGCGAGTTGATAGCCGTAGCCCGCAAGCGCCAGCGCGGCATAGATTGCCGAAAGCACCGCGGGCCACGGAACCGAAATCGGTTTTAGCACGTACAGATTCGGCGCTTCGTAATATCCGCTGATCCATGTGTCGGGAGAGATCGGGGCCGGAAACAGGAGATTCGTCTTAAAGACGCGCCATTCCCGGATCAACTGGCCGTTGTTCCACGTGTACCCGCTGAGAAAACGCGTGTCCTGATTGCGAACCACGCTCGGATCCTGGACGACGATCAGCGGCTTCTGCCCTGGGCGCGGTTCCACAAACTCGAAACGCAAAGACTTTTTCCCGCTTTCCCAGATCGTCTGCCAGGTGCGGTTCTGGCCGATTTTTAAAATTTTGGCGGGAGTCGAGTTGACCAGCACTTCCTCAATCCCGTCCCCGTCGATGTCGCCGACCGTCAGGTTCCGGGTCACCGGTTCCTCCCAGGTGCCTTTATACACTGCGATCGGTGCGGCGTTTGGCGAGGTCCCGTCGACGAGCCGCAGCTCGTTGTTGCCCACCAGCAGCAGTTGGGTGCTGCCTTCCGGCAGGAATTTTCCTTGACCGACCAAAGCGGCGCCGGCGACCTGCGGACGGGTGTCCGTGCCAAAGGTGTCCGCCCAGTTTTTGCGGGACGCCGCTTGCGACCTGGCAGCCCGTTCATCCATTGCCACCGTGACCGACAGAGGATCGAGAAAACTTGTCAGCACGGTTTTCGGATCGTCCACCGGGGTGAAGTGCTGTTTGACGCCATCGCCTTCGATTGTCCAGGAAGACGTGTAGTACGGGAAACCCGCCAGGCCGAAGGAAGTGAAGGGCAGGGCGGCCATCTCCTCTTTTGCGACCGGATGTTTCCTGTACCCGTCATCCGGCGCGAAACGAAGCACGTCGACATGTTCCAACTGGTTTTTCAGCTTGGCGGCCGCGGCGGGCAAATCCCTGTTTTCTTTCGGATCGGGGGTGGCCTCCTTCAATTCTTTGTCGGTCAGCTTGCGCAGATCCCCGATCGTGTAGAGGTTCGATCCCCGGTTTACAATCGGATAGATCGGAAAAATCGGTCTCCGGTCCAAATGTTCGCTTTTGTACGCCAGACGAAACTTGGCGTAAAAAGGGAATTCCGAAAGTGGCACGGCAGCCAGCATGACAGCCAGAACCGTGAAGACCGTCAAGGTATACCGCCACTTGATGCGGCCGTAGGAGGCGGCGATCCAGCCGAGGATCAGCAGCATCAGGGGAAATTCGAGAAATCTCCGCCACAGGCTGTCCGAATAGACGCTTTGAATGCCGTATCCCGTCAGCAGGATAAGAAGCGAAAACAGCGCAAAGAAACGCCGCCAGGCGCGCGGAACGGCGAAATAGCCGAGAACGGCGGCGGCCGCCAGGGTGAGAAGCCCGATGTAAGAAAAGTCAAGCATCAGCGGGATCGCCACAAGCTGGTTTAAAGCGACTAAAAAAACGGAATACAACGCCGCAAGCAGGATCTTTTTCACGCTGCGTCCCCCTCCTTTTCGGCACCGGTCAGGATGACGGTCATCGTCACGGTGAACCAGAACAGAAAGTTCATCGCCGGAACTTCGAACACATTTTCAACCGCGTTTTGGATCAGGACGGCAATCACGGCGGTGAACATGCCGAGCAGGAGCGGCCAGTCCGGACGGGCCTTGAGCGGCTTGAAAATGCGGGAGTGCAAATTGCGCGCGATTGTGAAAAACAGGGTCAGCATGGCGAAAAGCCCCACAAGTCCCATTTCCGCCATGGTCTTCGCGTAATAGTTGTCCACATAGTTGACGCCGAAGTTGCGGGCGGCAACCGCGCCCCCGAAATGCCCAAGCCCGGCTCCGAAAAACGGGTTATACCGGACCACGTCATAAGCGCTCAACCAGCGGGCGATCCGTCCGTCTTTCGCGGCTTTCACCCAGTACAGACCGTCAAAATCGAGCAACTGCACAAACCGGTGCTGAATTTGCGGCACAAACATCGCGGCGACCCCGCCGGCCAGCACCAGGAAAAACATGCGCCGGTCAAACAGCAGAGACGTGATGACAAGCGCGGCAAACAGGGCCAACTGGGCGCCCCGCGTATTGGTGAACACAAGGGATGCCAATGCCGTAACAGCCACGAAGCCAAAGAACAAACGTTCTTTTTGCGAGCGGGCCGCCCAGGCCATGCCGGCCGCCATCGGAAAAATCATGATCAGGTAGCTTCCCATGATGTTCGGGCTGCCGAACACGGAGTACACCCGGGTCCGCACCGTTTCGCCCGCATCCACCCAGCCGGGAGGCATCGGCGCTTTCGTGATGTATTGATAGATGCCGTGCAGGCTGATGAGAAAGCCCGCATATAAGGTATACCGGACGAGTTTGCGGGCCAATTCCTTGTCTGCGGCAAAAGGAAGCACAAACGCAAACAGGGAATACCAGTAAACGGCGCGAAACCCTTCAAAATCCACCGAAAAACCCGGCAGGTCGATGGCGAGATAGGCGATCCCGAGCAGGATGAAAGCTTTCAGCACGCGATGATAGGGCAACGGTTTCAGTCTTTCGCCCGCCAGATACCGCCCCAGCGCGAGGGCGGCCAAGCCGAGAAGAATCAGTTTGTCCCAGGTCGGACCCAGTACAGAACCAAGCAGGGGAATCCTGCGCAACAGAAAATCCACAATCGGAAAAAAGGCAAGTGCGACAAGGCTCCACAATTTCAATCTGCCGGTTTTCGGCAACTGCAATCTGTCGGTTTTCAGCAGCTTCAATCTGTCGGTTTTCACTGACGCGATTCTCCTTCCGTCTATTCCCCTGTCCGATTATATCACAACCGCCGGGCCGGACGGTGCTATCCCGATGTGACGGATTTAAGGGAATTTTTCTTGCCTGGATTTAAAATATTGAATACAATATTGCTGTAGATGCAATTTTGGTAAGGGGCGATAGAGGAAATATCTCTTGCGGTTCCCGTGGTCGAGTGAGAGAATGTTGCTAAGGGAGATGATCGGGATGGACGAGTTAAAATTTTTTATGACTTAGGTGATGGAACAGTTTGAGCTGATCCATAAGCGCTTCGATGCTGTTGAGCAACGGCTCGACCGGCTCGAAGTACGCATGGACAAGCTCGAAGAGCGCATGAACGCTCTCGAAGAGTCGCAGCGGACTCTTGTCGGATCCCAACGGACGCTTGAGAAAAGGCATTATGAGTTTGAAAAGTTGCCAAAATAAACGAAAACGTAACGGAACTGCGTTTAGGCATGAAAACCGCGATTCCAAACAGCGCGTATGCTCTTTTGCAGGTCAACACGATGGCATTGGATACCACTCCCTGAGACCATAAGTCGCAGCTTTTGCCTGAAGGCGGTGCGGGCAGGACGGACGCATTGCGCGCAAAATGGGCGGCGTATATAATGGCCCCATGAGGAATCGTATCTCAAGGAGAACTTCATGCTGAAACGATTGAAGCCAAACCGTATCATCTGGTGGGTTTTGCTGCTGGCCCTGGTTTTGCGCCTGATGACGCTTGGCGTCTACGGGTTGGGGCTGACTTTGCACAGCGACGACGAAGGATATGCGAACAGCGCCATCCGGCTGCTGGAAACCGGAATGCTGACTTACCGGGGGCCGACCGAACCGGCCCATTTTGCTGCTGAGCCGACCGTGAAGATTATGCCGGGGCAGCCGTTTCTGCTGGCGGCTGTTTTTGCGGTGTTCGGAACCGGGGATACCGGCCTGTACGCCGCCAAGATCCTGATGATTCTGTTGGGTCTGGCGGGCATCTACGGAATCTATCTCACCGGAAAATATGTTTGGGGCACGGCAGCGGGCTTGATCGCCGCTTTCCTGCTGGCGACCTCGATTGAACATGTCGTAACCGACAACCTGCTGCTCACCGAGTCCCCGTTCATCGCAAGCTTTATCTATCTGGTCTATTATTCGATCCGCCTGGCCAACGAACGGAAGAAATCCCATTTCTATCGCGTGGTGTTCTTCTATCTGGCGGCGTTGATGTTCCGCTCGACGATCGCGCTGTACCCGCTTGTCCTCTTCGCGTATTTGCTGTTGAAAAAATACCCGTGGCATACCCTGCTGAAACAGGCGGGAATCGCGGCCGTCATCGTGCTGATCGCATTGGTCCCGTGGTGGGTGCGCAACTACAGCCACTACCACAAATTCATCCCGCTGACGGCGGGGGAGGGCAACCCGTTGTTGATCGGGTCCTATCAGGGCCGGGGCTACCCGAACGACGAACCGATCGAGTCAGTGGTACAAAGGTTAAAACAGCAATACGCAAGTCAGGGTTCGTTTGCCTACATGGAAGCGCAGGAGCGAGTCGCCAGGGAACGGTTGGAACTCTGGTGGGAAACGGACAAAAAGTCGCTGATTTACAGCTTTGCGGTGCTGAAACCAAAGATTTTGTGGCGGGATTCGTTCTACTGGATTGAAGTGTTCCATGTCAAGGAGGCTTGGGTGCATGCTTTGCAGCCGTATCTCGTGATTGCGGGGCTGGCCGGTTTCCTGACGACCCTGCTGCTGAACAAGGGCAGGAAAGAGTTGTTGTTCATCGTGGCCGTTCTTCTCTACTTTACGGCGGTGTACAGCGTGTACGTGGTGTTCGGGCGCTACAACGTGCCGCTCATGCCGTTTCTGTATCTGGCGATGGCAACGGGCCTGGTGTCGGCATTCAACCTTCTGAAAAAAGGGCCGGCTTTCGCGCCCAAACGAAAATGAGTGTGGGAGAGGGGATATTTGAATGGAAGACCTGAAGGTATTTCTGGAAGAGATGCGCCGGGAGATGGATCGGCGAACGGTAGCGAAACAGTACGGCGACCTTTCTCTCGATGTGGCGGTGCTTCGCGAGCGAATTCCGAAGCAATGATCCAGGAATGAAAGGGGAGGTGTTCTCTATGGAAGATCTGTTGAAAAATATTCTGTCTGAACTTCAGACTATAAATTCCGGTATGCAAAAGATGGAACATGACATCAACAGTCTGAAATTGGGGCAAGAACGCGTAGAAAAAAGACTGGAACGTTTGGAGCAAAGACTGGAACATTTGGAGCAAAGACAAGAACGTTTGGAACAGAACCAGAAAGAGCTTGTGCAAAGACAAGAACGTCTGGAGCAAAGACAAGAACGTCTGGAGCAGAAAGTGGACGACATCTATCAGGCGGTTGTTCGGCTTGAAGAAGGGCAACCAAAAGATATTGTCGCTTTGCTGGAACACATAGACCGAAGACTTGAGGAAAAAAATTATCAGATCGCTGCACTCAACAAACGGGTGTTTCGGGTTGAGAGCGAGATTGAAAGGATAGTGGAAAACCTATAGTGCCGGCTTCCGGCAGCGACGCTTCCTTTAATCCGGCTGCTTATGAGCTGTAGGGATTCATTTCCTTGATTGACGCCGTCCTAATCTCCTTCAACTGGCCCAACCGATGGTCGTTGGTAATGAACAGATCGCATTCGGACACAATGGCTGAAGCCACAATCAACGCATCCGGGGTTTTTAGCCCGTATTTGCCGCGGAGACAGGCCGCCCGCTCCGCCACGCTCACATCCACCGGTACTACAGTCAGATGGGGGAAGTGCGTAAAGAGCAGCCGATACCGCTTTTCCAGCGTGTCATTTCCTTCCTGGATTGGCTTTGTCAAAATTTCGGTCAGAGTAATGGTTGAGGTGACCGCTTCTACCTTCCCTTCCTCTACAATGTCCAATATGGCTTTCACGGTTTCACCGTGCCGGGGATGTTGTTCAAAAGCGTAGATGAACAGGTTGGTGTCAAGAGCGATCTTTTTGTATGGCGACAAAAACTCTCTTACTCCCATTCATCCCGCTCCTTTCGAATATATTCATCCCCGTTTTCTCTTTGCCATATTTCTTTTCCCAATCCCCACAGGGCGTCGGAAAATCGCTTTGGTTTTCGGATGACAATGATTTCTTCCCGCATCTCGTCATACTTCCAGATCAATTCATCTCCCACGTCCAATTTTGCTTTTTCACGTATCTCTTTCGGGATCGTTGTCTGATATCGTTGTTTGACTTCGCTTTCTGACCGCGATATAAGAGTCATAACCACGCCCCCGTTTCGATGTATGACATATTTCTATTTTATCATACACTTGACAACGACACAAATCAATGGGCCGGAAAAGTGCAAAAAAGAAGCAGGCCGCCCTTGATCTTTTAGCCAAGTCAGGGTGAACCTACCCGCTTCAGTAACGAGCCGCGCCCTTGTTGGGCAATCTATTGTACATGACCGTGGGTGTTGCAGCACCTTATCCGGCGGTCTAGCCTTTGTAAACATCCACACGAACATCAAAGATTATCGGATTCCCATATGCACAAAGCCTATTCCTTCCGCCTCTATCCAATCAAAGAACAGGAGCGGCAAATTCGGCGCACCATCGGATATTGCCGGTTTGTGTACAATCACTTCCTCGCTCACCGGAAAGAAGTCTATGAGCGGGATGGCACCACCCTGAGCCAGTACGCCTGCATGCGGGAATTGCCTGAATTGAAACAGCAGCATCCTTGGCTCCGGGAAGTAGACTCCACCGCTTTGCAAAGGACGGTGGAAGAGTTGGACGACGTCCACGTCCAAACGTAACGGTAAAGAGGGTTCATCGGCGACCATCCGTATCGAAGAAAACCGGATTCGGCTTCCGAAGGTCGGATGGGTAAAGTTCGCCAAGTCCCGCGAGGTGCAGGGGCGCATTCTCTCGGCCACGGTTCGCTTGGCCTCTTCGGGCAAAAGACTTGTCTGTTCGTGAATGGACATGCAAAGCGTGCGGCACACCCCATGATCGGGATGTAAACGCCGCCCAAAACATCCTGCAAGAAGGCTTGCACCTCCTCAGCACGTCCGCTTGAGCGGACTCAACCGTGGGACACATGGGGATCGCTTGGTGCCGCAAGGCAGAACTCCCGGTTGCGGGAGTGCTCCCAGGAGTCCCACGGCCAAAGCCGTGCGGAGTGTCAATTCGCCCCGTTTCGCCAAACCGGAATGGGATGTGAACGACTGTTTAAACTTAATTGTGGATCACGTGATACAACAAATACAACAATCGGAAGCGAATGAACGGGCTCACAATGGAGAAAAACAGGACAAATTGGTGTTTGATGCAAAAAACGGACAATTGACGTTTATAACTGATGATGACGGCGGGATGAAGATAGGGGAAAATAGGGAAAATAAGACGAAGTGGGGTGGAAAAAAGCATAATAAGTAAAGTATATTTGGAATGAGCGCATCAAAAAAACGGGGCAGCTCAAGCCGCCGCCCGCAAAGGAGTGGTGATTGTGGGACAAGGGATATTATTAGAGAGTGGCATCAACGAATTGGAAATCCTTGTATTTCATGTTGGCGACAGTTTGTGTGGAACGAATGTGGCCAAAGTAGACTCTATCATCAGCCATCAACAGATTTTTCCCGTACCAAACTCGAGCAGATTTGTGAAAGGTGTTATCAGCCATCGCGGGAAGGTGATACCTGTTTTGGATCTTGTGAAAGCCCTAGACCAGACATGCACAAAGCCGGAGCAGGAGAGACTGCTTATTTCGCTCAGTATTAACAACAGTGACTTTGCAATAGAAGTAAGCGGTGTCGAGGGCATAAGGAGGCTTTCATGGAAGGACATAGAAACACCATCACCAATCCTGTCGGGCAATCAGGAACTGCTGGTAACAGGAATCGTTAATACGCGCCAGGACGGGATTATTTTGATACTCGACCTTGAAAAACTGTTAGTTGACATTGACCCTGGTTTAGCCTTGAAAGAATCTAAAGAAACCGAGGGGCTGGAGGGCAAAAAGATCATAATAGCGGAGGATTCTGCTTTTTTATTGAAAACCATCGGTGAGTCGTTGAAAAAAGCGGGAGCAATCATAGAAACATTTAAGAATGGCAAGTTAGCGCTGGACTATCTTCTTAACAATCCCGACGAACAGATTTACTGCGTTATTACCGACATAGAAATGCCGGTTATGGATGGGTTGACATTAACCAAGCAGATCAAGACAAGCCCAACTCTAAAACAAATACCGGTTGTTTTGTTTTCGTCGATAGTTAGCGAAAAACTAAGACACCAAGGGGAAAGTGTTGGGGCCGATGCACAGGTTACAAAACCTGAAATCGATAAACTTGTAGACATTGTTAAAAAAATCAGGAAGGATTGACAGAAAAAACGGGAATATAAAATGTTAACAAGCCCTTTATGAGCAAACGTGTAACAACCGACACCCTTGCGTTCATCCAAGACCACGTGCTCAACGTAACCGATCTGGTGCACACCAAAAAACTGAGCCAGATCCTCGATTCCTATTCGATATAAAGAGGCCGTCGAGCAGGTGATTGGGGACGATTTCATCTTCGATGAGATCATGGCGGAAATGGACAAACTCGAGTTGGACGATCCGGTGGACGAGAAAGATGGGACAGTCATGATGGAGATCATCGCGATTGGTCCTCGGGATCATGAAAAGGTTTATGGGCTTGTCGTTCAATGGCTGATCGGGCGGAAACAGGTTGTGCCGTTTGCGCCGTGTATGTTCGTGGCAAGCGTGGTTGTAACTGTTTTGGGGTGTGGAACACGTTGAGGGTGCTTTAGGCGGGTGGTATAATTACACCGTACAATCGATTTCGGCTCGCAAGGGTGGTCGGCTAAGCCCCTATGAAAGGGGGTGATGCCGTGGAGGTATATCAAGCGTTGTCCCTGATGTTCATGTTCGGCATGTTCATCTTGGCGTTGCTGAATTACCTCAAAAAGAAATAGACCGCCCTTGCTAGGGAAAGCGGTCTATTTCTTAGATCAAAAACCCCTATAAGCCGACCGCCCTTGTCGGGCAAGCGATTGTACCCGACCGTAGGTGTGCCACCACCTGCGGTCGTTTTATTGTATGAGGAGATCGATTTCTTGATTCCATGATAGCACATTTTTTGAAAAAAGCAAAACGGTGGGGTGAGACCCATGGGGAAAACGGCCGCGAAACACCACAGGATACCGAATCGCCTGATCGCGGTGATGTCCTTTTTCTTTCCGGCCAACGCGTACACGTTAAACCTTTTTTTGGTGTTTGCGCTCGTATTTATTGGGCTTGTTGTTCAATGGTTGATCGGGCGGAAACAGGTTGTGCCGTTTGCGCCGTGTATGTTCGTGGCAAGCGTGGTTGTAACTGTTTTGGGGTGTGGAACACGTTGAGGGTGCTTTAGGCGGGTGGTATAATTACACCGTACAATAGATTTCGGCTTGCAAGGGTGGTCGGCTCATCCCCGAACTTGCTAAGGGAAGGGGGTGAGGGAATGACAGTCTATGAAACATTGTCGCTGATGATCAGCTTCGGTGTTTTGATTGTCGCCATGCTCTCTTTTGGTAACAAAAAGAGATAAACCACCCTTGCTTTGACCGGCGAGGTGGTTTATCTCGCTCCTAATGAGCCGACTGCCCGAAGGCAATCTATTGTACGTGACCGTAGGTGTTCCCAGCACCTGCGGTCGTTTTATTTTATGACGAGATCGACTTCTTGATTCAATGATAACACATTTTTTTAAAAAAGCAAAACGGTGGGGTGTCATTGTGTTGGGGTGTCATCGGCCCATGCCCAAAATACCGCAAGAATTCAGCAGGTGTATAAACAGGGAGGTATTCGCGGATCTCCGGCGGACGAGAGCAAGAAAAACCCCCGGTCATCCGGGGCGGTCAGGTCAGGAACGCTTGTCAATCAGGCCAAGCTGTTCTTTAAGCGCGTACTGGAGCACTTGGGAGAAGTTGATACCGGCCTCCTCAGCCGCATCACGCAGCCATTTTGGCAACGTGCAGTTTTTGGTGACCGCTCTGTTCGCGTCCTCATCGCGGTAGGGCGGCATATAGACTTCGATCATCACGATCCGATCACTGGGATCGAGCAACTCGATCTGATCAGGGGTGGATGGATCCGGTAACTCAATCCCCTGTTCTTCCCGTTCCAATATGAGGTCGGCCAGCATTTCCTTGGCACGCTTGATCCCATCGATCAGATCTTTCGCGAGGATGGCCGTTCCGGGAAAATCGGGGAAATACATGCCGATCCCGCCGTCTTCTGCTTTTTCAACCACGACCGGGTAGATGAAGTGGTTTTGGTAAGGCATGTTCATCGCTCCTTTGCTGAGTTTTTCGGAGGTATGGGGAGGACACCGGGGTTAGAATTTCACCCCGGATGTTCGTTCAATGTTTTTCAATGTCCCTTTGGGAATCACTTGGCCGCTGCTGTGAAAGCTTATGTCAGCGAATCTGGTTGGGTCATCTTTATGTGTGTACCGTTGATGGCTGCCGCTCTGATACGATTATAACACGCATGAATTATGCGTGCCAACAAATAATACGTATTTTTAATGCGTGTTTTTTGTCGTGGAAAAGGAGATGGTACGCTTGGAAATCCGGAAAATGCACATTGATGAGCTGGTACCACCAGCAGATTTACCAGATGGTTACAGGGAAGGTTCGCTGGCTGATCACCTACAAGGTCGAACGGCTCGGCATGCAAGTCGTCCTCCAGGATGAGGCGTACACCGCGCAGGAATACCCAAGATGCGGCTGTCGGCACAAGCCCCGAGGGCGTGTGTATGCCTGCCCCGCTTGCGGGTTCCGCAAACTCCAAAAAAAGAAATAGACCGCCCTCAGGCAAGGATTCGGTCTATTTCTTCTAGGCCAATCTTGTCTTTGTGAAGCCGATCACCCTTACGGGGCAATCTATTGTACATGACCGCGGGTGTAGCAGCACCTGCGGTCTAGTCTTTGTAAACATCCCCACGGCTGCCGACTCGCACAACTACAATGATTAACTCACGATCGACAACATCAAAGATTATGCGAAAATCGCCCACACGTTGGCGATACGTATTTTTATATCCCTTTAGCCTTTTTACGTTCGGACTCCCATACGGGTTTTCCGCTAATGAGAGGATCGCATTTAAAATACGTTTTTGTGTTGGTTTGTCCAAACGTTGAATAGATTTCCTTACATCCTTGGGGATGACAACTCTATACATTGTCTTCCCCGTTAAATTCATTTAGCAATTCTTCCAGCGTAACGTATTCACCTTTTTTGTATTGTTCGCGGGCAAGCTGAATATCCTTCATCTCTAATTCGGTCAATTCTTCGTCATCCTCGTCATAAACGATGCTCAACAGATCCGCGAATTTTGGTAATTTATCGTCCGGCAGCCGGTCAATTATGCGGTGCAACTCCTCACGGCTAATTGACATTCCGATCATCCCCTTAATCGCTTCTTTATACTCAATTATGACGCACAAACGAGTTTGTGCCAATTGCAATTATTTTCCTTGCCTGTGGAGATATATCAAGCGTTCTCCCTGATGTTCATGTTTGGCATGTTCATCTTGGCGTTGCTGAATTACCTCAAAAAGAAATAGACCGCCCTTGCTAGGGGAAGCGGTCTATTTCTTGTAGGCCCAACCTTGTCTTTGTGAAGCCGATCACCCTTACGGGGCAATCTATTGCACGTGACCGCGGGTGTAGCAGCACCTGCGGTCTTCTTTCATGATATGAAAAAGAACGATCCTTTATACTCATAGTAGCACATTTTTTCGATGGCGGCAAAATATTGCGGCAAAATATTGCTTCCTGAGCACGACGAATTCGGCTCACGTACAAAATCATAGAACTGGAAGTTCTCTCATGATTGCATTCGGGTTACTGGTTGCCACATTACTGTCCCATAATAAACGAAGGTAGGTCACCCTTGATTTTTTAGCCAAGTCGGGGTGAACCTACCCGCTTCGGTAATGAGCCCGCCCTCTTGCAGGGCGACTATTGTACGTGACCGCGGGTGTAGCAGCACCTGCGGTCGATAACACATTTTCTTGAAAAAGCAAAAACCGGATAAACGCCTAGACCGCCAACTTGCCAAGGCAGCCAAACACGAAGAAGAGATCCATGTGCTGAAACAACGCCGATAATCCGGACGATTTTACAGAAATCCCGCGCTTCATCCCACCCCTGAAAGAGTGGGATGAAGCGCGATATGGTATAATTTTCTTGGTGATCCTCATGCACAAAGCCTATTCCTTCCGTCTCTATCCGACAAAAGAACAGGAACAGCACATCCGGCGCACCATCGGGTGCTGCCGGTTTGTGTACAACCATTTTCTTGCTCGCCGGAAAGATGCCTATGAGCGGGACGGTGCCACCCTGAACCAGTACGCCTGCATGCGGGAATTGCCCGCGTTGAAAGAACAGTTCCCCTGGCTTCGGGAAGTGGACTCCACAGCCCTGCAACGGACGGTGGAAGAGTTGGACGATGCCTTCCAACGATTCTTCCGGGAGAAGAAAGGCTACCCACACTTCAAAAGCAGGAAACATCCAAAGCAGTCCTACACATCGAAACGAAACGGCAAGGAGGGTTCATCGGCCACCATCCGCATCGAAGAAAACCGGATTCGGCTTCCGAAGGTGGGATGGGTAAAGTTCGCCAAGTCCCGCGAGGTGCAGGGGCGCATTCTCTCGGCCACGGTTCGTATGGCGCCTTCGGGCAAGTTTTTTGTATCGGTACTGGTGGATACGGAGATTCAGCCTTTGAAGCCCAACTCCAACGCCGTTGGCATCGACCTGGGGCTAAAGGGTTTCGCAGTGCTCAGCACCGGGGAAACGATCCCGAATCCCCGGCACCTGAGAAAGCACGAAAAGAAACTGAAGCGCTGGCAACGCGTTCTTTCCCGGCGGAAATCGGGTGGTAGGAACCGGGAGAAAGCCCGGGTAAAAGTGGCCCGGCTGCATGAGAAGGTGCGCAACGCCCGGCTGGACTTCCTGCACAGGCTGTCCACCCGGCTGATTCGCGAGAACCAAGTGATCAGCCTGGAGGATTTGCGGGTGCAAAACATGCGGCAAAACCACAAACTGGCGGGAAGCATCGCCGACGCCAGTTGGTCGGAATTCCGGCGGCAGCTCACGTACAAAGCGGCATGGTACAGGAGGCGTGTGGTCATTGTTTCGGCCACTTTCCCGTCCACTCAGCTTTGCTCCCAATGCGGGCACCGCAACACAGAGACAAAGGATTTGTCGGTCCGTGAATGGATATGCCCACAATGCAGTACAACCCATGATCGGGACGTAAACGCCGCCCAAAACATCCTGCAAGAAGGTTTGCGCCTTCTCAGCACGTCCGCCTAAGCGGACAGAACCGTGGGACACACGGGGATCGCTTGGTGCCACAAGGCAGAACTCCCGGTTGCGGGGGTGCTCCCAAGAATCCCACGGCTTTAGCCGTGCGGAGTGTCAAGGAATGCAACACACCGTTGCATATTGTACGGCGATCGCCCTTTTTGTTATGATGGATGGGAAAAGAACGGATGCCGGCAGGGCGAAGGCGCAGGTGAGACGCGAAAATGGGAACACCGAACAAAATTCTCTACATAATCGGCGGCGGCGAATTCGGGGGCGCGGAACAGCATCTGCTCGGCCTCGTGAAATCCCTCGATCCGGCCGAGTGGACGCCGCATGTGGCGGTTTTTTACAACGGAGAATTCGCGGACCGCTTGCGGGACCTGCGGATTCCGGTGACCCTGATCGCGCCAAGGACCCTGCGTGCCTTGAACGGTCTCGTTCCGGTGAGGCGGTTGATCCGGGACATCCAACCGGCGATTGTGCACACCCACGGCGTGCGCGGCAATCTGTTGGGCCGCCTTGCCAACCAACTGGAGGGGCATCCCGCCAAATTAATCACCACGATTCACAGCATTCTCGCGCTCGACTATCCCAAACAGTGGAAGCGAATGTTGTTCGGCTTCCTGGAAAAATCGACTTGGCCGCTGACGGACCACTTCATCCTCGTCTCCCGCGCCATGCAGAAAAGCCTGCTCGCCGAAGGGCTTCCGGCGGAAAAGACGACGGTCATCCACAACGCGATCCAACTGCCAAAGGAGCCTCCTAAGCGCCCGGAACGCTCCAGGCTCCGGGAAGAATTGGGGCTGCCGCAAAATACGGTATTGGCTGGAACGGTCGCCCGCCTGCATAAAGTGAAGGGCCACACCTATCTGATCCAAGCGATCCGGCGGTTGAAGGACAAGTACCCCGACGTCCATTACGTATGGGTGGGCGGCGGCGAAATGGAACAGGAACTGAAAGCCGAGGTGCAAAACGCGGGGCTTGCGGGCGTGATCCATTTTCTCGGAATCCGCAGGGATGTGCCGGAACTGCTGCCGCAGTTCGATCTGTTCGTCCTGCCTTCCGTCTCCGAGGGGTTGTCGCTGGCCATTCTGGAAGCGATGTTGGCGGGTGTCCCGGTGATCGCGACCGCCGTGGGCGGGTCGCCGGAAGTGGTGGAAGAGGGCCGGGACGGCCTGCTGGTGCCGGCCCGGGATGTGGAAGCCCTGTATCAGGCGATCGACCGGGCGCTGTCCAACCCGGAACAAATGCGGCGCTTTGCCCGCGCGGGGCAGCAAAAAGTGTTTGCCCAATACTCCCTTGAGCGGTTGGCCGGGGAAACAACGAACGTTTATAAATTTGTCACAAAATCGGTGTAACCTTTTCTCAACTTGGAACGTCTATAGTAAGGGCAAGGATTTGCGCCATCATCCAAGCTGTCGGAGATGGACGTTTTTGCGTCCTATGAAATGATTGCGAATCTATTGCCAAGCTATGGAAAATGGTATAAAATAAAGCTCTGACGCATATGGATGGCAAGGGTCAGGCAAAAAGCCAGGCAAATAAAGAGGAGAAAAAACTTTTCCGCTTTACGTCTGGCGGTCCGGCGGGTATAATGGGCGCGTGGAGACAGTTCTTCTTAAATGAATTTCTACCAACGGATCTGGAAGAAAAATTGGAAACGACCCACACAGATTGCCAATACATACCGAAGGGATATAAAGAGGAATTCGCCGGTTCTTGTCGTATTAGTTATACGTGAAACGGTTTGCCAACAAGTCAATATGACTTTGTTTCAAAATATCCCCACTGAAGGGAGTGATGTTGTCCTACGGCGGCAGGCGCTCAAACGCACCCGTGAACGAGTGGATGTTACCCCATAAGGGAACGGGATGCAAGTCGAGGGCTCTGGCATCGCGCAGTCACGGCGTGCAGAGTGAAGGCTCACGTAGGAGCAATGATAGAATTCATGGCAAGTATCAAGCAACACACTTACCTATCAGTACAGACTCACGTATTAAGAGGAGGAGAAACAAAGGGTATGAACAACAAAAAAATTCTTTCTGTTCTTTCGAGTGCAGCCGTATTTGCATCTCTTGCAGTGCCTTTCTCCGCAAGTGCTGCAACAACGAACACTGCATTAACCACTCCGTCTGTCCAGCCGGGTAATGCTGCTTCTTTAACGGCTCGTAACTTGGGTACTGTTCGCGTGATTGAAACTGAGGACACGGCAGGGTCTATTGGCGTAGGTACACAGATTACTTTCACTTTGCCTGATGGTGTGTCTTGGGCTACTGCCAACATTCCGACGGCGGGTACTCTTGCAAACTATATTAATGTACCTGCTGCGGTTGGTACTGTGAATAACAGATTGGCAGCAGCGGATGTTGCGTTTGTATCTGCTTCCAGCAAAAGTTTGACTGTCAGAGTGGCTGCTACTAATGGTACCGGAACCAGAGCTATTATCGAGTTTCGGCCGATTAACCTCGATGTAAGCGGTAGCGGAGAAGTCGCGGTTGACATTTTTAGCACAAGCGGTGCTATTTCTAACGGGAAAGTAACGGTTGGTAAAGTTGTAACGGGCGGTACGACTGTGGTTGCATTGAATGCTCCCAGCCGTCCGGAAGGAACCAACCAAGGTATTGGTACAATCCGTATCGTTGAAAACTCCGCGGGGGCATTGGCGGTAGGTGCTAACAGTATTGACTTGGTCTTGCCGCAAGGCTATACATGGAATACCCCTCCAGCTATTAATCTTAGCGGTGGATTTACTGCTGGTAACGTAACCGCTTCTCCAATTGACGTGGATTCGAACGGAAATAGCCGTATCCGCCTGAATGTTGTGGCTCAGTCTACAGGTCAACCGGGTATCATCGAGTTAACGAATGGTACAGTTGATATTACAAACAACGCATCGCTGGGTGATGGCTACCTGAAAATTGGCGGTAATAACTCGGGGATTACTGCAACGAGCGTGCTGGTAGTAAAGAAGGTTGAAATCGGATCTACTGTTAACGCGGTATCCGCACCGGAAATTTATGCCGGTTCTCGAAATGTTCAAGTAGGGGCAATCGAGATCAAAGAAAATGCAGCAGCTAGCATTGTTGCTAACAACAGAACTATTCGAGTCACCCTGCCCGAAAATGCTCAATGGAATCCGGCTCAGTTGCCTGTAGTTCGTGTCACTGCGGGTGATATTCAGGTAGGCGCAGGTAATATTGAAGCTAACAGCAACAACAGGACAGTTGTTTATAGCGTAACCGGTGCTAGTACTTCTGCTTCTACATTTGTTTTGGAACGCGGTGAAGTGAGCCTGCGTGCCGATGCGCCGGCTGGTGATTTGACTGCGACAGTTGGAGGAACCGCTACAGTAGCCGGAACTGCAAAAATTGCAACGGTCAAAGCTCCGGTAACCGCTACTTCCGAAGCGAAGAAGGTTATTATCGGTCAACAATCGCAAGCTGCTGGGGATATTACCATTAAGGAAGTTGCAGCCGGTGTTATTAAAGCCAATACCAACGGCGCACAAGCTAACCTTATAATTGCCGCTCCTGCAGGGGTAACATTCTCTGCTGTTCCGACTGTAGAAGTCACAGCAGGCGATTTGCAACTTGATGCTCAAAACATTACCCGGATTAACGGTAACTCTCAACTTCAGATTCCGATCCGTACTTCGAGTAACACGGCATCGACCATCAAACTTTCAAATGTGAAACTGACTGTTGACCGTACCGTAGCGGAAGGTGACGTAAAGTTTGGTATCAGAGGTAGTGCGGTAAACATCCTGGGTGCATTTGATGCAAACCGTACAAGTGACAATGCTGCGACAGTTGTTGCTGCGACTGTTTCGACTCCTGCACCGAATGAGCAAAAAGCTACTGCAGTATTCACACTGGGTAACACTTCTTACAGTGTTAATGGTGCAACCAAGACTTTAGATGTTGCTCCGTTTGAACAAGACGGCCGTACCTATCTGCCGGTTCGTTATGTTGCAGACGCTCTTGGCGTATCTTCTGACAATATCATGTACAACGCAGCAGATCAAACGGTAACCATCTTCAAAGGTGACCGTGTGGTTAAGTTGCAAATTGGCAGCAATGTATTGGTTGTCAACGGCGTAGCTGTTGCCATGGATGTAGCTGCAATCGAGAAGAACGGTCGTACCATGCTTCCGATCCGTTTTGTAGCTCAAGCTTTGGGTGCCCAAGTAAACTACGATGCAGCTACCCAAACCGTTACGGTTCAACAGTAATTGAACAGTAATTGAACTTTAATAAAAAGGAACCCCGAGGGTTCCTTTTTATTTTGGAGACATTCAACGGGCGAAAAAACAAATATAGCGCAAGATAAATTTCTTTTTAAATCAAGCTTTGATATAATAGGTTGTGTCTTGGGAAGTGAGGAGAGTTGGGATTATTAACTCGTATTATCATATAAAATTGGGAGGATTCCTATGAAACGATTTACAACGGGTTTACTCATTGCATCTGTGTTGCTTGATGCGAATGTTGCAGGGGCTGCCGAATCGTCCCTTACCATATTGATTGACGGTAAAAAACAAACGTTTGATCAACCTCCTGTAATAGTTAACGACTTTACGTTAGTTCCGCTTAGAGGAATTTTTGAAGCGTTAGGGGCGCAAGTTAGCTGGGATGAACAAACCCAGACCGTAACCGCAACAAAAGGCTCTGCCAAAATCGTCCTTAAAATCGGTTCTGATCTTGCAGACCAGAATGGCAAGCTTGTCAAGTTGGCTGTTAAGCCCCAAATAATTAATGATAGAACAATGATTCCTGTCCGTTTTGTAAGTGAAGCATTGGGGGCAGACGTCAAATGGAATGGTGAAACCCAGACGGTAATCATCTCTACAGCAGCCCCCAATAGTCAAACAACGGTATCCGATTCTCAGCCTGAAACTAAATATCAAAACGAAAAGAAAGATGGATTAACTTACCAGGCAGCTCTGGATATGGCAAAGTCAAAGAGTGTTACTCTGAAAAATGCCCAAGCAGATATTGATCGTGCATCGGAAGTTAAGGACAAGGCATCCCAAAACATCCCATTTGTGCCTTTAGATGGAAGCAACCCGTCGGTGACCAGAGCATACAAAGGTGCCGTAGCAGCAGATATTAGTTATCAATCAGCAAAAAAACAATATGACATTACTTTAGATAATATTGCTTATCAGGTAAAAAGAGCCTATAATGCTGTTTTGCAGGCAAAATATCAGAAAGAATTGGCGGAACTAACTTTAAAAAATGCCTATTGGCAAAATCGAATTGCTGAAGCAAGTTATTCAAATGGTTTGGTAAGTTCGATAGATCGTGCAAAATCAAACAGCGCTTATGAGTCTGCAAAGCATAACCTGGAAGTAAAAGTCAAAGCATTAGATGACGCTTACCAAAGTTTCAACCAGTTAGTCGGGTTGCCGCAGGGGACTATCCCTGAATTGATTGATACCCCACAAATGGAGAGGTTGGGGGATGTAGACCTTGAAACAGAAGTAAGTCGGGTTATCTCAGGGAATCCCGTAGTTTTGCAGGCGGAGCAACAAATTAAGTTAGCCCAATTGAACGTGGATCTGTATACTTTTAATGATCCAAGCAGCACGGACCCGTACACTGCAAAAAAGATAGACGTAACAAAGGCAGAAAATACAGTAGCAAACACGAAGGATCAAATAGGCCAATCTTTACGATCACTTTACTATAAAATAAAACAAACTGAAGAAGGTTATGATGCTTTACAAGCACAACTTGCAAGTGCGGAGGAGAATCTTAAAACAGTTCAAGCCAAGTATGAGAACGGTATGGCTATTGAGGCTGATATAATAGCGGCTCAGGTGGCGGTTATGCAATACAAACAACAAATGTTTGACCTTTTGGCTCAGCATGATAATGCGATGATGGCATTTAAAAAGCCGTGGGTGCTAATTGGTCAATCGTCTTAATGATTCTTCTGGTGGCCAGTCAGCTAGTTGAGCCCAATACGCAGTTTGGTGATGTTTTGATAAGTTATCAGTTTGGTTGCTCCCAAATAATAAACGGGAGCAACCTTTTAAATTCAAAAAGCTACAGAGAATATATTCAAGCGAATCAGTAAATAATATAATTGAGCCAACATCATACAATTATTGAGGTGTTACAATGTCAGACCAACAATCAGCGGTTCAAGAAAAAAAGTCTTTTTGGAAGAAGTTGTTTGGCAATAATGAGGATTGCACAACTTCATCTTACGATTTAAACGGCCTTCCTCGTCAAATCACCAAAGCGGGCGGAATCGGCGATAAGTATATCGTCTTTGAGCAGAATTACGGTCTTAACGCCAGCGAGAATGAATGGGGGAAGTTCAAAGACAACGCTGTCATCGCAAGGTTTTTTAACGACAGGGCGGTTCAGGTGGTGCTCCAGTTTGATGTAAGCACAGAGAAGGCCAGAAGCAAGGAAGAAGCTTTCGAATCGGTGATGGAGATTATTCCAACCGACGCGGAGAAGATCAAAGAATGGACGGTCAATGCCGGAGAAGAGGCCAAATCGGAACTGATTCTCTACCATAGCGAACTGCTGGCGAAAGTTCTTGCCCCTGACAGTTTCAAATCGGCAAGTCCCGGCGCATTTACGGTGGTTCTCAGCCATAACCGGAACGGTGTATTCATGATTACCGTGGTGCTCGGCGATCAACCTTTTTAAAGATGCTGCCCCACTGATCCCGGAAGTCCGTTTCTTAGCAAGGTCGACCGTTTGAGCGGTTGGCCATTTTTTGTCATCCGAAATTTATGTGTCTTTCGTAGGAAAATGGCGATCCTCTAGCGAAATATATTATAGAAATCGACAGATTTGCTAGAGGAGACAGAGTTCATGTACGGTGATAGAAGAGGATCACGGGCAAAAAGAAAACGTTCGTTGCATTCGGTTTCTTTGAGTACCGTATTGGCGTTGTCCGCCGTTCAACTGACAGGGTTGACGACGGCCTACGGAGCGGCTGCGGCACAAACCTTTGCGGCCGGAACCAAGGGAATGATCTCCGAGTTGGTCAACTTTCGGCAGGAGCCGAACAACAATTCCGCCATTCTCAATACCCTTCCGGCAGGTATGACGGTAGATCTCATTCAGCGCAACGAGCAAAATTGGTATCAAGTGAAGGTGAACGGGCAAACGGGTTGGGTATTTGGAGACTATATAAAACTTAAAACTTCCGACCAGGTCTTTCGGATTGATGCCTATCCGAAAGACCCCAACTTCTATGAAGTAAGAGACGGTAAACTTTATCATGTACTGGGCACGCCGGAAAGCAGAATTGCGGCTTTCCTGGTTGGCAGCGCACCCGCTTTCATGAAACCGGGCGAAGTATATGTGCGGGATGCCAATTACCAATTTTATCGCCGCGATCCGGACGGTGACAAGAAACTGGATGTGTATGTGCCGCCTTACGTTTCGCTGGATTTGCGTTTGCAAGCTCCGATTGCGGCAGCCGACATTGACCGCTTCATCCAGAGTAACCGGCCGGACAGTCCGTTGGTTGGCAAAGGGCAATTATTTATAAACGCACAGGCCAAGTACGGGGTGAACGCGCTTTATCTGGCTGCCCACGCGATTCATGAGAGCGCGTTCGGCCTGTCTCAGATCGCTACGGACAAAAACAATCTGTTTGGCTATATGGCCTATGATTCCGATCCATACGGATCGGCGGCTTATTTTGCCTCGATCGAAGAGTGCATTGAATATGAAGCCTATTTCGTGGCGACGCAATATCTCAGCCCGAACGGAAGATGGTACGGAAATTCATCCACTCTGAAGGGAATGAACGTGTACTATGCAACCGATCCCTATTGGGCGGAGAAGATAGCCGGAATCATGGAGCGGATTCGCGCGTATCAGCCAGGCGATTACGGCAACTCGCGCATCCTGGCCGTTACCGCGCCGAAACCGCGCGGTCCGGTCCCCGAGCCGATTGACACCACTTTGGCCCAGACCTTCCCTGCAGGAACCTTGGGGATCACCAGCGAGGAAGTCAACTTCCGCTCCAAACCGTCCACCTCGGCGGAGAAGTATGGAACCCTGGCGGCGGGCACACAACTGACGCTTCTCGGGAAAGGGAAAGGAAACTGGTACCAAGTGCGGTTGAACGACCGGGTAGGCTGGGTGTACGCCGACTACGTAAAGAAAGTGGAGCCCTCCGTACCGGCGGTTCCTGCATCGAGATCCGGGCTGCCTACGGGAAATCCTTCCGGCCTTCCTTCTATCTCTGTGATTCTTGATGGAGTGAAGCAAACTTACGACCAACCGCCGGTGCAGATCAATAATCGTACCTTGGTTCCTTTACGAGGGATTTTTGAAAAATTGGGGGCGAAAGTCGATTGGGAGGAATCAACCCAGACGGTCACCGTCAAAAAAGGAAGCACGACCATCACATTGAAAGTGGGAGCGAAAACGGCCTTCAAGGACGGCAAGCCGATGGAACTGGACGTCGAGCCCACGATCCTGAACGGCAGAACGTTGGTGCCGATCCGTTTTGTCAGCGAAGCTTTGGGGGCGAAAGTCGATTGGGATGAAACAGCCCGCAGCGTATACATCTATTCCAAATCTTGAATTGCCCATAAAAGATACAAACAATTGGTTGCCGGGATGCTCATCGGCGGAGCCGCCGACGACATCTCCGCAGCCGAACGTAAACTATCAACAGATTCCCGTATCTAAGTTTGCGAGTGGTGTAAATATTGAAGTTTATTCGGCAGATGCAGCGACGGACCGTACGACATTTTATATAAGGCTTAAGAATACAACAAACACGAAACAGGGGACGTTGCATCTGACGTTGGTTCAAAACGACGGAAGCCAAAAGAAAACGGAAGCGGAGTTTCATTTGAAGGGGTAATTGGCGTTTGACACTCCGCACGGCTGAAGCCGTGGGATTCTTGGGAGCACTCCCGCAACCGGGAGTTCTGCCTTGTGGCACCAAGCGATCCCCGTGTGTCCCACGGTTCTGTCCGCTCAGGCGGACGTGCTGAGAAGGCGCAAACCTTCCCGCAAAATGTTTCTCGCGGCGTTTATATCCCGATCATGGGTTGTACTGCATTGTGGGCATATCCATTCACGGACCGACAAATCCTTTGTCTCTGTGTTGCGGTGCCCGCATTGGGAGCAAAGCTGAGTGGACGGGAAAGTGGCCGAAACAATGACCACACGCCTCCCGTACCATGCCGCTTTGTACGTGAGCTGCCGCCGGAATTCCGACCAACTGGCGTCGGCGATGCTTCCCGCCAGTTTGTGGTTCTGCTGCATGTTTTGCACCCGCAAATCCTCCAGGCTGATCACTTGGTTCTCGCGAATCAGCCGGGTGGACAGCTTGTGCAGGAAGTCCAGACGGGCGTTCTTTACCTTCTCATGCAGTCGGGCCACTTTTACCCGGGCTTTCTCCCGGTTCTTTCCTCCGGGCTTCCGCCGGGAAAGAACGCGTTGCCAGCGCTTCAGTTTCTTTTCGTGCTTTCTCAGGTGCCGGGGATTCGGGATCGTTTCCCCGGTGCTGAGCACGGCGAAACCCTTTAGCCCCAGGTCGATGCCAACGGCAGTTGTCAGTGGCTCCAGAGACTGAAGCTCCGTATCCACCAGTACCGATACAAAAAACTTTCCCGAAGGCGCCATACGAACCGTGGCCGAGAGAATGCGTCCCTGCACCTCGCGGGACTTGGCGAACTTCACCCATCCCACCTTCGGAAGCCGAATCCGGTTTTCTTCGATGCGGATGGTGGCCGATGAATCTTCCTTGCCGTTTCGTTTCGATGTGTAGGATTGCTTCGGGTGTTTCTTGCTTTTGAAGTGTGGATAGCCTTTCTTCTCCCGGAAGAATCGTTGGAAGGCATCGTCCAACTCTTCCACCGCCCGTTGCAGGGCTGTGGAATCCACTTCCCGAAGCCAGGGGAACTGTTCTTTCAACGCGGGCAATTCCCGCATGCAGGCGTACTGGTTCAGGGTGGCACCGTCCCGCTCATAGGCCTCCTTCCGTCGGGCGAGAAAATGGTTGTACACAAACCGGCAGCATCCGATGGTGCGCCGGATGTGCTGTTCCTGTTCTTTTGTCGGATAGAGACGGAAGGAATAGGCTTTGTGCATGAGGATCACCAAGAAAATTATACCACAACGCGCTTCATCCCACCCCTGAAGGAGCGGGATGAAGCGCGGGATTTCTGTAATTACAGCATATCATAAAATCAGCCTTTCCCATACCTCGATTTTCACCGGTTCTCTTTCATGATTTTCGTTTCAAATCGGAAGGGAATAGGAGCAGAGATGTTGAAGGTGTATATTGTAAATCATTTTCTTTGTTCCATATGTGGGTGTTTAAAGTGGGGATTATGGAGGTTTCCGGTTGGGAAGTTGACAAGATTACGCATGCGTCGGGGACCCGGCTAAAATATTGGCTGATTAACCCTGAAGACAAGACGCGCGGTTTGTTTAAAATTCCCAGGAAAAACACTGGAGAAGCGTGGGCGGAACAAATTGCCTCTGATTTGGGATGTTTAATTGGCTATCCCGTTGTGAAAAGTCACCTTGCAAGTTATAACGGGACTTTGGGTACTCTAGCCATAAAATTCAACCGTTTGGAAGAAGAATTTTTTGAAGGTGGCGATTTGATAAGTGAAAGGCATAGCGAGTTTAATCGTTATAGTTTGAACGGTTATGAGTTTGATCTGATTATAAACATTCTTAAAGAGTATGGATTAGATGAGGCTTTCATCTTTATCCCGGTGTTTGATGCATTTATTGGAAACCAAGACCGGCATTGTGACAATTGGGGAGTCATACGGGGAACAGAAGGTTATCGTCTTGCTCCCGCTTATGATAATGGCGCATCGTTAGGCCATTTGGTATCTGCCATGAAAATCAATGAGATGATGAGAAATCGTGAAATGTTTGACGCGTTTATTCGACGAGGTTATTCATTGATTGGATTTTCAAACCGCAGGAAGCCAAAGCACCTCGATTTGCTTTCCTACATATATTTGCAGTACAATAAAATATTAATCAAGTGTATTGAACCGTTGGAGAAATTAACGAGAAACCAGATTTTACATGTCATCGATAATGTTCCTGACAATCACATGGAGGATATTTACAAAGAGTGGGTATTTCAATTGGTTCTTGCCAGGAGAGAGTGGTTACTGAATTGGAAGGAGGGGTGCTAAGTATGTCTCAAAGATTGTATGAACTGTGGCTCATTTGGCAAAATCCGCTGACACGTCAACGATACCATGTAGGGACATTATGTCATACGGATACCGAGTATGTGTTCCGGTATGTGAATGATGGCCCTCGCACCCTTCAAGACGCGTTGGCCAATGGTTACCGGTTGCATATGGCTTTTCCGGATAAGGATCGGACATATACATCAAAAGAGTTGTTCGTGGCGTTTGAGAGAAGATTGCCGGACAGAAGAAGGCCGGACTTTCAAGACATCTTAAAGGAACTGGGTTTGTCGCCGGATTATACTCCCATGGATTTGTTGAGAGCTACAGGCGGTCGTCTTGCAACCGACACTTATGAGTTCGTGGCTCCTGTTCAAATTCATGACGACCATTTTTATATTGACTTTTATGTGGCAGGTTGGCGGTATTATCAAGGGGATGAGGCTGGAAATGAAGTAACCCCCGGTTCTTGTGTGAATTTGCGGTTGGAGCCGGAGAATCCCTTTGACCCGCATGCGGTGGCGGTATATTCGAATCAGGGAGCAAAATTGGGATATGTACCCGTATTCTACAGCTGGTTCGTATATGAGGTTATCCGAACGGGAAGTCGGTATGAAGCTCAGGTTTTGGAATATCAGCCTCATGAAAATCCGCAATTCAAGTGCCGGATCGGGGTTGCGGGTACGGTTCTCGCTACTGAAGATACCTTTTTGTGCGTATTGTCCAATCAACAAAGTTGACGCAATGGGAAACAGGGATCTTCCTTGCTTGATTTTATATAACGAATCACTCAAGCGGAAGCCGATCACATTGAGTTTGTGGCTACATGGTAGCGGAAGTCCGCAGGAGACGCGAGGAGTTAGGATGGACTCAGGAAGAATTGGCGAAACGTGCGGGGATCCAGCAGTCGGCGGTCGCTCGCTTGGAGAACGGCAGGACCATTCCTTGGCTGGATACGCTGTGCAAAGTGATGCCTTGGGGATGGAGTCTAAGCTGACGGCGGCAGGAGAAGAACAAGCTGCCGCCGTGATCTAATAAAGCTTTGGTAGCGTTGCTTTCGGGCAGCGCTTTTTTCTGTGGAACCAAAGTCAACATATTTTTGGAATGAAATGCGTACATTATGTACACAATGTACATCAAAAGTTGTTGTAGAATGGAGGCAGGAGGGGAATGATGATGGACGCTGTTCTGAACGCAACGGATGTCCGGAAAGACTGGGGGCATTTCATCGACACCGTGGTTCGTGTCCGGCCGCAGTTTGTGAAGCGTAACCGTGACAAGTTTGCGGCTGTTTCTATCGAACATTTGCGGGTTTTGCTGTCCGGGTATCGCTTCGAGATGGAATATCGACAAGAGGAGGATGGCACTTTCACGGGTACCCTGGACGTGTTTGACATCGCGGCCAACGCACCGACGGTAGAGGAACTGAAACGGGAACTTGCGAAGGAAGCTGTCGAGTACGCCAACGAATACATGGAGGAATTCCAACTGTACTTCAACGCCCCAAACCGGAAGCACCATGCGCCGTATGTCCTGAACATTCTCATCCAGGACGATCTGGAGGGTGTGGTGGGACTGCTGGATGCCTAGTTGGAAAGACCTTCGTCGTTTTTGTGAAAATGATGGATGGGAACTCTGACCATCCTGAAGAAGCAATTGCAGGTTAGCCAGGAATATTTCAATAGCAAAATTTGAGTGTTTCCTAGCATATGTCTCCCTCCGATAAATTGGTGGTTTACCGAAGGGGATCTATTCGCCGGAGGGGGTGGGTCAATCCTTTTTCGGCGATCCTGGGTCAATTATATCCCGGCGGTGACAGAAGCTCAGGTTTTGGAATATCAGCCCCATGAAAATCCGCAGTTGAAGTGCCGGATCGGGGTTGCGGGTACGGTTCACGCTACTGAAAATACCTTTTTGTGCGCATTGTCCAATCAGCAAAGTTGACGCAATGAGAAACGGATCTTCCGCTGAAATGGAGGGTCTTTTTTTCTTGTGTTCTGTTCCTCGATTACAATGATCTCCTTTTTTGTTTACGACCTGAATATGTGGAGTTTATGAAGTTGCTGATTGTATAATGATGGAAAGAGGAAGGATGGAGAGTGCCTTATGGATAACCAAGAAAAATATGCATATTGGGAGGATATTGCTCAATATGATTTGGGTACCGCAAAAGCCATGTTTCAATCCGGACGTTATGTATATGTGGTTTTTATGTGCCAGCAATCCATTGAAAAACTGGTTAAAGGATTGTACGTTTTATATACAAACGAGGAACCGCCCCGTACTCACAATATCTGGACGGTATTTAGCAAAATCTTTAATGAGGAAACACATAGAAGTAAAATTGCCGATCCTGAATTTGAGGACAAACTTTTACAATACAAACCTTTTTTTGCGGAGCTAGTGGCTTATTACATTTCGGAACGATACCCTTCTTACCGTGAAAAATTATCTGCTTCTGTCAAAAAAGAAAAGGCTGGGGAAATTTTGTTCAAAACAGAGGAGGTTTTCTTATGGTTGAAATCCCTGAAGAAGTACTTCAAGTAGTACAGGATTATGTAAGGAAAATTAGTCGTGATATCCCTGTTAAAAAAGCGGTGCTTTTTGGTTCTTACGCGAAAGGAACTTTTGATAAGGAGAGCGACATTGATCTGGCTATATTCTCCGATTATTTTGAGCAAATGGATCGGGTAGAGGGGATTCGATATTTGCTTCTCCGGGCGATGGACTATGGTATAGACTTGGAACCGCTTGCTTTTACAGAGAAAGAATATGCCGAGCCAGAAGGCATCGTGGATGAGATTCTAAAAACAGGAATTGAAATTGTATAAGAGTCATCCAGGACTATCCTCATGTGATCAGACGGCGGCGGTAAGCGCTCCATTGTCTCCGGTTGCATGAGGATAGTTTTTTCTTATGTTAAAACCGGTTTCTCTCTGATATAATACGATTGTCGCGAACAGGAAATATTTAGTAGTCTGACAGGGGGAAGGAGCACGGACATGGAGTTTTTGACCCGTTTTTCGTTAAAAAACACGGTGGCGGTCCTTATCATCACCGCCCTGATCGCCGCGGGGGGTATGATTGCCGCCTCTTCCCTCAAGGTGGAAAATATGCCGGACATTTCGTTTCCGGTGGTGCTGATCACCACTACCTATCCGAACGCGTCGCCGGAGGACGTGCTGGAAGATGTGACGAAACCGCTGGAAAAAGCGGTTGCGGCGATTTCCGGGTTGAAGACGCTGGAGTCGTATTCCAACGACAACTATTCCGTCATCGTGGCCAATCTCAATTCCGGCGCCGATGTGGAGAAAGCCCGGGACGAGATCGAAAGGAAAGTGGCGGAGGTCAAACTTCCGGTCGACGCCGAACGGCCGAAGGTGTCCACGGAGGGTTTCGGCTCCGCTCCCATTTACTATCTGTCGATCAGCGCACAGAACAAAAAAATGTCGGCGGAATCCCTCAACCTGCTGGTCAAGGACACCCTGGTGCCCGAACTGAAAGGGCTTTCCGGCGTCGAGAAAGTGAAAACGATGGGGGATCAGATCCAGGAAGTCAAGATCTACCCCAATATTCAGGCGCTTAACAGCCAGGGCCTCTCTCCCTCCCAGTTAAAGCAGTTGATCGAAGCGAACCATGTCGGGATCCCGGTCGGAACCGTCAAAATGGACGAAGAAGACCGGACGGTCCGGTTGCTCGGCGAATACACCAATCTGGAGCAGATCCGGCGAACGAAGCTGTTCCTGCCGTCCGGGCAGGGCGGTGGCCTTTCCTATATCCAGTTGGGTGATGTCGCGGACGTGAGCATGGCGAAGCGCGGGGAGTTCATCAGCCGCTTGAACGGACAGCCCGCCATCAGCGTGAGGATCTACAAGAAGCGGGAAGCCAATGAGGTGGAAACGGGCAATCGGATCAACGCGAAGCTGGACGAATTCAAGAAACGGTATCCGGATCTGCAGTTCCAGACCGTTTACGACTCTTCCGTCGACGTGAAGAAATCGATCAGCGGCATGATGAAAGAGGGGCTGCTCGGCGCTTTGATGGCGTCCGTGATGATTTTGTTTTTCCTGCGGAATCCGAAGTCCACGTTTGTGGTGCTGCTGTCGATTCCGTTGTCGATTCTGGTCAGCCTGATTTTCATGTCATGGATGGGGATTACGCTCAATATCATGACGCTTGGCGGGTTGGCGATCGCTGTCGGACGCGTGGTGGACGACAGTATCGTCGTGATCGAGAACATTTTCCGCCATCTGCAGATCAACAAGGAGCGGAATGTGGAACTGATCCGGTTTGCCGCAAAAGAAGTGACGAACGCCATCACGTCTTCCACGTTGACGACGGTCGCGGTGTTTGTGCCGATCGCGTTTGTCAGCGGGGTGGTCGGCCAGGTGTTCCGTCCGTTTGCGATGACCGTTGTCTGTTCGCTGCTGGCTTCCCTGATCGTGGCCGTCAGCATCGTTCCGCTGATGACGAAGTTGCTGTTGCTGCGCTCCCCCAACATCAAGGAGCATGTACCCGGAAAAGTGACGTTTCTTTATAAGCGGATCCTGATCTGGGCGCTCCAGCACAAAGTGAAAACTATGGCGGTGGCGGGCGTCCTGCTGTTCGCCAGCTTCGGCTTGGCAGCGATGCTCAAGACGACTCTCATGCCGGAGTCGGACGAGAAATATATCGTTGCAAACCTGACGATGCCAAAGGGAACGTCGCTGGAAGCCACCGACAAGATGGCGCAGAAAGTGGAGGCCGTTTTCAAGAAAGAGCCGCATCTTGAGTTTGTCGAAAGCTATATCGGCACCGATTTTGAAGGAAGCGACAACCGGATCTCCTACAGGGCTTCCATGTTCCTGAAACTGAACCCGGATGCCGATATCGAAGCGATCACGAAAAGGTACCGGCAGGAAACCGAGGCGATCATGCCGGCGGGGGCGAAGATTTCGGTCAACCAGTTGACCGGCGGCGGCCCGATCGAGAGCTACCAGGTCGTGTTGAACGGCCCGGACAAGGCGAAGCTGCGGGAGGCGGCGGAACTCGTCAAAAGCAAACTGGAGCAAAACCCGCTTATGACAAACATCAACGACAACCTGTCGGACACCAAGTCGGAGGTTGTGATCCGGGTGGACCGCGACAAGGCGGCGGAATTCGGCTTGTCGCCGCTGCAGGTGGCGGGCGATATCCGGAGCCTGCTTGCCGACTTGAAAATGGGCAAGATGAAAATCGACGGCAACGAGTACGACCTGTATCTGGGGTTACGGGACGAAGACGCCAATTCCCTTGAAAAGCTGAGAAGCATCCTGGTCAAGACGCCGGCGGGGCAGCAGGTCCGTTTGGCGGACATCGCGAAGATCACGCAGGAAGAGGCGCCTTCTCAGATCCGCCAGCGGGATGAAAAACAGTATGTTCTCGTGTCGGCCGATATTACAAGTGCGGATAAGGGCGGCGTTGGCCGGGCGATGACTCTGGAACTGCAAAAATTGAAATTGCCGGAAGGGGTCACCTTGTCGACGGCCGGTGTCACCGAAGAGATCCAGAAGAGCTTTATCGAGATGTTCTATGCGTTGGGAGCCGCCGTATTCATGGTCTATATCGTGATGATCGTGTCCTTCGGGAACGCGATGGCTCCGCTGTCGATCCTGCTTTCGCTGCCGCTGGCCGCGATCGGGGGCTTCTTCGGACTCTTTGTTACCCAATCGACGCTGGATATGACGTCTTTGATCGGCTTTTTGATGCTGATCGGGATCGTGGTGACAAACGCGATCGTGTATGTCGACCGGGTGCAGCAGCAGCGCGAGCTCGGCCTGACCACGCGGGAAGCGCTGATTGAAGCGGGCGTGACCCGTTTGCGTCCGATTATCATGACCGCTGTGGCGACGATTGTGGCGTTGATTCCGCTGGCGCTCGGATTTTCGGAAGGGGCGCTGATTTCCAAAGGCCTGGCGATTGTGGTGATCGGCGGTTTGACCACGTCGACGTTGTTGACGCTTGTGGTGGTGCCGGTGGGGTATGAATTTTTCGATCGCGTTCGCACGAATTTCCTGAACCGCCGTGCGAACAAACTGAAACGCAAAGCTCAGGCACGGGCGAATCCGGATGCGATCGGATCCTGACAGAAGGGGTTTTGAGGAATGAGACGAAAATGGCTATCGATCAGTCTGGCGGGCGCGGTGTCGCTTTCCCTCCTGGCCGGATGCTCCGGCAAGGGGAAAGACACCATGGCTCCGGTGGATCCGGGCACAACCGCCGTTACGGTAAAAGTCGAGGAAGTCAAAGAAGGGGAAGTCAATGAGCCGGTCCGGCTGCTGGCGGAAGTGTCCGCCAATGCCAATGTCGCGATCGTGCCGAAGGTGTCGGGGACGCTCCGCGAGATCTACGTGAAAAAAGGCGATGCGGTGAAAAACGGGCAAGTGCTTGCCAAGCTGGATCAGACGGACTATGTTCTCGGCGTCAGGCAGGCGGAGGCGGCGCTGGAGATGGCAAACGCCAGCCTGAAACAGGCGAGGGAAGGCAACGGAGTCGTGGAATCCGGCCATTCTTCCTATGAAATCGCAAAAAGAGGATTGGAGATTGCACAGGCCAACTACGACCGGACGAAGGCTTTATTTGAAGCGGGAGCGGCTTCGCAATCGCAGTTGGAGCAGGCGGAAGCCGCCCTGCACCAGGCGCAGAGCCAACTGAATCAAGCGAAACAGGGAATGGCGGCGATCGAAGTGGCGGAAGCCGGCGTCCGGCAGGCGCAGGTCGGTCTGGAGCGAGCCAATTCGTCGCTGAATGATACGGTCATCCGCGCGACCGCCGACGGAATTGTTTCGTCGATCCATTACGATACGGGGGCTCTGGTGGGGCCGCAGGGGCCGGTTTTCACGCTGATCGATCTCGACCCTGTCCTTGTAAAGCTGAACGTGTCGGAGAACAACCTGGCAAAGTTTAAAACCGGGATGGAAGTCGATCTCAACGTTCCCGCGCAGTCGGCGGCCGTCAAGGGAAAAGTCAAATATGTCGGGCTGCAGGCGGATAGCCAGTCGAAACTGTTCCCTGTCGAGATTGAAGTAGCGAACCCGGACCGCCGCCTGGTTCCGGGGATGAAGGCGGAGGTTCTCGCGAAGGATCCGGAAGGCAAAAAGGGGCTCTTGCTCCCAACCGACGCGATCGTGGAACAGGACGGAAAAAAATACGTGTATGTGATCGAAGGGGACAAAGCGGTGAAGCGGGAAGTCACGGTCTCCGAAGGGAACTCGTCGAAGGTCATGGTTCTGCAGGGCGTGAACGCGGGCGACAAAGTGGTGGTCAAAGGCCAATCCAACCTGAGAGATCAAGCCAGGACCCGGATTGAAGAATAGCGGTTGTCCGGGCCCGGGATGGGCCCCGGGATGTTGCTTTCAGGTGCGCTCCCTTTTCCGGGTTAAAGTGGAAAGGGGAACGCACTAGTATTTTTTTCTTTTCTCAATTAAAATATTTCGCATGAATATATTTCGCATCGAAAATTTTTGTGTGGAAAGGAGTTGAGGCGAGGGGTGGAAACAAAAGCCGCGAGGATTTACCGGTTGTTCAAAAGGATCAACAAACGGTTTGGGCGGATTGTTGCGGAGGAGCTGGCCGATTACGGCATTACCGTGCCCCAGATCATGGTGTTGAAACAGATTTACGATCAACCGAAAACGATCGGGCAGATCAGCAAGGCGGTGGATTTGTCGTACAGCACGGTGTCGGGCATTATCGACCGGCTGGAACGGCAGGGGCTGGCGGAACGCCGCCGCGACCGGGAAGACCGGCGTGTGATCTGGATCTACAAAACCGATCGGATCGATGAGATCAAAAAGCAGGTGCCTCTGCTGCAGGAAAACTATTTTGCCAATTTGCTGCAGGAATTGTCGGACATGGAGCTGGATGCGGCAATCCGGGCCTTGCAGCTGTTAGACAATCATTTGGAAAATCATTTGAAGGAGAAGGATGGAGCGAGCCAATGAACCGAAAAACCATTTTGCTGGTGATCCTCGCGCTGTTGGTTGTCAGCGGCGGCGGGATCGGATTTTATTATTGGTACAAAACGGCCAATTATGTAGAAACGGAAGACGCCCGCGTCAGCGGCGACATTTACCGGGTGATGCCGCAGGTTGCCGGAAAGTTGATAGCCTTGAACGTTTCGGAAGGGGATTATGTGGTGGCGGATCAGATCGTCGGCCGGCAGGATATCACAAATCTTCCGAACAGCATGCTGGATCATGCGGTGTTGCGGGCGCCGGTCGAAGGCACCGTGATCAAGACGCTGGCAAAGCCTGGCGAAGTCGTCGCGCCCGGCCAGGCGGTGGCCATGGTCGTCAACAAGCAGGCGCTGTACGTGTCCGCCAACATCGAAGAAACGGATTTGCACAAAATCAGGGTTGGGCAGAGCGTCGATTTTACGGTCGATCCCTTTCCCGGCGTGAAGTTTCACGGGAAGGTGAAAGAAATCGGGGAAGCGACCGCCTCCACGTTTTCGCTGCTGCCAGCCGTCAATACCAGCGGCAATTTTACGAAGGTGACGCAGCGGGTCCCGGTCAAAATCTCGATCGACGACCAGCAGGGCGAGCCGTTGTCGCCGGGCATGAGCGCGGTGATCAGGATTCATCTCAAATCGTGATAAGGGTGGGTTCCGATGAATAGAAGCATGCAGCGTGTAAAGTTCGTGTCGGCTCTCGTGGCAATCCTGGCGCTGGCGGCGGGCTGCAGCGACGCAAAGCCGGCGATGAAAGCGGAGGATCAACAGGTGCGCGATGTAAAGGTGTATACCGTGGAGGGCGGAGCGCTGGCCAGCGGGAAGATCGCGCCGAAAGAACAGGTGCAGGTGGCATCCAAACTGGCGGCCAAAGTCGCGGCGACTTACGCGGAAGAGGGGATGAAGGTCGAGAAAGGGCAAATCCTCGCGGAACTTGATGCGAGCGATTATCAGGAACAGGTCCGGCAGGCGGAAGCGGGGCTCAAGGGGGCGCAGGCAAAACTGGCCGACACAAAAGCGGGAGCCCGTGCGCAGGAGATTCAGCAGTTGGAAAGTTCCCTCGAACAGAACCGGGTTGCTTACGATTTGGCGCAGAAAAACTTTGAGCGGAAAAAAGCCCTTTTTGACAGTGGGGCTTTGCCGCAAGCCGACCTGGAGAAAGCGCAGCAGGATCTGGCAAACGCGAAAAGCGGTTATGAGCAGGTAAAGGCGAAACTGGACCTGGCACGGGAAGGGGCGACGGTCAACACGATTGCCGCCCTGCAGGCGGAAGTGAACCGTCTGCAGGCGGCGCTGGATTTGGCCCGCAACACCCTGAGCAATACGAAAATCGAAGCGCCGATCAGCGGGATTGTGGCAGTCAAGAACATTCATGCGGGCGAGATGGCTTCTCCCGGCGTTCCGCTGTTTACCATCGTGAGCATGGATGAAGTGGCGGTGGAAGCCAGTGTGCCGGAAACGCTGGTTTCACGCATTAAGCTTGACGATACGGTTGCGGTACGGGTACAAAGCCTTGGCGACAGGAGTTTTACCGGTACGGTTTACTTTATTAGCCCCGTTTCCGACAAGAACAGCAACACGTTCCCGGTGAAAATCCGGATTGCGAACCCGGACGGCGTGCTGCGGAGCGGAATGGTGGCTGAATTGTCGTTTGCCGCGGCGGATTCCAAACAAATTGAAATCCCGATCAGCACGATGGTACAGCGGGACGGCAAAAATTACGTCTTTGTCGTACAGGGAGACCGTGTAAAAATGACCGAGGTTTCGGGTAAAGCGAAGGACGCGAACTGGTTTGTCGCGGAATCCGGCGTGAAAGAGTCGGATAAACTGGTGATCCGGCCTGTCGCGAACCTGCAGGACGGAGCAAAAGTCCGCGTCAGCCAGGGGGAATCCAAGTGATCGGGGAGGCAGCAGTTATCAGCCACCCGCAAGCGTCAAGCGGCGCTTACAAATGGCTGGCGCTGGCTGCCGTGATTGCGGGGGCTTTCGTCGCGATTCTCAACAACAGCCTGATCAACGTTGCGCTGCCGAAGCTGATGGCCGTTTTTGGCGCGTCGACCCAAGACATTCAATGGGTGCTCACCGGTTATATGCTGGCGTCCGGAATCATCATTCCCATCAGCGGCTATGTGGGGGACCGCTACGGATACAAGAAATCGTATATTGTGGCTCTGGCCGTGTTTGTGATCGGTTCCTTTTTGTGCAGCATAGCGTGGGGCACCTCCAGCATGATCGTGTTTCGCATCATCCAGGGAATCGGCGGCGGGGTGATCATGCCCCTGAGCATGTCGATCATTTACAAGGTGATGCCGCGCAACCAGATCGGGCTGGCGCTGGGACTGTGGGGGATTGCCGCCATGGTGGCGCCCGCGGTCGGTCCCACGCTCAGCGGCTATCTGGTCGAACATTTCAGTTGGCGCCTGCTGTTTGCGATGAATGTGCCGATTGGCATCCTGGCGATCGTTTTTGTGGTTTTTGTCCTGAACGAAACGGAAACGCATGAGGGCTTGTCGCTCGACCGGGCGGGTTTTGTGCTGTCCACCCTGGCGACAGGCACGCTGCTTCTGGCGCTCAGCAAGGGACAGTCGGAAGGATGGAGTTCCTTGTATATTGTCAGCCTGTTGTTTGTGTCCGCCGCCAGTTTTGCTCTGCTGGTGTGGGTGGAAATGGGCAGGAAAGATCCGTTGCTGGAGCTTGGCCTTTTGAAAAATCCGGTGTTTCTGAGCAGCGCCATTTCGTCGAGTCTGGTGATGATCGGACTGTTCGGCGGGATCTTTCTGACGCCGCTTTACCTGCAGAACATTCAGGGGATGTCGGCGATGCAAACTGGGCTGCTGTTGATGCCGCAGGCGATGGCGATGGGGATTATGATGCCGGTTGCCGGCAAACTGTTCGACCGGTTCGGAATCCTGCCCCTTGGATGGGCCGGGCTCTCGATTCTGGCTGCGATGACATATGAACTGCACAGGCTGACACTGGATACCCCCAACCATTGGCTGACGGTGGTGCTGGCCATTCGCGGGCTGGGCATGGGGTTGTGCATGATGCCGCTGACGACGGCGGGCATGAACGCCGTGCCGCCACGTTTGATCGGTCGGGCTTCGGGACTCGGCAACGTGATCCGGCAGATTGCGGGGTCGTTCGGGATCGCCGTCATGACGGTGATTATGCAGCAGCGGCAGACATTTCACGCTTCCCGCATTGCGGATGAAGTGTCCGTAACGTCTGGTACTGCCAGCCAGATTCAAGCTGGGTTGTCGGGGATGCTTGTGCAATCGGGACTCGACACCGCCACGGCGAACGGAACCGCTCTGTCGGTCATCGGCGGAGTGGTGCAGAAAGAGGCGGCGGTGCGGGCGATTGCCGATACCTTTCTGATAGCTTCTTTACCTGTGTTTTTCGCGCTGCCGCTGATTTTTTTGCTGATTCCAAAGAAAAAATCCGCTGCAGATGCGGCTCCCGCCACGCCTCCAGTTTCCCCGCAGACCCCTCCCGGGGGACAGGCGGCCAAGGCCTGATTTTGGAAGCGGGAATCACGTGACGGGGGACGCCGGCGTCCCACAATTTTTCCACATTTTTGCGATTCTATCTGTGCTAGAATAATTTTACTAAAATTGATCCGGAGGAACTTATGAAGAGGCATATCGTTCGTGTGGCTCTTGCTTCAATTCTCGGCAGTGCGTGGTTGTTGGGCGGATGTTCTTCGTCCAAGCCCGCGGCGGCGCCGCAGGCGCGAACGGTCCCTGTGGAAACTGCCGTCGTTAAGACGGATGAGATCGGCGGAAACGTGCTTTTGACCGGACAGATCGTTTCCGGCCTGCAAACCAAAGTTGTTCCCAAGCAAAGCGGAAAGGTGGCAAAAGTGTTTGTTCACGTCGGCGATACGGTGACGGAAGGACAACCGCTCGCCCAACTGGACACCTCCGATTTGGAAATCCAATTGCGGCAGCAGCAAGCGGCGTTGCAAGTGGCAATGGCCCAATTGGAAAAGGCGAAGACGGACGCCAAGACCGGATACAGCCAGGCGGCTTCCGCATTGGAACAGGCGAAAGCCGCATTGGCGGACGCGCAGGCGAACTATGACCGGACCCAAAAATTGTTTGACGCGAACGCCGCGTCCCGGCAGCAATTGGATACCGCCGCGTTGAATTTGAAAAACGCCCAGGCGAAGTACGATGCGGCTCTGCAGCAATTCGAAGCGAGCAATGCGGGCGGCAATCCGCTCGATCAGGACCAGGTGAAAGTCGCCAGCGCGCAGGTCAACCAGGCCAGAGCCAACTTGGCGTTCATCCAGAACCAGTTGAACCAGGCGACGATTCCTTCACCGGTAGCGGGGGTAGTGGTATCGAGAGACGCGGAAGTCGGCGGATACGCCGGTCCGCAAACCCCGGTCGCCACGGTGGCCCAATTGAATCCGGTGAAAATCAACGTCAATGTACCGGAAACGCTGATCGAGACGGTCAAGCCCGGATTGCCCGTCAAGGTGACGGTGCAAGTCTTGGGCGGTAAGATTTTCGAAGCGGCCGTCACACGCGTAAGTTCGGTTGCCGACAACGGTTTGAAGGCGTACCCGGCCGAAATCGAGATCCAGAATCCGAACGGCGAATTAAAACCCGGTATGATTGCGCAAGTGCAGGTAAACGGGATCGCGCCGCGGCAGTCGGTCGTCATCCCTGCCGATTCCCTGGTGCAGACGCCCGACGGTCCGAAAGTGTTTACGGTTGAAAACAATGTGGCGCATCAGCATCTGCTGCGGCTTGGAACGGTGGAAACGAACCGGGTTGAGGTGCTGGAAGGGCTGAAAGCCGGGGATGTGCTGGTGATGGCGGGGCAGGAGTTGCTGGGGGAAGGCACGCCGGTTCGGCTGGTGGGTGGCAAACAATGAAAATCGCCAATTTTTCCATCCAGCGACCGGTCACGATTTCGATGGTCATGATCGTTTTGATTTTGCTTGGAATGATTTCCATTCCTCTGTTGCGGGTCGACCTGTACCCGAATCTTTCGATACCGGTGGCCGTCGTCAACACCACGTGGCAAGGCGCTTCGCCGGAAGAGATTGAGCGGCAAATCACCAAGCCGATCGAGGCGATCATGGCAACCGTCCCCAACGTGAAGCAGGTGGACTCCAACTCGCGGCAAAATTCCTCACAGGTGATTGTCCGTTTCAATTACGGCATCGATATGGACCAAGCGACTCTGGACATGCGCGACAAGCTGGACCGTGTCCGCCGCCAGTTGCCGGATGACGTAGACGCCCCGACCATCGTGAAAATTGACCCGAACAGTTCTCCCATCATGACGGTCGCCTTGTCGGGCAAATTGGACTCTGTGGAATTGAAGCGTCTCGCTTCCGACATTTTGGAACCGCGATTGTCCCGGATCGACGGCGTTGCGTCTGTTGTAGTCACGGGCGGGAAAAAAAGGGAAATTGACGTTGAGCTTGATCCGGCGAAAATGCAGGCGTACGGACTGTCGATCAACCAGGTGATGCAGGCGCTGCAGTCGGACAACTCATCCGCCGACGCCGGACAGATTCGCCAGGGAAACAAGGACTTGAGCCTGCACGTCAACGGAACTTTCGCTTCGGTCGACGAGATTGGAAACGTTTCGGTTCGTTTGGCAAACGGAAACACCGTTCGGCTGAAGGATATCGCCAAGGTGACGGACACATTTGCGAAAGTCACCCAGGAAGCGAGGGTCAATAAAGAGCAGAGTGTCAGCATCGACATTTTGAAAGTTTCCAACGCCAACACCGTTCAGGTGTCAAAGAATGTGCGAAAGACTCTGGAGCAGCTGCAAACGTTGCTGCCGAAAGCGGTTAAACTGACCGTGATTACGGACCAGGCCGATTTTATCCAGAAATCGATCAACACGGTGATTGAGCATACCGCGATTGGCGCCGTCCTGTCGATTGTCGTGCTGTATCTCTTTCTGAGAAGGGTGCGGACGACGCTCATTATCGGCGTCGTCATTCCGATCTCGATCATCAGCACCTTCTCTCTGATGTACTTCAGCAATCAAACGATCAATACGGTCACCCTGGGCGGTCTGGCGCTCGGACTCGGCTCTCTGGTCGATTTCGCGGTTGTTGTGATTGAAAGCATTTTCCGGTATCGCAATGAAGGGTACGATGCGAAAGAAGCCGCAAAACTGGGCACGGCCGAGGTGGGGACTGCCGTCATGGCTTCCGCTTTGTCGCAGATCGCCGTTTTTGCGCCGATCGCTTTTACGCAGGGATTGGCGACGCAACTGTTTGGACCGCTGGCGCTGACTGTCAGTTTTTCCCACGTGGCGGCGCTGTTTGGCGCGTTGACGCTGGTGCCGATGCTGGCATCCCGGCTGATGCCGAAAGTCGACGGGGACGAAGAACACGCGGCCGGAGGGCGTTTTAACCCGATGGCGGCTTTCCAGCGCGGGATCGCGCGATTGAATGGCGCTTACGGGCGACTGCTGAAATGGTCGCTTGGCCACCGCAAGACGGTTGTGACGGCGACGGTCCTGATGTTGGCCGGCAGCGTTGCGCTGGTGCCGCTCATTGGATTTGAGCTGACGCCAAACGTTGACCAAGGCCAGTTCCGGGTTTCGATCCAGATGGCTTCCGGCACCAACTTGGAAGCGACCAACCGGATTGCGTCCCGTGTCGAAGCGATCATCCAACAAATCCCGGAAGTTACAACCGTTTTCACACAGGTGGGAAGCGGCGGCAACCAGGGGCCTTTCGGCAATGCTTCGACGGATCGCGCCAACATTCAGGTCAACTTGAAACCGCTGGCCGAAAGGAAGAGATCCACCGATCAAGTGGTGGAAGAGGTCCGGCAAAAAGCGGCGAATATTGCGGGGGCCCGCATCATGGTAGCGGCCGCGTCCACGTCGTTTGGTCGCGGCGGGTCCCCGATTCAGGTCCAGATCACCGGGGACGACGTAAAAGTGCTGCAAAAACTCAGCAATCTGGTGGAAGACGCTGTCGCTTCCGTCCCCGGAACCCGCAATGTGCAGAGTTCGCTGGACCGGCAGGTTCCGCAATATGAACTGAAAATCGACAGGGAGCGCGCCGCCCGCTACGGTTTGTCCGTAGGGCAAATCGTGTCAGCGATCCGCAGTGCCTATCAAGGCTCGGTCGCGACACAGTTGCATTCGGCGGACAGTTCAATCGATGTCATTGTGAAATATCCGGAAGCTTTCAGCAGTCAACTGGAAAATCTGGCGCGTCTGACGATCGCGACGGCGAACGAAGGACAAGTGGCGTTGACAGACGTGGCGACTCTTGTCCCGGGTGTCAAGCCGGCACAGATCAGCCGGACCAACCAGACCCGGCAGGTGACCGTTTCCAGCGATCTTTTCAACGCCAACCAGGGGATCGTGCAGCAGCAGGTTTCCGCGAAGCTGGCCGAACTGCCGGTTCCTGACGGATACACGGTCGCCCTGGGCGGACAAACCAACGATCTGAACGAGTCGTTTAAAAGTCTGGGGCTTGCCATGCCGCTGGCGATCGTCCTCGTGTACATTGTGATGGCCAGCCAGTTTGAATCTTTGTTCAGTCCTTTTATCATCATGTTTTCGCTGCCGCCGACGTTTATCGGAGCTGCGCTCGGTCTGGCGGCCACCCACCGTTCCCTCAGCATCAACGCTTTGACGGGTATGATCATGTTGATCGGGATTGTCGTGAACAACGCGATTGTGCTTGTCGATTATATCAACCAGTTGCGGAAGCGGGGGATCGAACGCAACGCGGCGATTGAACAAGCCGGCCCCGTCCGTTTGCGTCCGATCCTGATGACTACCGGCACGACGGTGCTGGCGATGCTGCCGCTTGTGATCGGACTGGGAGAAGGAGCGGAAGCCCAGGCGCCGATGGCGACGGTTGTGGCGTTCGGTCTTACCTTCTCCACGTTGGTCACATTGGTTTTGGTGCCGGTGATGTACTCGCTGTTTGACGATTTTGGACAATGGATGTCCCGGAAATTTGGCGCAACATTCAAACGGAAAAACCCCGAACGGAAAAAACGGGTCGAAACGCTGGCCCATCAACCGTTGCCAGTAGAAAAATAGCTCTTCAGACAGCCTGCCTTTAGGCCGCATCCGACCGGGGCAGGTTTTTTCGCCTCCCGGTCAAAACCTTCATCGACGACCGGCAGGGCGAGCCGTTGTCGCCGGGGATGAGCGCCGTCATAAAACAAGACCTATGCTTATAAAGTCACAAATGATAAGATAGAGTTGACGGAGATTCAGGGTTCGCGTCAACTAGGGGGAGTTTATGTGCGGCAGCGGACCGGGCTTTCGATGCTTGTGTTGATCATCGGTGTCTTCATGTCCGTTTTGGATACGACGATCGTGAACGTGGCGATCCCCAAAATGATGGCCGTTTTTGGCGTCACCACTTCGCAAATTCAGTGGGTGATGACGGCTTACACGCTGGTTGTCGGCGCGCTGGTGCCCGTGACTGGTTATTTGGGCGATCGATACGGATACAAAAGAATTTTTCTGTACGCCCTGGCGGTTTTCACCGTCGGTTCGGGGCTGTGCGGGATGGCCTGGAGCAACGAATCGATGATTGTCTTCCGGATTATACAGGCGGTTGGCGGCGGCGCTCTCATGCCCGTCAGCATGGCGATGGCGTTTCGCATGTTTCCGCCCGAACGCCGCGGAGTTGCGATGGGGATTTTCGGAATCGCCATTATGTTTGCGCCTGCCACCGGACCGACGCTGAGCGGCTATTTCACCGAATATTTGAACTGGCGCCTGATTTTTTATATCAATGTGCCGATCGGAATCCTGGATTTTTTGCTGGCGTTGTTGATTTTGGAAGAAATGGAGCACGTCGCGAAACAGAAGTTTGATGTTTGGGGATTCGTCACGTCGTCGATCGGGTTTGCCACATTGCTGTACGGGCTCGGAATCGTGCCCGACAAAGGGTGGTCGGATCCGGAAGTGGTTTTCTATCTCATCATAGCGGCTGTCAGTTTGCTAGCTTTCGTTCTGATCGAATGGAACACGGAAGAGCCGATGCTCGATTTAAAGCTGCTGAAAAATGCGGTGTTTTCGTTGTCTTTGGTAGTCTCGAGCATTGCCATGATCATTTTGTTCGGAAGCATCTTCCTGTTTCCCATTTTCTTTCAGAACATCTCGGGGCTGTCGGCTGTCCAGACCGGGCTGCTGCTGCTTCCGCAAGCGCTTGTAACCGGCGTTATGATGCCGATTTCGGGAGCTTTGTTCGACAAAATTGGGGCCAGATGGCTGGCGGTTGCGGGGCTCACGGTCACCGCCTTATCCCAATATCTGACGCATTATCTTGACGTGAACACGCCGTTTGCGACGATCATCGTTTGGATGATGATCCGCGGTTTCGGAGTGGGGATGGTGATGATGCCGGTTACCACGGCGGGAATGAACACCGTGCCGAAAAATAAAGAAGGGCAGGGTTCCGCGATTACGAATACGGTCCGGCAGGTCAGCGCCGCGTTTGGAATCGCCTGGTTGACGCTGCTGCTGACGGAGCGGATCACCTTTCACACCGCGATCGGAACCGAACAGATCAGCATTGCATCGCAACCGGCAGCGGAAGCGCTCACACAATTGACAAACGCGATATGGGCCGCCGGGTACGCAGGCGGGGAGGCCAATACGTTAAGCCTGCTTGCGATTTGGAGCCAATTGCAGAAGGTGGCCACGGTGCGTGCGATTGATGATGTGTTCTGGGTCACCGCCTGGCTTTCGCTGGTGGGAGCGGTTCTGGCGTTTTTCCTGAAGGATGTGAAACCGTCGGGCGGCAAGAGAGCGATGATGATGGGAGAGTAACCCGTGTCGAAATTTCCGTTTCGACAATTAACGGGAAAATGGTTGACGATTTGACAGGAAGGCTCCGCCGGAAGCATGTAAAGGTCAGACCTTGTCTGCGGACGCGTTTTTTGCGAAAGTGACAAGGTCGGAGTATTTGTCGGGGTATTGCTTTTTAAAACCGTCGAACACCGGATCGGCATCGATGTCCTTGTAAGAGTCCGGATTTAGCTGCAGTGCTTTTTTCAAATAAGGGTATACGGAGAGCAATTCGTTATTTTCAGCGGAAAAACGCGCCAGATCGAACAAACATTGATAAGAGTTTGGATTGTGTTGTAGAGCAAGATCAAAATATTCTTTGGCCAATATGGGATCTTTCTTATGTTTCCAATAGGCGTAAGCGAGTGCAGTGAAGCCGTTATAGATGTTTGGATATGTGTGAACAGCTTGTTCATATAATTTGATTGCTGCATCGATATTTTTTTCATTAAATTCCATATTGTAACCAACAAGAAGCTTTTGCATCGCTTCTTGCATTTTTAAATTCTCTTCGTGTATTTCAACCATTAATTCCGAAAACTTTTTTTGCAGTTTTTCCTCAACGATTTTTTCGGCTAAGTGTGTATTGTAATATCCGTAGACCGCAAAGCCGATTCCGGAAATGGCAGCCGCCAACCCGCACACACCCAATAAAAAAGCAACGGGATCCCAATTTGATTCCGGAAGCTTACCCGTACTGCCGAGTACGGCATAAACCAAAACGCTTACTCCAAACACAATAATAAAGCCAGCGATCTTTTTCACGAATATCGCCTCTTTTTAAAAACGAATCTATGATATCTGATTATAACATATGATACTTTCCCCCGATTGGCAAAGATAAAAAAGGTTCCTTGGCATTTCAAGGAACCGTCGGATGTCTTACGTCATTTTTTCGTTATTTGTCTACAATCCGCACTTTTGCGCCCTCTTTCAACATCGTTTGGCCTCTGACGATCAGCCGGTCGCCGGGTTTGACATCGCCGCTGATCAACGAATCGGCACTCGTCTGTTCCTCGACCGTCACTTCACGTCTGACCGCTTTGTCGCCGTCGACGATATAGACGTACGTTTTGCCGTCGATGGTCAGAATGGAATCGGTCGGGACTTTGAGTCCCTTTTTCGAGTTGTCTGAGCGGGTCACGGTGATCTTGGCGACCATGCCCGGTTTGATCTTGGCATCCGCGTTGTCAATCGTGATGACAACCGGATACCCTTTGCTCGGCGTGTTGTTAAGCGGGCTGACCGACTCCACCTTGCCCGCGGTCTTCACTTGCAGGGATGCAAACCCGATGTCAATCGGGTTCCCTGTCTGAAAATAGGGGAGGGAGGATTCGGGAACTTCCAGCTTCACTTTCATCCGTGTTTGGTCGACCAATGTGATCACCGGAGCGGTCGGTCCCGCCATCTGTCCAACCTCGGTGGCGATCGAAGCGATTTGGCCCGCTTGCGGCGCACGGACTGTCGCGTTTGCCAGATTCGACAGCGCGATGTCATACCCGACTTGCGCTTGGTTCACCGCTTGCTCTGCCACTTTGACGGCTTCCGTTCGCGTGCTGCTGTCGCGGGCTGCCACCGCGTTGTTGTAGGCAACTTCGGCATTGACAAGCGCCGTTTGGGCCTGTTCCAATTGCAGTTTTGAGGCTGCACCCGCCTGAAACAGCGCCTCGATTCTCTGCAGATTGTTTTTGGCGTCATCCAGCGCCTGTTTGGCTTGGATCACCGCGTTGTCTGCCTGAATCGATCCGGATTGCTGCGTGGCCCGCACTTGCGCGAGATTCGCTTTCGCCGAGTTGAGAGAGGCCTCCGCCTGCCGCAGGGCGTTTCGCAGATCGGTGTCCTCCAGTTGCAACAGCACGTCGTTTTGTTTGACGAAACTTCCGACTTTGACCGGAATCGCGACTACTCTGCCGCTTGCTTTCGGGGCAATCTGAACGACCACGTTCGCTTCCGCCGTTCCCGTGAAAGTCAGTGATTGTTCAACCGTTCCTTCCGTCACGGTTTGCACCATAACCGGAAGCGTTTTGTCCTGGGCACCGGTTTGTTTCGATTTATCGGAGCACCCGGCGATCAGCGACAGGCTGGCCGCCAGTGCGAGGATACTGGCTGAAATTCTCTTCATAACGCTCTCCCTTCCAAAGTCGCGCCACGGTTTTTGTGAGCCATTCGCCGCGCTTTGAACTTCTGGATCCAATCATCGAACAGCGTATAGACGACAGGGACCAGCACCAGCGTAATCAGGGTCGAGAAGGTCAACCCGAACGCCACCACAACGGCCATCGGAGCCGATCCTTCGTTCCCTTCGCCGCCGGCAAAGGCCATGGGAATGATGGCCAGGACGGTGGTCAGAGTGGTCATCAAAATCGGACGCAACCGCACGGGACCGGCCTTGAGCACCGCTTCGTCACGCCCGATGCCTTGTCTGCGCAGCGTATTGACGTAGTCGATCAACACGATGGCGTTGTTGACCACGATACCGACGAGCAGGATCGCCCCGATCAGAGCGGGTACGCTCAATGGATATCCCGTGACCAAAAGCCCTACGACGACGCCGATAAACGTCGGCGGGACGGAGAACATAATCACGAACGGATGGAACAGGGATTCGAACTGGCTGGCCATGACCATGTAGACCAGAACGATCGCCAGGATGATGGCGAGGCCCAGGCTGCCGAACGCATCCGCCATTTCCTTCGTTTGCCCGCCGATTTCGATGAAGTAACCGTCGGGCAGCGCAAGATCGGCCAGGCGTGCTTTGATGTCATTGCTGACGGAAGCGAGGTCGCGGCCGGAAATGTCGCCTGTAATGCTGACTTCCCGCGTTTGGTTGATGCGGTTGATTTTTTCCGGCACGTCCACTTTTTGAATCTTGGCAAGCATCGATACCGGAATCTGGCTGCCGGTGGGCGTCGTGACGAGCAGTTCGTTGAGATTCGCCTTTTCGTTGCGGGTTTCTCTCGGGTACATGACTTTGATGTCAATCTCGTCGTCACCCGTCCGGTATTGGGTTGTCGCTTGTCCGTCAAAAGCGGTTCGAATCGCGGACAGGATTTGTCCGGTGGCGATTCCGTATTTTGCCGCCGATTGTTTGTCGACGAGAATCTGGTACTCCTGCTGCGTCGCCTGGATGGAAGTCGCCAAATTGCGGGTGCCGGCGACTTGTTTTGCTTCAGCCAGCACGATCTCGCTGATGTCTTTCAGAACTTTTTCGTCATCGCCCCGGATGCTGATCTCCAACGGAGCTTGCATCGGACCACCCGAGTTGTCGACCGTTTTGACGGTAAATTTCGCTCCCGGAATGTCAGCGACTTGTTTGTTCAGTTCTTCCACAATCTGGTCGGTGGAACGTTTGCGTTGATCCTTGGGCACCAGTTTGACCTGCACCGTTGCCAGGTGGGTCATCGTTTGCTGCGCGATGGTCGGCGTGTTGTTGCTGCCGATGGTCGTATATATGACCGATTTCTCGGGAATCGCAAGCGCAAGCTGCTCGACGCGCCGCGCCATTTTTTCGGTCTCCTCCAACTTGGTGCCATGCGGCATTTCAATGTCCACCGCCAGTTCTCCCTGGTCCATTTTCGGGATGAATTCCGCCCCGACCAGCGGGGTGGCGGCGACGGAAGCGGCAAACAGGCCGACGGTGACCCATATGACTGTTTTGCGGTGGCCAAGTGCCCAGCGGATCAGCCGGCCATAGCCCTGGGACACCCGGTGGAAGAACTTGGCGAACAGCACGAACGGATTTTTGGATCGGGACTCCAGCAGTTTGATTTCTTCTTCCGGCGTCGGCACCTTTTTCAAAATCTTCGAGGACATCATCGGCACCAGGGTGACAGCCGCAAACAGGGCGGCGATATGGGAATAGACCACCGTCAGCGCCAACGGGCCGAACAATTGCGACGCCAGCCCTTCCACGAACACGATCGGCACAAACACCGCGATCTGGGCCAAAGCGGAAGCCATGACGGCGGTGCCGACTTCTTTCGTCCCGATAATCGAAGCGAGTTTGATGTCGTGGCCTTCCTGTTTTTTGCGATAGATGCTTTCGAGAACGACGACGGCGAAGTCGACAAGCGACCCCAGCCCCAGCGTCAAGCCGCCAAGCGTCAGCAGGTTAATCGTTTCACCCGTGAAATACATGAGGCTGAAGGTGGCGATGACAGAGATCGGAATGACGATCGCAATCACCAGCACCGAACGTGCGCTGTTCAGGAACAGCATCAGGATAAACACCGCCAGAATACCGCCGGCGATCAAGTGTTTGGTCACCGTATTGATCGAATCCTTCACAAATTTTGACGTGTCGAGAACGGTGTGGAGTTCGACGTTTTTCGGAAGCAGTTCTTTGATGGACGCCAGTTCTTTGGAGACCGCGTCCGCCACCTGCACCGCGTTGGAACCGGTCGCTTTGCTGATGCCGATTCCGATGCTGGGTTTTTCGTTCACATAGGTTTTTTGGCTGACCTCTTTGTAATCGTCTTCGACTGCCGCCAGTTCCCTGAGGGGGACGGTTCCTCCGCTTGGCAAACGAACCGGCGTGTCCCCGATTTGAGCGGGAGTCTGATATTCTCCCTTGACCTGCATGCGGATGGTTTGGCTTCCTTCGTAGACCAACCCGGCGGAACCGGAAATGTTCTCGGAGCGAAGCGCCTGCTGGATCTGGTCGATCGTCAATCCGTACGCGTTGAGTCTGTTCGGATCCAGAATCACATGGATTTCCCGCTCCTTGCCGCCGGTAACGGAGACGGCGGCCACGCCTTCGACCCGTTCCAACCGGGGCTTGATCACGTCATCCGCCAAAGATTTCAATTTTACGATATCCTGGTCCCCCGACAGCGACATGGTGATGACGGGCATCGCGTTGGGATCCAATCGAATGACGCGGGGGGAGTTGGCGCCGTCGGGCAAACGCCCTTTGATCAGGTCAACTTTTTCCCGCATGTTCAGGGTGGCCTGATCCATGTTGGTTCCCCAGTTGAATTGCACGATCACCTGGGAAGCTTCGGGGATGGAAACAGACCGGATCTCCTTGATGTTGCTGACCGTGCCGAGCGCTTCTTCCAACGGTTTGGTCACCATTTTCTCCACTTCAGCCGGCGTGGCGCCCGGATAACTTGTAGCCACCACGGCAACGGGCAGGTTCAGTTCCGGGTACAAATCGACGCTCAGCTTCGGGAGAGACACGATTCCGAAGATGACGATCGCAATCATGACCATCGCGATCGTGACCGGCCGTTTTACCGAAAAATCAGCTATTTTCACGAGTATGTCCTCTCCTATCGTTGCTCACGCGCGTTGTCGATGATCGTTGCCAGTTTCTCGTAGATTTTGACCAGTTGTTCCAACTCTTCTTCCAAGCTTTACCTGCAGAGCATACGCCAGTTCCGTCACCGTCGCCTGATGGCGCCGTGTCAACTGGCGCAGCACAAAGAACTGGGCGGGTGTCAGGTTGAGTTCCGACAAAATATTTCACATATTTAAATTTAGTATATATGAAAATACAATCGCAATGAAAAAAATAGAAAGTCACCCGGTCCGGGTGACTTTAGAGCCGTGATGCAGCTTTTGACGTGTGTGATGCCGCAAGCTTCCGGCCTTGCAGGAAAATCGATGCTGCGGCAAGGATCCATGTTCCTGCGGCCATCATCAACAATACCGCAATATCACCGGCAATCTGGTTCCAACCGTTTCCTTTGACGGCAATTTCCCGGATCCCGTGCAGGAAGTAGGTCAGGGGCAGGACATGGCCAAGAGCGGCGACCCACCCAGGCATCGCTGCAAAAGGCCACGTGAATCCGGACAGCAGGAAGGAAGGAACCGCTATCAACATGGTAACCTGCGTGGCCTGCAGCCGATCGGCGGAGAAGAGGGAGGCGAAGAATCCAATCCCCAGCAGACTGGCCACAAAGACGACCGATACAAGCAGCAGCAGCCAAAACGATCCGATAAACGGCACATGGAAAATGTTTTTCAGCAAGGCGGAAGTCAGAACCGCATTGAACACCCCGATCAGAAAATAGGGAACCGATTTCCCGTAAATCACCTTCCAGGGCTTTTTCCAGTGCAGCAGGAAATCCGCCCACGTTCCCTGTTCTTTTTCCCTGGTGACACACAGCGCGATACCGAGAAACATCACTTGTTGCACAACGGCGCCAAGCAGCCCCAACAGCAGGAAAGTGCTGTAATCGAGTCCCGGATTGTACAGGATGCGATATCCGTACCGGATACTGAAGGCGTTGGCCGGAGCCAACCCTCTGGCTTCCAGGCGTTTTACCGAGATGCCGCCGGAAAAGGCTTGCACAATGTCGCCGGCGCTTCGTAGCCCGGCGTTGGCGACAATCATGTTGCTGCCGTCGATGATCGTCATCACTTCCGCTTCTTTGCCCTGCTTGATCGCTTTGGACAAGCCTGTCGGTAGGACCAGACCGATGTGCGCCTGGCCGGTTTCGATTTTTTCAAGCAGGGCCTGTTCGGAATCGGTCTCCTCGACGATGCGGAAGGTTTCCGACTGCTCGAACGCCTGAATGATGGCCCGGCTTAATTGGCTGCGGTCTTCATCGATCACAACGGTCGGCATTTCCCGCACTTTGTTTTGGCTGTACAAGGAGCCGAACAAAAGCATGTATCCCACGGGAACAAGCAACAGAATCGCGAGAATCCGTTTGTCCTTAAGGATGGCCTTCCATTCGTTCAGGATGATGTCGGCGGTTGTCATTTCGGTGTCGCCCCTTGCCATTCAACGGTCATGCCCTTGAAGATTCTGTCCAGTTTGGCGGTGAGTTTCACTTTTATCTGGAAGGACCGGATGTCCCGGTCGTTCAAGTGGTTGGTCGCTTTTTTTACGGCAAATTCGGGCGCCTGGTTGATGGACAGGATTTGCCCCGCCGCCTGTTCTTTCATTGCCGGAATGTACAGATTCAATGTCTGCCCGACTTTCAGATCCGCCACACGGGTTTCCGGTACGTAAATCGATACCCATTTATCGTTGGGATCCGCAACCGTTACTGCGGTAAAACCTTTGCTTACCATTTCGTTCGGTTCCACGTTGCGGTGAACGACGATCCCGTCGACCGGCGAGACCAGCCGGGTGTAGGAAAGGTAGGTTTCCGCTTCCTCCAAAGCCGCTCTGGCTTGCGACAATTGCGCTTCGGCAAGTTTTACGTCCGCTTGCGACAAGTGGACTTTTCCCGTTCCGTTCAGGGCTTCGTTGAGGACCGCCCGCGCTTGTTCGACCTGCGATTTGGCGGCGTTGAGCTCTTCTTGGCGGGCTCCTTGTTTCGCCATTTCCAATTGTTTTTGCGCGGCGGTCAGTTCCGCTTTTGCCTTGTCGTATTGGACTTGCGCCTCGTCTCTTTTGGTTTGCGGAACCGCTCCGGCGTTGTAGAGGGCATTCATCTTGTTGAGCATGTCTTCCGCGGAGTTGCAGGCGGATTGGGCGGCTATCACCCTGGCTTCAAGCTGGGCGACTTCCTCCGGTCTTGCGCCGTTGCGCAAAGCGTCAAATTTGGCCTGGGCGGCGCCCAGCGCCGCTTGTGCCTGCGCGACTTTCGCCTGTGTATCGCGGTCTGTCAATCCCACGCCTTGCATCGCTTTGTTCAGGTTGGCTTCCGCCAGGCTGACGGCCGCCTGAGCCTGATGGACTTTCGCTTCCCATTCCCCTTTTTCAAGCTGGCCGATCAGATCCCCTTTTTTGACATATTGTCCCTCTTGTACCGGCAGTTCGGCGACGCGTCCGTCGATTTTGAAGCTCAAGTCGTACTCCGTTTGCTCCACCAGCCCGCTGTAGGCGGTGTCTGCCGGATGATTGGCTTTCGCCGGCCCAAACGCAAACAGAAGAACGAGTCCGATCGCCGCCGCGCCGCCGGCACCGATCCACCATCTTTTTCGGGTCATACTGAACTCTCCTCTCGGTGTGTCCCGATTCTCTTTTCCACAATCCGGGTGATTTTTATGAATTGACTGGTCAGTTCAAATTTGTACTGACTAGTACAAAATTATACTGATGAGTACACAAAAAGCAACTCTTCCCCCACAATGGCGAGACACAATGGCAAGAAAAAAAGAAAAAGCCTTTCTTGCACGGAACCTTTCACGGTCCGCCAAGAAAAGGCCGGTGTGACGGGAGGATCGGATTACAGGTTCAGATACTCTTCACACAGGTTGCGCAGGTATGCTGCGAGTTGGTTTTTCATTTCTGCCCGTTCAAAAGCGAATTCGATGTTGGCTTTGAGGTAGCCGAGCTTATCCCCGATGTCATAGCGCTTCCCGTCAATCTCGCAGGCAAACACGCCGCGGCATTTGCAGAGCGCATCAACCGCGTCGGTCAGTTGGATTTCGCCGCCGACCCCCGGTTCGGTTGCCTCGAGATAAGCAAACACCTCCGGCTCCAGAATGTAGCGTCCAATGATCGCCAACCGCGACGGCGGATTGGAGGCCGGTTTTTCGACCACGTGATCGACCCGGTACTGCCGGTCGCCGATCGCCTCCGATTGAATGATTCCGTAACGGTGCGTTTCCTCCGGCGGCACTTGCTGCACGCCCAGCACGCTGCCCCGGCGCCGATTGTAGACTTCGATCAATTGCTGCAAGGCCGGAATCCGGCTGCTGACGATGTCGTCTCCCAGCATGACGGCAAAGGGCTCGTCGCCGATGAAATTTTTGGCGCAGAGCACGGCGTGTCCGAGGCCAAGCGCTTCTTTCTGCCGGATGTAATGGATGTTTGCCATGTTGGAGATTTGGCGCGTTTGTTCCAATAAACTTTGCTGGTTTTTGCTTTCCAGCAGCAGTTCCAGCTCGACGGACCGGTCGAAGTGGTCTTCGATCGCCCGTTTGTTACGGCCGGTAATGATCAGGATATCTTCGATGCCGGAAGCGACCGCTTCTTCAATAATATATTGGATCGTCGGTTTGTCAACGATTGGAAGCATTTCTTTCGGTTGGGCTTTGGTGGCCGGCAGAAACCGCGTGCCGAGACCGGCCGCCGGAATGACCGCTTTGCGAATTGCCATCGGAAGGACTCCTTTTCCAAGCTTACACTATATTATTGTGTCTTTATTTTACAATAAGAAAATGGCCTTCACAAATTGAAAAATCGCCGCACAGCCGCCCGTTCAATCTGTTTTCGGGCATTGTATTCGAAGGCCTGCACGTTTTTATGGGTATGACCTTGACAAGTAAAATCGCTTAAAAAAGAGACTTAAGCCCCATGAAACGGGCCTGCGCAAAGGGATATAGTATCGGTACGGACGAATTCGCGGTGTGAAACAACCGCGGCATGCGACAAATCCGATAAAGGCTTATAAAGGAGTGAAGGTGAATGAAAAAGGTATTGACCTGGATCATGGCTCTGTTGATCGGAGTGGCGGTGCCGACGGGACCAGCGGCGAACGCGGAGGAAAAATCGTCTTCGAAAAGCGCCGGCGCAAGCACAACAACGACCTCTTCCGATGCAACGACAACTTCGATGGACACGACAACGGCACCGGCCGATACTACGGCGGCTCCGACGACCAATTCTCCTACCGTTTCTAACGGAACCAACAGTCAGAATGAGACTGGGGACACAGATGACGGAGACAAGGAGACGGATGAGGATCAGAAACAAGACGACACGAGCAAAACGGATAAAGGCAACGGAAAAGGGAAGAAGCTGGGACACGAAAAGAAAGAGCAGAAGCGCGAAAAGATGCACAAAGGGATTGAGAAAGCTCTCAAGAGCTTGTTGAAGGCGCGTAACGACGGCAACGGAGAAGCGAGCAACGAAGCGCTGGACGCGGTGATCGAGAAGCTGAAAGCGATGTTGAAACAGGACGGAACGGCGTCAACCGATGAAGAAGCGGAACAAGCGTTGGAGGAAAAGCTGGAAAGCGACGTCCAACAAGACACCGCAACGGAGCAGCAAGTCGAGATTCTGGTGACGCTGAAAGTCAAAGGCAAAAAGGTGGACGAAGCGAAAAGCGACGTGGAAGCGGCGCTTGCCAAAAAGCCTGACTCTGACAAACTGTACGATCTGTTGAGCAAGATTTACAAGGAAAAAGGCGATACGCAAAAAGTGAAAGTGTACGTGAAAGGGAAAAGGCCGGAATTTGACGTGGAACCGTATATCAAAGACGGACGGACGATGATCCCGGTCAGCGCGATCGCAAAAGCGCTTGGCGCGGAAGTGACCTGGAGCGGGGAAACGCAGACCGCCGTCATCAAAAAAGACGGCAAAACGATCGAAATTCCGATCGGAAGCCAAACGATTAAGGTGAACGGCGAATCGAAAACCGTCGACAAAGCGGCTGAAATTACGCAATCCCGCACGATGGTTCCGGTGAAATTCGTTTCCGAATTCCTGGGGCATCTTGTGAAATATGACGAGCAATCCGGCATGGTCATCGTGAAGTAATCGAGAGTCCGACAATCAGGAAAAACAGCCTGCCGCCGTTGGGGGGAGCACTTTCGGCCCTGCAAATCCCCTTGCCGGCGACAGGCTTTTTCAATGAATTGGCTGGCTGCTAATTGGCTTGTTGGGGCTCATGGTATTGTTTCAACTTGGCGAGCAGAGCGTCAGCCGTCATTTCCGGAATTCCGGCGTTAATCCGTTTGACCTGCACGTCGTTGCGGCCGTTGATTCCCTCCTGCACCGTGAAGAACAATTCAATGCCGAGTTCTTTTCCGATTTTGACAACGGTTTCGTTATAGGCGCCGTACGGATAAGCCAGCAGGCGCGGCTGTTCGCCCAGCTCGTCGTGCAGCCGCCGTTCCGCCAATGCGAGATCTTCCCGGATGCGGGTTTGGTATTCCGCGTCGGTTTCCACCCGCTTTTTGTCGGGAAGATAGACCGGACTCGCAAGAATTGGCTGCGGGTTGCCGGTTTTGGTCGTGTTCATCACGCGGTGCTGATTGTAGGTGTGGCTGTAAAAACCCATGCCGTTTTTCTTCATCTCCCGCATTTGATCCCACGTCAGGTGCGGCAGGGCGGCGGGGTTGAAAATGTCTGTCGATTTGACCACGATAAAATGGGCTGCCGGAAGACCGCGCTTTTTCAATTCCGGGTAAGCGTAAGTGTAGAAACTTTCGTATCCGTCGTCGAACGTGATCACCACCGCGTTTGGTGGGATGTGTTCGCCGGTTCGCACGAACTGCAGATATTTTTCCATGCTGATGACGTTGTAGTTGCTGTTTTGCAAAGCGTCGAGATGGCTTTTGAAAAGCTCCGGCGTGATGGTGGAGCCCGTTTGCTTCGGATCGATGTGATGGTAGGCAAGAACGAGTACCTTATCCTTGTAGTAGACGGGTTCTTGCTTGCCGAACGTTGGGGCGGTAATCGCCCGCGAGGAGACGTAAATCAACGTGCCGACGAGGATGATTGCCGCCAAAAACAGATATGGCATCCGTGTGCTGGTTTTGATATGCTGCATCTAGGTTCATCCTTCATGGTAAAGGTCTGCACACCCATAATAACACATTACGCCAAACAATAGTTCATGATTTGTTGCTTGCGGTTGGAGGGAATCGGTTATCCTTGTCGAATTTCCTAAACCATAAAAATCTTGGAAAATTGGAATTGCCCGTTTGCGGGCAATTTTAGGGGGCAGGAAGCCATGCGGAAGCAGACTCGGCCAAAAAAATGGGTGCCTTTTGCGCTCGCTCTCGGACTTACAGTCCCTGCCGGGATGCTTGTTCAACCCGTCGCGGTGATGGCGGAGGAGCCGGGGTTAAGCAAGAACGAGATTTCGTTGATCCAACTGTTTGAGGTGCTGCGGGACGTTCATTGGGGAAACGTCGGTGAAGAAACGTTGATGCGCGGCGCGGTGAAAGGGATGCTCGACGCCTTAAACGATCCGTATACCGCGTATTTTACAAACGAGGAATACCAGGAGTTTCTTGACTCCATCAACCAGAGATACGCGGGGATCGGAGTCGCCCTCGGGCAGGATTCATCCGGCCTGTTTGTGAAAGAAGTATATCCTGCCACGCCGGCGGAGGCTGCCGGGTTGAAAGCGGGGGACCGGATTGTCTCCATCGACGGCCGCACGACGAAAGACCAACAGTTTGAACAGATCGCGGAGCGGGTTCGCGGCAAGGAAGGAACGCCGGTCACGTTGGGAATTCAGCGGGCGGGGCGGAGTCCCTTCGACGTTACGATCGTTCGCAAGGCAATCCAGCTTCCCGTGCTAACCTCCAAATTGTTGGATGCGGAAACGGGTTACATCCGCATTCTGTCTTTCACCGAGAAGATCGATCAGGATTTTAGCCTCGCCCTGGCGGATCTGCAGCGAAAAGGGATTAAAACTTTAATCCTGGATCTGCGGGGCAACGGTGGCGGTTATCTGGCGGGATCGCTGCGGATTGCGGACAAATTTTTGCATGACGGAGTGATTGTAACCTTAAAGCAACGGGGGATGGAGCAGACGGTCACTGCCGATATTGAGGGCGTGGATTTGCCGCTTGCCATTTTGATCGACCGGGACAGCGCCAGCGCGGCGGAACTTTTGGCGGGTGCCTTGCAGGCCAACAAACGGGCCAAACTGGTCGGCGAGCGGTCTTTCGGCAAAGGCGTCATGCAACATTCGGGCATAACATTGGAAAACGGCGCCATAGTAAAAATAACGGACGGACAGTTTTACTTCTCGGACGGCTCGTCGCCGCAAGGGAGCGGGTTGACACCTGACGTGGCGATCGCCACCCGGGAGCTGCAGCTGCCTGTCGCGGTGGAAACGGTGCATCCCGAACGGAAAAAGAGCGTGCAGTTTGACCTCGCCAACGAACGGACCTATGTCAACCGCCTCGAAACCGCCAACCAGAAAGTCCTGACGAAAAACGGAAAACGCTACATCCCGCTGCGTTTTACACTGGAAGCTCTCGGGACGGTGATCAAATGGAATCCCGACGACGAAACGGTGACGTTCCGCTACAAAGGCCGGGATGTCAAATTGTTGACGCAATCGGGCGCCATGACGGTAAACGGACAGGTGGTGGCAATCGACGCTCCTTTTCTCCTGGAAGACGGAGTGACCTATCTTTCCGCCGCCGCCGTGGAAGACGTTTTGGCGCTTGACCGGTTTGTCGACGGAACCAACAGCATTGAACTGGAAGATTATTAAACGGTAAAGGATGGACCTGATGCGTCGCGGCAAGTATCCTCTGCTGTGGATTTTGGCTTGGCTTGGTTTGCTTGCGTTTGCCGCAATGACGGTGCAAGAGGTGGTGTCTGGCGAGCCGGTTTCGCTGACGCGGGAAGCTGCGGGACGGCTGGCGGCCAATTTTTTAAAGGGAAAAGGGATCGACACAACCGGGTATATACGGACGGAACTCTACCAGGGCGACGCGGAGATGGACGCGTATGTGAAGCGGCACAAACTGGAGGAAGAGTTTGCGCAAGCGAGCCGCTCCGTTCGCCCTTTGGCTTACTGGGAAGTCACGCATTTTATGCCCGGCGGCGACCTGTACCGCGTGCGGCTGGATGAAACCGACGGCCGGGTGATCGGTTACGAGCTGCGGCGGAGAGCCAATCGGGAGCTGCCGGCAGTCGAAGAAAAAGAGGCTTTGCGGCTGGCACGCGAAGAGCTTGCCCGGCAGGGGGCCGCGTTATCGCATCTGGCTCCAGAGCGGATTACCAGGGACGAGCAAGCGGAATGGCACGACGATTACAGGTTCAAATGGCGGGATCTGTCGTGGCGGGTAGGTAGCGCCCAATATGTCTACAAGATCGGCATAACCGGGAATCAGGTCACCGCCTTTCAAACGGAATTCCTGATTCCGCAGGCGGATCTGGACTGGTTTGAGAAACAGCGGACCCTCGGCCTGCTCATGACCGGGATCAGCCTGCTCGGGATACTGCTCTTTGTCATTTTCTCGTTGGTCGTCGCGTTTGTTTATCCGCGTCGGCAGGTGGATTGGCTGAGGGGTCTGATCCTGGGAATCATGCTGCTTGGCGCCGCGTTGGTCTCGAATCTCAACGAATGGCCGACTTTTTTGACCAATCTGGGGTTTGCGGATATTCCCCTGCAATGGATGTTGTGGGGAACGGGGATTTCCGTTACGGCGCTCGCTTTGCTGTCGGCAGGCAGCACCTATATAACGGCGGTTGCCGGCGGAGTCCTGCAAAATGAACTCTGGCCGGGAAAGTGGCTGCGCTGGGGGGATGCCCGGTGGCCGCGGAGAGTGCGGACCGCCGTTTTTCGTGGCTATCTGCTGGCGTTTCTTTGGCTGGGACTGCAGAGCGTCTTCTATTGGGTGTCGGAGAGGTATCTCGGCGTTTGGCAGGAGAGCGATTTTTCCCAGACCTCCTGGAACTATCTTGTGCCCGGCCTGTTTCCGGTGCTCGCCTGGATTGCGGGAATCGGCGAGGAGATTACGTTTCGCCTGCTCGGCATGAGTCTTGTCAAAAAATACACGCGCAGCACGTTTTTGGCGCTTTTGCTGCCGGCGATGATCTGGGCGCTGGCCCATTCCCTTTATCCGGTGCACCCCTTTTATACGAGGTTTGTCGAGCTGACGCTGCTCGGAATGGTCATCGGCTGGTGTTTTTTGCGGTACGATCTGGAGACGGTGATCTTTTCCCATATCGTCTTTAACACCGTGTTGATGTGCGTGCCGCTTCTGTTTGAGGGCACGTGGAAAGAACAGGTCTGGGCGGTGGGGTGGCTGATTTTGCCCGCGCTGGTCGGCCGTTATTCCCGTTTGCTGCAACCGAAATCGGTCCGTCAGCGCGAGGTTCTCCGGTAAAGATTCATGTCCCCGTGATTTGGCTCCTCACGGGGCTCCTGTTTTTAGAAGCGGGAGCGGAACGGGATCGCCAAAAGCGAACCGAGCGTCAGGATGCCGATCCCGGTGAACAGATAGGCTTCATACATCATCGGATACGCGTAACGGGCCGTTGCCAGAAACACCATGTGCATCACGGTATAATAGCCCAGCAGCAACAGCAGAAAAGGGGCGAACGGAATTCGCTTGCACAGCGCCGCAATCGCACCGATCAGGCCCAACACCATCAAAATCCGGTGGACGGGGATCAGCGCCTCTTTGATCGGCTGCAAAATCTCTGTCCAGACGAGAGGTTCCTTCCACCAGAACAGTTTGAACTTGCCGACGGTGTACCATTCGATGTAGCGAACCGGATCTTTTTCGAACTCTTGTGCAAACCGCTTTTTGCCCAGTTCCATCAGGTATTTGTCAGTCGCTTGTTCGTCTCCCCAGACTTTTTTCCAATGCAGCGGCCAATCGGGGAATTCCGGATCGTGTCCGTCGACCCAAATGTTGTTGTCGTAATAGGTGCCCGTCAGGAACGGATTGCCGCTGGCGACAGTCAACGGGATAAACTTGTGAAAATGGATGTAGTTGCGAAGGATCCAAGGCGACAGTGCGATCACAAAAGCGGCGCCGCATACGAGTGCCGCTTGCAATGCCTTGCGGAACCGGTAGTCGCGCCGCCCCCACAGATACATACCCAATAAAACGGGCAACAGCGCGACAGTGGGGCGGGTGAGCGTCGCAAGTCCCAACAGGAATCCCGCCACGGCAAAGACTTTATAGGATTTTCTTTCGATCGCGTGAAACAGCGCCACAAGCGTCAGAACCAACAGAAACGTAAACAGCGTTTCCGTCAGGAGCAACCCGGTCATGACAAGATACGAGGGAAACACCGCCAAAATCGCGGCGGCGATCCATCCCGCAACCGGCTGCCGCAATTGTTTGCCCAGCACGATAACCAGACAGACAGTGGCTGTGTTGACAAGCGCGAGCGCGACCCGGACCGCCTGGATTCCCGTGTCGCCCGTCCCGAACAGTTTCATGACGCCCGCGATGAAGAGTGGGAAAAGAGGCGGAATAAAAACGGTCGGAACATCCGGGTACGCATAGCGGAAAATGTGGTGTTCCAACAGCCATCTGGCGCTTCTGATGTAAGCCGCGTCGTCGCTGTCCAGCCAGAGCAGGTGCGGATAGCGGAAGATCACGAACAGGCGAAGGGCCAAGGCCAAACCGGACAATACAACCAGCCATTTGAGTTCTTTGCGCGAAACCAAACAAACACCCCTGGATATGCGTGATCGATCAAGGGTAGCGTACCATAATCGGGCTGACCTGTGAAGCGCCACATGGCCGTGAAAATGAAACGGGTTTGACATCGAGCATCACAAATCATATGGTGGAATAATGTTCTGCAAGAAAGCCTGAAAATGGTGTATATTTGTTGGGGAGTGCACGTGAGACGCGGGAGGATTTATGAATATCACCAAAAGCCAAACATTCGTAAGAGGCGCGGTTGCCCTGGCGTTGTCCGGGATGATTTCGAAGATTCTGGGCGTTGTGTATGTGGTGCCGCTGCAAAATATGATCGGCAGCTACGGGATGGGGTTGTACCAAATCGCCTACAACCTGTATATCTTTGCTTTGTACTTTTCGTCTGCGGGATTCCCGCTTGCGCTGTCGAAAGCGATCGCGGAGCGAACCGTGAAGGGCGACTATGACGGTGCGGACGAGGTGTTCCGAATCTCGCTGCGGCTCATGCTGGTCACCGGTGTTGCCGCATTTCTCGTCATGTTCCTTGGTGCGCCCCAGTTTGCCGGGCTTGCCGGCGAGGAGAACGCCACAATGGCGATCCGTTCGCTGTCCTTTGCGATCCTGGTGGTTCCGGTGATGGCAGCCTACCGGGGATATCTGCAGGGCCATCAGAACATGACGCCGTCGGCAACCTCCCAGGTCATCGAACAATTTGTGCGGGTCACGGTGATTTTGATAGGCACGTATTTCGTTTTAAAATTGGGGTATAAGATTCCGGTCGGCGCCGCTGCCGCAACGTTTGGCGGCATGGTGGGAGCGGTTGCCAGCCTGTTCGTCGTCATGTATGCCGTCATGAAAATGCGGCGGGGATTTAAGCGCCGGTTGACCGGTCGCGGTTCCGGCAATACGTGGAAGATTTTGCGGCAAGTTGTTTCCTACGCGATCCCGATCCTGTTGGCCACACTGGTGCTGCCAATCTCCCAACTGGTGGATACGTACACGGTGATCAACCTGCTGAAGTGGGCTGGTGTCGAACAAGAGAAGGCGACGGAAGCGTTCGGGATCCTGACCAATGACGGGTACCGGCTGATCCAGCTTCCTGTCACGCTGGCGACGGCCATCGGCACATCGCTGCTGCCTGCCATTACGGAAGCGGCCGGCAGCAAGGATTATAGACTGGTGCGCGAACGGATCGACATTTCTTTTCGTTTGATCAGTTTGACAATCCTTCCTGCCGCAGCCGGGATGTTTGCGTTGGCCGCCCCGATCGATCTGATGCTGTTCCGCCATACAGAAGGCGTCAATGTGATGCGGATCGTGTCATTTATGGGGATTTTTATGTCCTTTGAAATCCTGACCACCTATATGCTGCAGGGAATCGGATATATGTACCTCCCGGTCCGGAATATGTTGATCGGCACGGGTGCCAAGTTTGTGTTAAATTTGCTGCTCGTACCGTTTCTCGGGATTGAAGGGGCCGCCCTTTCGGCTTCCCTCGCGTATCTTTTCTCTTCTTTCCTGAACATCCGGAGCGTGTTCAAACTGACGAGGGTCCGGTTAAAGCTCGGCATGATGCTCACCCGTCCGCTGGCGGCGACGATTTTGACAGGGCTGATGCTGTGGGGAAGCGATTGGTTGGCAAGCCGCATGTTGCAGGGGATCATCGGTTCCGCCCGGCTGCTGGCGACAGTGAAACTGATGGTGATCTTGCCGCTGGGAGCCTTTTTTTACGGGATCATGACACTCGTCATGGGCGGCATCTCGCGAACGGAACTGCCGTATATTCCAAAAATCGGCCCGCGGGTAAGCCGGTTGCTGGAACGCTATCCGTGGCTGATGAGATAACAAGGGGAGGCAGGCTTATGAACGCACATCAAATCGACTTTAAAATCTACGGGGACGACATGCAGTTTGTCGAAGTGGAACTCGATCCGCAGGAGAGCGTGATCGCGGAAGCGGGAGCTTTGATGATGATGGAAGACGGGATCAGCATGGAAACCATCTTCGGGGACGGATCGCAGGAAAACAAAGGATTCATGAGCAAATTGCTGGGCGCAGGCAAACGCCTGCTGACCGGCGAGAGTCTGTTTATGACCGTGTTCACCAATGTAGGGCAGGGGAAACGGCACGTTTCCTTCGCCGCCCCTTATCCGGGAAAAATCATTCCGCTGGATCTGAGCGAATTGGGCGGCAAGGTGATCTGCCAAAAAGACGCATTCTTATGCGCCGCTAAAGGCGTGTCGGTCGGAATCGAATTCCAGCGCAAGCTCGGCACCGGTTTCTTTGGCGGCGAAGGCTTTATCATGGAAAAGCTTGAAGGAGACGGTTTGGCTTTTGTTCACGCAGGAGGAACCATCCATGAAAGGCAATTGCAGCCGGGTGAAATGCTGCGGATCGACACCGGCTGTCTGGTCGCAATGACGCAAGAAGTGGATTATGACATTCAATTTGTCGGGGGTGTCAAAACCGCGCTGTTTGGCGGCGAAGGCTTGTTTTTTGCCACCTTGCGGGGACCCGGCAAAGTCTGGGTGCAATCGCTGCCGTTCAGCCGTCTGGCAAGCCGCGTGTTCGCGGCGGCTCCGCAGGGGGGCGGCCGGCGGGAAGAAGGAAGCCTCTTGGGCGGCCTTGGCGATCTGTTTGACGGAGATTGAGAAAAGGCCCTTAAGGAAGCATTTCTTTAAATTGTTTGAGGGAGAGGTCGCCGTTGATGCGAACCCGGTGCAGGGTGAGCGCTCCTTGTGACAGTTCGGCCCATCCCGGGCGGGTGGTCACGGCGAAGCGGTAACCCGCTTCTTTTACGTATTTGACCGTCTTTTCGTTGAAACGGCCGGACGGATAGCAAAACGCGGTAACAGGCTCCCCGAGTTTGCTTTCCAGTTCGGATTTGGACTGGAAGATTTCGTTGTGCAAACGGTCATCCGCAAGTGTGGTGAGATCGGCGTGGGACAGGGTATGTGATCCGAATTCGACGAGGCCGCTGGCTTTCATTTCTTTTGCCATGTCGGTCGTCAGATTCATGCGGGCGTCAAAAAAACCGGTGACCATGAAAATTGTCGCTTTCAGGTGCAACCGTTTCAAGACCGGGAAAGCGTTCGTATAATTGTCCCGGTAGCCGTCGTCAAATGTAAGTAGGACAGGCTTCACGGGGATGGGCTTCCCTGCCGCCCAGTCCTCCAGATCTTTGAATGTGATCGTGTGGTAACCGGCATCCTTCAGGTGTTGCATTTGTTCGGCAAAGCGGGCGGGAGACAGACAAAGCAAATTTTTCGGATTGTCGGATATCGAGTGGTACATCAAGATCGGAACGCTTGCGGCGATGGCTTTCCCAGCGTTTTCTTCGACGTTTTTCCCGGCGTTATCGACTTTGGAATTTTCGGTTGCGGCGACGGCGGAACCGCGGTTCTCCGGTTTGCCGGTTGAGGTTGCAACCGGCCGGTTTGGCAGAATTTGTGCCGTTTGCGGCTTCGCTTTCACGGTATGCAGATTTGCTTGCATCGGCTGTGTGGAAGCCGGCGTGAGGCTGAAGGACAGTAACATTACGAACATCAGGCAAACGAGCGAGGCCCAAAGCCAAACCCGTGGCATGTGACTCCCCTCCCAGGAAGCGTTGCTTTACATTTTGAAATAGGGTTATCGCTTCAGAAACTTGACTGCGAGTTCCCCGCTTTTTTCCGCTTCCCGGCAGAGGCGGACAAGCGGTTCGCGCATTTGAAGCTTGATCTGTTCCCGATTTCGCTCCACGTGTTGAATCTGTTCGTTCAACCGCTCAAAGGTTACGCTGGTTACCGGTTCTCCCTGCGGCAGGCCAAGCCGGTGCACGAACCGGTCGATTTTGGGATCGTATGACAAAGGGACAAACGGCACTTCGTACAACGCCGCGAGGATCAAGGAGTGAAGGCGCATGCCGACGATCATGTCCATGTTGGCGATAATGCTGGAGATGTCCCGGAAGGAAAACTGGCGATTAAGAATGACCGCCGGTTCCTTCATCAAGGCGGCGGCCGCTTCCGATACGCTGACATCCCGCGGATACTGCATGGGGATGAAGATCACCTGCCAACCGCGGCGGCACAACTCGTCACAAGCTTTTGCCAACACGTCCAGATAAGGATGAGGGGTGTTCCAGTGGCGGATTGCAACCCCTGCCAGCGGTTTCCGTTCCACCGCTGGGGAAATGACGCCGAATTCCTGGAGAATTGCCGCCCCGTCGCGCTTCGGGAAGAGACGGGTATCGATGGCGAGAGCCGGATCGGCAGTCACATGAATCGGCGGTTTGTGGACGCCGAATTTTTTCAGGTCGTCATGGGATTTGTCGTCCCGGACTGTAATCAGGTCGACTTGATTGACGATCCGACGAATCAGGCGCTTGGAAAAATTTTTGTTGATCGGCCCGACGCCTTGCGCGTAGAACACGACCGGCTTGCCGAGCATCTTGGCGAGCGCGACGATCCCCAAATAATAGAGCACGCTGCGGGGGCTGCTCACATCCTGCAACAGCGAGCCGCCTCCCATAACGAGCAGGTCGGAACGCATCAGCTCCCGCGTAATGACCGGCAGGCTCCAGCGGTTGAACGCGGGGATGCCAAACAGTTCCTGCGTTCGTTTCGGTTGGTTGGAGAGAACCGCGAATTCCGTGTCCGGACGCAATTTGCGGAGGGAAGACAGGATGCCGAACAAAACCGTATCATCGCCTAAATTGTCAAAGCCGTAATACCCGGAAATAAGAATTCGCGGCATGCTTGTCCCCCTTCCTTCCACCGTCGCGGACGATGCGTGAGCCGAACCGGATCGTTCTTGCGGTTCCGCATGGGAGCCCCGAGTGTGCGGAATATGCTTGTGAAAAACACAGAATAAGTATACCAAGTCGGGCTTAATCTGGAAAGGGATTAAACGGCAAGCGAACGGGGAAGGAAAATCCTTCTTGGTAAACGCGCAAACCGATCCGAGAAAACTAACAAACAACTCGTCTTGCGGGCGCATTTGAAAGCATCGGAGGGAAGCGTCTATGCGACTTGGAAGCATTGCGCTGTGGATAGGGATCGTGGCAACTCTTGCGGCAAGCGCCGGTTCCCGGGATCGGACGCACCTGACCGCCAAACCGCCTCAAGCGCAGTGGCGGACTCCGGCCTCGCCGCAACCGCAATCGGTTTTGCAGGAAACGGCCGACCTTGCCCGTTCCTTTCTGCCTATCCAAAAGCTGCATCCCAAGTCGGTTTTGATACTCGGTCTGGATTCCAGACGGGGCGAATCGGCACGCTCCGATACGATCATGTTGGCCGTGTTGGATCCGGAACAGCGGACGGCCCGCGTCATTCCGATCCCAAGGGATACGTATGTGAGAATCCCGGGACACGGCTATACAAAAATCAACCACGCCTACGCATACGGCGGCTCGCCGCTTGTGAAAAAGACGGTGGAAGAGTGGCTGCAGACAACCGTCGACCATACGGTGGCGGTTGATTTTGAAGGATTTCGCCGGATGGTTGACCTTTTGGGCGGGCTCCCGCTTACTGTGGAAAAAAACATGGACTACGACGATCCAACCGATGGAACGCACATCCATTTGCGGGCTGGCGAGCGCGTTCTCAACGGCCGCCAGGCGCTGGACTATGTCCGGTTTCGGTATGATCCCGAGGCGGACACGGGACGGATGAGAAGGCAGCAACAGGTGTTGCGTGCAATAATGCAAAAAGGGATGACGCTGGAGGCGCTGCCCAAATTTGTCCCGATGCTTGAAATACTGGGCGGACACGTGCATACTTCCTTGGCTCCGGGCGAAGCGTTGGCGATCCTGACATCTTTCAGCGGATTTGAGCCGGAGCGTGTGCACACGGAAACGGTCAAAGGCGTCAACAAAGTGGCTCCCTGGGACGGATTGTGGTATTTTTTTGTAGAGAAAGACGAGCGGGAGCGGCTGCAGCGGCTGCTTGCCGACTGGTTGCGGAGGAATTGACATGAGTTCGGGGATGAAGAGTGCCGTCAAACAACCTACAGTCAACATATTGGGGGTACCCTTCAGCCCCCTTTCCTTTGATGAAACGGTGGAGCTGATCCGGTCATGGATGAGCGGCACCGTTCCCCGGCAGGTGGTCACGGCGAATCCGGAGATTGTGATGTTTGCGAGGAAAAACCGGGAATTCTGGAATATTTTGCAGCATGCCGATTTGGTCACGCCAGACGGCATCGGGGTGGTATACGCGGCAAGGCTGTTGGGACATCCTGTTGCCGGCCGGGTTACCGGGGCGGATCTGCTTCCTCCGCTGTTTGACAAGGCGAACCGGGAAGGATGGCCGGTGTATCTGCTCGGGGCAAGCGCCGAATCCAACCGGCTTGCCCGGGAAAATCTGGGGCGTCTCTATCCCCATATGCCGGTGTTCGGAAGGGACGGATATTTCTCGGAGGCGGACGTTCCCGGTATCCTCGGCGAAATTCGGCAGTACGGTGTCCGTTTGTTGTTGGTCGGACTGGGGCTTGGAAAACAGGAAGCGTTTATTGCAAAACATCTGCAGGAATTGAATGTACCCGTGTCGATCGGTGTCGGGGGATGTATCGACATCTATGCAGGGACGGTCAAGCGGGCTCCACTTGTGTGGCGAAAGCTGCAATTGGAATGGCTGTACCGGTTGTTGAAACAGCCGAGCCGCTGGCGAAGGCAGTTGGCGCTTCCCCTGTTTGCCTTGGCGGTGTTGCGGGAGCGTTTTTTTGGTCGATGATCCAGCAATTTTGCAGGTTATCTTGGCGTTTGGCGCACAGACTAAAAGCACCGGGCCCTTTTGTCCGGAATCTTGAGGTCGGGAGGCGATCCGCATGGCGCTAGGTGCAGGCAGAAAAGGAAAGCAACTGATTCCGGAGGCCCATAAGGCGCTGGACGATATGAAGTATGAAATTGCGGCCGAACTCGGTTTGCCGGTCTACCAGGGCAGTGAGGACTACTGGGGTCACATTGCCACACGGGATGCGGGTGCCGTCGGAGGAAAAATGGTTCAGCGCATGGTGGCGTTTGCCGAGCGGCAGCTCACGGGCGGCAAACTGTCGTGACAACAATCGAATAAAAAACTTATGGCATTGCATGAAATGTTGCAAAGGGAGCACCGCGGGATGTGCTCCTTTTATGTCTTTCCCAACTTTTTTCCCGCTATGCAGCGCATATCCGACTACCGGTTGATGAACGATAATGGATGAACGCCAATGATGAACGCTAATGATTGACAGTACGGTTTATTTAGGATAGTATGATTCATTGACTTAAGCAATAATTGAATTTGCACCTGCTGGGGGGATACCTGTGACGACCCGTCGTTACTTGTTTACATCGGAGTCCGTAACCGAAGGACATCCCGATAAAATATGCGATCAGATCTCCGATGCGGTCCTTGACGCGATTTTGGCGAAGGATCCGAATGCGCGCGTCGCTTGCGAAACCTCGGTGACAACCGGTCTGGTTTTGGTGGCGGGGGAAATCACGACGAATACATATGTCGACATTCCCAAAGTCGTCCGCGAAACAATCCGCGAAATCGGATATACCAGGGCAAAATACGGGTTTGACGCCGATACTTGCGCGGTGATCACCTCGATTGACGAACAATCCCCGGACATTGCGATGGGGGTAAACAAAGCGCTGGAAGCCCGTGAAGGTTCCATGACCGATGAAGAGATTGAAGCGATTGGTGCGGGCGATCAGGGGCTGATGTTCGGATTTGCCGTCAATGAAACGGAAGAATTGATGCCGCTGCCGATTTCCCTTGCGCACAAACTGGCACGCCGCTTGGCTGAGGTGCGCAAAAGCGGAACACTCGATTATCTGCGCCCGGACGGAAAAACGCAGGTGACGGTTGAATATGAGGACGGCAAGCCGGTACGGGTCGACACGATTGTCATCTCCACCCAACACTCGGAAGACGTCACCCATGAACAGATTGAAACAGATCTGCATGAACACGTGATCAAACCGGTTGTGCCGGCGCATTTGCTCGATGATGAGACCAAATATTTCATCAATCCGACAGGCCGGTTTGTCATCGGCGGACCGCAGGGGGACGCCGGTTTAACGGGGCGCAAAATCATTGTCGACACTTACGGCGGGTATGCCCGTCACGGCGGAGGCGCGTTTTCCGGCAAAGATCCGACAAAAGTGGATCGTTCGGCGGCGTATGCGGCCCGCTATGTAGCGAAAAATATCGTTGCAGCCGGACTTGCGGACAAATGCGAAGTTCAGCTCGCATATGCGATCGGGGTGGCACGTCCGGTATCGATCATGGTCGATACCTTCGGTACCGCGAAAGTCGATGAAAATTTGATCGTCCGCCTCGTCAAGGAGAACTTCGACCTGCGCCCGGCGGGAATCATCAAGGAGCTTGACCTGCGCCGACCGATTTACCGTCAGACAGCCGCTTACGGCCACTTCGGGCGCACCGATATCGACCTCCCCTGGGAGAATACCGATAAAGCCGCAATTCTGAGGGAAAAAGCGGGAATCCGGTAAAACTCCGCCACTTGCATGGAGAGCATGGCTTCGGTCATGCTCTCCATCGTTTTCGACATCACTCGAGGCCTACAGACAAAAATGAGGTCCTGACAAGCAGGAAAACAGGCCTTGCACATGGAATACATTGGGCAAAAGGATTTGGAGGAGGTTTCGGTTCGTGTCCCTGCATCTTGACACCCGGATCCTCGATCATGCCATTTCGTCCGCGTTACAGGCGATTGAGTCCAGCAAGCAGCAGATCTACGAAATAGCCGAGGGGTCACGCAAAGAATACCAGGCATTGGAGCGGGATGTCGCTGCAGTGCAGATGCAAGTGTTTGAAACTGTCAAAGAAGTCGACCGGCTTGAAAGCGCGTTGCGAAAAGCCCGGCAACGTTTGGTGCTGGTCAGCAGAAGTTTTGGTCAGTACACGGAAGAACAGATCAAGGAAGTATACGATGAGGCGCACAAAATTCAGACCGAACTGCTTGTTGTCAGGGAACGCGAGACCCAATTGCGCCTCAAACGGGATGACCTGTCGATGCGCCTCAAAAACTTGGGTGAATTGGTGGCGAAAGCGGAAGAGCTTGTCACGCAGCTCAGTGTCGCTTTCAATTATCTGTCGGGAGAACAAAAAGAAATCGGAGCCGTACTCCAATCGGTCGAAGAAAAACAGTATCTCGGCATCCGCGTGATTCAGGCCCAGGAGGAAGAGCGCCGCCGGTTGGCGAGGGAGATTCATGACGGTCCGGCGCAGATGATGGCGAACGTGGTGTTGCGCTCGGAAATTGTCGAAAAGGTCCTGGACCGGGATATCGAACGTGTCCGTTCGGAATTGCGGGAATTAAAACAGATGGTCCGGGACAGCCTGGCGGAAGTTCGCCAGATTATCTTCGACTTACGGCCGATGGAACTTGATGACCTGGGGCTGGCTCCCACCTTACGCCGCTATCTTGCAAAGTTCCAGGAGAAACACGGAATCCAGACGGATTTCGTGTTGATCGGACAGGAACGGAGATTGCAGGGGCCGATTGAGGTCGCCATCTTCCGTTCCGTGCAGGAGGCGCTTAACAATATATGGAAACATGCGAAAGCAACCCTTGCCACAGTCAAGTTGGACATGAGCAGTCCCGTGATCACCGTACAAATCGTCGATGACGGAAAAGGGTTTGACGTGAAAGAGAGAGGCAGGAACGAGCAGGGGCATTATGGGTTGTTGGGGATCCGGGAGAGGATCCAACTGCTTGGTGGCCAAGTGAAGTTCCGTTCACGAATCGGGGAGGGGACCAAGGTGATGATCACTCTTCCGATATCTGACAAGGAGGCAAATCAAGTTGAGCCCTCAGAGTCCGATCAAGATCGTCCTTGCTGACGATCACACGCTTTTTCGCCAGGGATTGAGGCGAATTTTCGAACTGGAAGACGATTTTGCGATTATTGGGGAAGCCATGGACGGCAACCAGGCGATTTCGCTTGCCGGCGCTTTGGCCCCGGATGTGATCCTGATGGATATCAACATGCCGGGAAAAAACGGGGTCGAAGCGACAAAATTGATTAAAGAAGCGCACCCGGGGGTCAGAGTGCTCATTCTGTCCATCCATGACGATGAAGCTTACATATTCGAATCGATCCGGGCAGGTGCAAACGGATATTTGCTGAAAGATGTCGAATCCGAAGTTCTCGTGCAAGCGGTGCGGGAAGTGGCGAACGGTACGGCATTCATACATCCGCAAGTGACGACGAAACTGTTGAATGAGTTTAAACGCCTGAGCCACAAGATGGCGGATGGCCAGGTTTTGCACGAGCAGACCGCGGCAACCGTGGAGCGAGATTCCTGGCAGGACCTGCTGACCCAGCGCGAGATGGAAATCCTGCGTTTGATGGCGGAAGGAAAAAGCAACCGCACCATCGGCGAAACGCTGTTCATATCGGAGAAAACCGTCAAAAATCATGTTTCATCCATTCTCGGCAAACTCGGAGTGGACGACCGCACACAGGCGGTGATCACGGCTGCCAGACGCGGTTGGGTAAGGCTCTGAACGAACGCCTGTCGCAAGGCGAGCATATATTGACACCACAAAGGGAGGTGTCAGTTATGCTCGCCCTTTTCGTTTGGGCGTTGGCGACCTATGGCTTTGTCGTCGGGCTGTTGAGGTTGATCCGGTATCTCCGCGCAAGCGTTTCGTCCAACCGCCGCATCACATTGGTGCTGATCGTGTGCGACGGAGAATTTTATATTGAGGGAATCGTCAGAGTCATCGCATATAAAGCGTTCTTGCACAGAAAAGACATGCGAATTGTGGTGGTGGACACCGGTTCCCGGGATGCGACCCAAAAAATTGTCAACCGCATGCAGGAGCGGGACGGCAGAGTCCGACTGATTGAAACGGGCGAAGATTTTGATGCGGAACTGCTTAAAAATATCTGGCAAGAGGCCGGATTGGATAGTTCTTTTGCACTATTTGATCTGCGCGGATGGAAAAATCCGATAAAAATTATCCCCGGGTTGACGAGAGTTGTCGAATAGGCGAAAAATTTCCCGAAAAATAGTCCTACGGCCCTATGTACGATCCAGTCGAATCATGTAAAATAAAAGCAAGGAATGAGTCAATCATCAAGGGCAAACCTGGTCGAAAGACAGGGACGCAAAGCCATGGGTCTAAGGCTGGAAACAGTTAGGACAGCCAGGCTGCTGATTGTTCCGGTGCATTGCTCAATTCCACAAAAGGTTTCCTCATTGACCCTTTTGGAATCCCCCTACCCCCACAAAACCAAGAGGTTCTTCTCCCCGGAAGGGCCTCTTGGTTTTTTCTGCGACGGATCCATTCCCATACACCTTATGTTGTGCATTCTTTATGAGGGTTTCATGAAACCTTTATGAATTCTTAAAACTTTGTTGATACGTTAAAACTGCAAATGAGAAGGAGGTGTGCGCTTGCCGCATATCGTTTTGCTGTCCGAGGCGATCGGAGCGGGCCACGAACGGGCCGCTTCCGCGATTGAAGAGGCGCTTTTGTCCCGGTACTGGGATGTGCGCGTGACCAGGCTCAATTTGCTTGATACCTTCCGGCCGCTGACCGCGAAAGTGACGCGGGCGTTGTATTTGGAGACCTTGGCCCGCCGTCCCCGTTTATGGGGGAAATGGTACGAATGGCAGAGGGAAAAGGAGATGAACGGCATCAGCCGGTCGATTGTGCACGGGATCCTGCAAAAGGATGTGGGAGCTTGGCTGCGGCGGCTGACCCCGGATGCTGTCGTATGCACGCATCCTTTGCCCGCTTGTCTGATCGGAGAGATGAAGCGCAAAGGGCTGCGCGTGCCGCTGTGCACGGTTTTGACCGATTTTGACATGCACGGGTATTGGGCGCATCCCGAGGTCGATCTTTATTGCGTTCCGGTGAATGAGACAGCCAGTGAGCTCCGCAAGCGGCTGCATGGGGATTCGGAGATCCGCGTAACGGGCATCCCCATCTCGCGGGCTTTCGCGTATGAGCTGGCGGAAGCCGTTGCAAACCCGTCGCCAAACAAACGCGTATTGGTTATGGGCGGCGGATTGGGGATCGGTGTTCCGCAAACCGTTCGGCAAATTGTCGAGTCTGGGCACGACAATTTGATCGACTGTGAAATCACTGTCGTTTGCGGTTATAACCAGCCTTTACGGAGAGAGCTGCATTCCCGGTACCACGGCCGGCAAAACCTTAAAGTCTTCGGGTATATCCGCGAGATTCCCCGCTTGATGGCCGTAAGCGACCTGCTGGTGACCAAACCGGGCGGCTTGACGATAGCGGAAGCGCTTGCCATGAAACTTCCGATGGTGTTGTACACACCGATTTACGGGCAGGAGTGGAGAAACGGCCAATTGATGTCGGAGTTGGGAGTCGCTGTCACGGTCCGCACTGCAAGAGAGGCTGCCGATGCGGTGCGCGGTTTGTTGGAAAGCGGTTCTGACAGGGAAAACATGATCAGGCGCATGGAGACGATCAGACGTCCGGATGCCGCCATGGAAGTGGCTGGTGCGGTCATGGAAATCGCTTTGGAAAACCGCAACCGAAACACGGCGCTGCGCATGTTGCGGTAGCGGCAAAAATTCTCGATTCGGAGGTCGATTTTATTTGCGGGTTGCCCTTTTTTCGGATACGTTTCCCCCTCAAATCAACGGGGTGGCGATGACGCTTAGCCGTCTGGTCGGATACTGGGAGAGAAAGAGGATTCCGTACCTTGTCTTCGCGCCGGATGACATGGAAGCAACGGATGATTCGAAGCGCATTCGCCGCGTGCCGAGTGTTCCGTTTCCGCTCTATCCGGAATGCAGAATTCCCTTGTCGCGTTATGCGAAGATCGAAAAACAACTCCTCGAATTTCAACCCGATTTGATTCACCTGGCGACACCGTTCACGCTGGGGGTGATCGGCCACCGCTTCGCCCAGCGCCACGGAGTGCCGGCGGTCTCGTCGTATCACACCAATTTTGACCAATACCTCGACTATTACCGTCTTCCTTTTCTCAAGAAAATGCTCTGGTCTTACGTAACCTGGTTTCACAACCATTGCGAACGCACCTACTGCCCATCGACCGCCACCAAGCAAGTGGTGGAGCAAAACGGAATCCGCAACGCGGAGATCTGGAGCCGCGGCATTGATCCCGCTCAATACAACCCGCAATTTCGCAACCCTCAAATCCGCCAAATCTACGGCATCGGCGAATCCAAACTACTGTTGCTCTACGTCGGGCGCGTTGCGCCGGAGAAAGATATCGACATCCTGCTCGGTAGTTACCTGACACTTCCCCAAGATGTGGCAGAGAGAGTGCATTTGATTGTGGTAGGAGACGGGCCGTTCATGTCGAAAATAAATCCGCATGACAATCCGAATATTACGTGGACAGGTTTTTTACGCGGTCGGGAGTTGTCCGAAATGTACGCCTCCTGTGATCTGTTCGTGTTTCCTTCGAGCACGGAAACGTTCGGCAACGCGGTTTTGGAAGCGATGGCGTCCGGACTTCCGGTGATCGGGGTGGAATCGGGCGGTGTTACGGACATCATTTCACATATGAAAAACGGACTGCTCTGCCATGCCCGTTCCGTGGAATCGTTCCGGGAAGGCATCAGTTTGTTGGTGCGCAACGGGCATTTGCGGCGGCAGATGGCTCATATCGCCCGATTGAGCGCACGAAAAAGGAACTGGGACGCCATCTTTGACCGGTTGACGGACAGCTACGGAACGGTCCTTCAGGAATGGCGGTTTGCCAAAACTTCGGTGTTTTGAAATGGGTTTTCCATCCTTGAGGCGGAAGGAGAAAGCGGATGAGAATATGCATCGTTGGCGCCGGGTATGTGGGACTTGTGGCGGCTGCGGTTTTTGCCGAATGGGGCCATGATGTGGTCTGTGTCGACAATGACCGGCAAAAAGTGGAGCAGATTCAAGCGGGCAGGCTGCCGGTGCATGAACCGGGGCTGCCGGAGATGGTGGAAAGGAACACGCAAGCGGGGCGTTTGCGGTTTACGGCCGATTTTTCGCAGGCGATCGCGGACAGGGAGCTTGTGATGATCGCTGTCGGAACGCCCCCGACAGAAAGCGGGCATCCCGATCTGACGGCTCTCTGGGAAGTGGTCCGGCTGTTGAAACGGGATGTGGCGGACCCTGTTACCGTTGCGATCAAAAGCACCGTACCGATCGGCACCTGTGAAGCCGTGTTCCGGTTTTTGAACGAAGATGGCGGTTCAAGGTTTGATATTGTCTCCGCTCCGGAATTCCTGCGCCAGGGGACGGCGGTGGCGGACTTTTTGTCGCCGGACCGCATGGTGATCGGGTGCCGGACGGAGAAAGCGCAGCGGCAGATGAGACGGCTGTTTGAACCGCTCGAATGCCCGGTGGTGTTTACCGACTGGCAAAGCGCGGAGATGATCAAATATGCGGCCAACGCGTTTCTCGCGTTGAAGATTTCGTATATCAACACAATCGCGAATCTTTGCGAAGAAACGGGAGCAAATGTTCACCATGTCGCACTCGGCATGGGACTCGATCACCGGATCGGTCCCGCATTCCTTAAGCCCGGCGTCGGCTTTGGCGGGTCCTGTTTGCCGAAAGACACGCAAGCGTTGGCGGCGCTTGGCGAAGCAAACGGCGTAAACGTGTCATTGCTGCGGGCGGCGCTTGAAGTGAATCACCAGCAACGGATGCGGGTGGTCAAGCAGCTGGAGGAGCGGCTCTGCGGATTAAGCGGCAAAAAAATTGCGGTGCTGGGCTTGGCGTTCAAGGCGAATACGGACGATGTGCGGGAAGCGCCCGCCTTGCCGATTATCTCCCGGATTCTTGAGTTGGGCGGCGAGGTGGCGGCCTACGACCCGGTGGTCGACATGCCGTCTCTCAACCGGCACTTGCCGTTTGCTCCCGCGCCGGATGTGTACGATGCCGTTTCGGGAGCGGACGCGGTGGTAATCTTGACTGAATGGGAAGAGTTTTACGGGCTTGACCTCCGGCGCGTGCGGCAGCTGGTCAGGAATCCGCTGGTGATCGACGGACGGAATCTGTTTGCTCCGCGGATCATGAAACAGCACGGATTTCATTATATATCCGTAGGCGTTTCCGACAAGGAGGCCGCCGGTTCAACGCTTTCGACTGTGTGAGGCGGTGGCTTTATGTTTTACGAATTTTTTACAAAAGATTTAAACTTATAAACCGCAAGGGTGGTATAATTTCCACGCGTCAACCGAATTTGATCCCATCCTGTTGGAAAAGGATGCTGAAGTATGTCAGACCGCCGCACATATGCCATGTTATTGACCGATAGCCTGAATACGACAAAATTTGCGGAATTGATCGGAAAAAAATTCAGGAAGCACCCGATCGGATTAATCTACCTGGACATCAAACGGTTTGGGGAAATTCAACGGAAATACGGGCAAAAAACCTGCGACCGGATTCTGCGGCATATCAAACAGTTGATTATCGAAGTCGAAAAAACCGGCGGCACCGGGCTGTTTGCCCACCGGATGCTCGGGGACGACATTTTTCTGTTTATCCGTTTGGAAGCGGATACGCCGAAACGGATGCTGACCCGCTTGTATGAACTGGCGTCCCGGATCCGGGAGCACGTGCAGCAAAAGCTCAACCGGCTCATGCTTTTGCCGGCCGAACGGATTGAATTGTACGCCGGCACGTCATTGCTTGATCCGGGCACGCACCGGAATCTCGACAGCGTGCTCTACAACGCGGTAAAGCAAGCGATATTGGAGGCAAAAAGCGAAACGGACCGGGAGTATACCGTCAAACGGGCCGAATTTTTCGATGTTCTCAGCCGACAAGCGATTGTTACGCATTATCAGCCGATTGTGTCGCTCATGACGGGCGATGTGTACGGGTATGAGTCGTTGACGCGGGGACCGCAGGGAAGCGATTTTGCGTCGCCGAGCCAGTTGTTTGATTTCGCCGAACAGGAAGGCAGTCTGTACGCTCTGGAAAAAATCGCACGCGAAAAAGCGATCCGCGGGTTTTCGGCAGCGAGTCCCGGGCAGAAGCTATTTATCAATCTGAACGCCAATGTGATTCGCGATCCGCATTTTACGCCGGGACAGACGATGAAGTTGCTGGAACAAATGAACCTGACGCCGCAAAATGTCGTTTTCGAGATTACGGAGCGCCAGTCCATCGACGATTTTGCAACGTTTACGCGAGTATTGGATTACTACCGGAAACAAGGATACCGGATCGCCATTGACGATGCCGGCGCCGGCTATTCCTCTTTACAGGCGATTGCGGAACTGCGTCCCGATTACATCAAAATCGACCGCTCCATCATCCACGACATCGACCGTGACAAAGTAAAAGAGATTCTGTTGGAAACGCTGGTCGCTTTTGCGACGAAAATCAACTGCCGGATCATTGCCGAGGGGATCGAAACGTACGAAGAACTGACGAAAGTGATCCAATTGGGCGTCCATCTCGGCCAGGGGTATTTGCTGGGGCGTCCGCAGGCTGACTTGCGTGATGTGCCGGAGGATGTCCGCAAGCTGATTCACGAGCACAACGCTCCGGAGCCGGAAACGGTGCGCAGCGGCGTTGCAATCCGGGACATTGTCCGCCCCGTCAAAGCCTTTGACGAAAAAACGATCGTGTCCGATGTGGTCGCCTATTTCAACAAGTTTGAAAACGAGTCGGGAACGGTTATCGTTCGCGGCAATCAACCGGTGGGACTCGTCATGCGGGAAAAGTTGTTTCAAAGCCTGGCGTCGCAGTACGGGGTTCCTCTGTACTGGAAGCGCAGCATCCGGAAACTGATGGACGGGTATCCGCTTGTGCTGGAAGAAAACGTGACGGTGGAAGCGGCTTCCCGCTTGGCGATGGCCCGGGATCACAAACGGATTTACGATTTTATTGTGGTGACGCGCGACGGGGAACTGGCCGGGGTTGTTACGATCCAGTCGATTCTTGATACGATGACCAATGCGCAAATCGAATATGCGAAAGAATTAAATCCGTTAACCGGGTTGCCCGGCAACCGGCAGATCGAACGGGAATTGCTGCGCCGCATCTCGCTTAGACAGCCGTTCTCGATTATTTACGCCGATCTCGATTATTTCAAATGGTTTAACGACCAGTTCGGATTTCAACAAGGCGACAGAGTCATCCGGTTTTTGGCGGATGTCCTGCAGCAAGCCGTTGCCAGCCGCCAAACGAAAGGGGATTTTATCGGGCATATCGGCGGCGATGATTTCATCGTGATCACTTCCTGTCCCAATCCGGCCGAAATGTGCCGGGAGATCATAGCCGGGTTTGACCGGGGAATGCCGGGGTTTTACGATGACAAGACGATGCGGGAAATCGCCGCGGGCAAGCAGGAAGGGATGATTCCTGTCAGGAACCGGTGGGGGGAAACCGTCGCCGCCAAAGGCGTTTCCATTTCGTTGGCGCTGCTGGAATGCGCCGGCGACGAACTCGCCTGCCTGTCCTTGGATTTGATCGCCAAACGGGCCGGCGAACTGAAAAAAATGGCAAAGGATCAAATCGGCAGCGTATGCGCGCATGGGAAATGCGAACTGTCGTTTCCGTAGGAACATGTTCATTATTTTGTTGGCCGGCCTGCTGGCGGTTCCTCGGGAACTGGTCGAATCTTCACGCGTGGAAGGGCTTCGCGGCAACTGGGGATTGTTGCGCAAAATCATGATCCCCCTGACGGGCGGAACCTTGTCGTATGTGTTTGTCACGACAATTGTGCTCGGAATTCAAGTCGATCTGCATGAGAAACTGCAAACGACCATGGTGTATGTCACCCATGACCAGGTGGAGGCGATGACGATCGGGGGACGGGATTGTCCTTGCGGACCGGGAATATAAGCTGCCGGAGGAATTTGTCGCGGGACTGAGACGCCATCCGGAATCTCCCGTTCTCTTGGGAATTCGGCCGGAAGTGGTCAGGATCGGGGAAAACGTCGCGGGGAACCGGCAGTTGGCAGACCTTCCGTCCGGGATGGCGGTCAACCCCGGGATTACGGTCGGCGGAACCTATGCGCGTTGCGAATATTTGGGAAACCAGTATATCCACCATATTGACCTGCAGATTTGCCGTATACAGGTTGCGACGCCGAATCCGGTGGCAGTCAGGCAGAATGCTCCGGTAACACTGGGGTTTCCGCTAGAGCAAATCCATTTTTTGCTGCCGGGGGCGAGCAACGGCGGATTGAAATGTCCGAAGGGAAAAACAGGGTTGATACTTCCATATACGCAATTGCGGGTTCGTGAGAAAGAAGCGATGCGATAGACGGGTAAGGAGATGATGGCGCTTGACCAGGGAGCAATTTTACGAAAGGCTTGTCAAAGTCAAAAAGATCGCTTCCGTCAAGGAACCGAAATTTATAGAAGAGGCGCTCGGGGCGGAACTCAGCGCCGTTGTTCTTTCAATCGGGAACATCGGTGTCATCAAACGGTTGAATTGATGCCCGCCTTGTTGCCGCAGGTGATCAGGGAATTCAGGAACGAAACCGACCTCCCCGTAATTGCGGGGGGATTGATCCGCAACAAGGACCAGATGACGGAAGCCATACGGCATGGAGCCGTGGCTGTATCCATGGGCAATTACCGGTTATGGCAGGAGAAACTGGACAGATGAAACGGAAGAACAACCGTTCGGGAAATATTACATAAAATTAAAACTCCGGAAACAAAATCTTCAAATCGTTTTGGTAGTTTGAATGCAACAAGGCGAAAGGAGAGATGAGGTTGGTCAAATGCCCGGCGTGCTCGGAACTGTTGGAACAGTTAACGACGGTACATTGTTTAAGGGTGCACGGAGTTACCAGACAACAAGTGATTGAGCGGTTCGGCAAGCCCAAGCCTCTTTTCACGGAGTTTGCGGGCAACAGGGTGGTTGCTTCCGTTCCCGTGATTCGGCAACGGGATTTTGTGAGCTCCCAGCAGTTGACTGACCGGATCCGGTCGAAACGCCGCAAGTTTCATTGTGACCGTTAAAAACGCATAATGCGAAAGGCGTGATGGACATGAGTCAACCGGCGGAAACATTCTTGCAGTCCCACCCGTTAAGCGTGAAGCTCGCCGAGAGCACGGAAGAAATTGAGCAAGCGTTGCGGCTCAGGTACAAGGTATTTGTCGAAGAAACCGGCAATATGAACCTTTACCATCCGGACGGAATTGAGCGGGATGCCTACGATCCCTACTGCGACCACCTGATCGTCACCGATTTGGAATCAAACGAGGTCGTCGGCACGTACCGGTTGCTGCCAGGCCCAAGAGCGATGCAACATCCTGGTTTTTACTCGGAGACGGAATTCGATTTGACCGCATTTCGCGAATACAAATGGCATTCCCTGGAACTTGGAAGAAGCTGCGTTGCGGCGGCATACAGGGACGGTAAGGCGATTCAACTGCTTTGGGAGGGGATCGCCGGTTATGTCATGCAGCACGGATACCGGCACTTGATCGGCTGTGCCAGCATTCAATTGCATGACCGAAAGGAATTGAGCGAACTGTACACCGTGCTGAAAGCCAAAGGCGTGATCACGGACCGGTTCGGCATCCGCCCGCTCGATACGCATCGCATCGGGGATCTACAATTGCTTGAGATGGAGTTGGACGAAAAAGCGGTGTTTCGCAAACTGCCGCCGCTGATGAAAGGATATCAGTGGCTGGGCGCGGAAATCGCCGGCGAGCCCGCATATGACCCGGTGTTTGAAACGACTGATTTTCTGGTCGTACTCGACACGGCCAACGTGACAAGGAGATACCGGCGACATTTTTTGAACCGGCATTTTTGAATCGTTGACAAAAGGCAATCGGCGGGAGGTGCGCGCTTGTACGACTGGATTGGAAAACTCACGAAAGATGACCGGCGCTTGCGAATGATCGGGCGCTTGGCGCAGCAGTTGCCGCGTCAACTGGTGTTGTTGCTTTGTGGGGCAGTCGGCTGGTGGATCTATCTGTTTGCTGCGTCTGTCCGGAGAAGAGTCAAACGGAACATGTCCGACCTTTTGCACGGGGAGACGCCGCAGAAGATCGGCCGCTGTTGCCGGGATTATTTTCGCAATCTGGTCGTAACGCTGTATGAGATTTTGATCGATTCCCGGTCTCTGGATCACGCTGCGGAATCGAGGTTTCAGGTTGTCGGCGAGGCGTTTTTGCAAGCGGCCTTGCGGCAGGGCCGGGGTGTGGTGTTGTACGGGCCGCACATCGGAAATTTTTTCTATTACTATTGGTATTTGTCCAACAGGTATCCCTGTCTGACCGTCGTCACCGCCGGCAGTGAAGAGCTGCGTCCGCTGTATCTCTTGTTCCGGCGGCTTGGCTGCCGCGGGTTGGACTACGATGAGACGGCTCCGCTGGAGTTGATGCGGACCTTACGGCAACACCTGGAAGGAAACGGTGTGGTGCTGCTGCTGGGGGATTTTTGGCGTCCGGCGTTTCCGCCGGCGGAGTTTTTCGGCCGCATGTCGCGCAGTCCGGGTGGAGCCGCGGTTTTGGGATTGGAACACCGGGTGCCGGTCGTTCCTTTTTACGGATACCGGATTTACGGGTTTCAGCACCGGCTGGTTTTCGGGCCGCCGATCCATCTGTATGAAGAATTCGAACGCGGCCAGCGGACGGAAGCGGCAAACGCCCTGAACCGCACCCTCGAGCGGGCGATTGTCCGGGTGCCGGAACAGTGGTTCTACTGGTTTAACGTGGATGAACGGTGGGAGTCCGAACACCTGCAAACGGCAATTCGGACCGGGAGTGTCACGGTGGCCTGACGTTTACGCGCTTATTCAGGAATACGGGGATTGGCGGGGCGGGAGGGGCAGCGATTTCGCTTCCGCTCGCTTTCGGATCCGGAATGCCCGAGGCATGGCCGGTCTTGTACCGTTGGGTGTTGGCGGCGGTTGTGTTTCACGTGTTCCTGGACGCGCTGAATTCCTATGGTGTGCAGTGTTTGCGGCCGTTTTCAAAAAAATGGGTTCAAAAAAATGGGTTCATCTTGACATTCTGGCCATCTTTGAGCCGCTGCCGTTTGTGCTGCACGTTGCGGCCGCGGTTTTGTGGCTGGCGTTCGATTCCGATCCGGCACTTCTGTTCCCGTGGGTCTATGCGGTCACTTTCGGTTATATCGCGTTGCGACTCTGGCGATCGACGGGGTTCGGGCGTTTCTGTCGTTCGCCCAGCGTGTGCACGTGACTTGCAGGGAATTGCAGGACGGCTATGAGGTGAAGTGGAGCGACGTCCGTTTCTGGTATGACCGCAAATTCCCGTTCGGAGTGAACGTAAAACTCGACCGCAATTTGAATGTGGTCAGCCAGACGCTGGGGTGGCGCAAGAAGGCCTGGGATCCGCCTTATGTATAAAAAGGTATATTTTAGGCCAAATCTTTGAAACTTGGGGGTAGTCAGGTGAAGGCAGCATGGGTCGGCAAATTAAATAAATGGAGCGGCGCCTTGGGGAGCGTCGCTCAAAAAATCAGCGTTTCGGCTCTGAAACAACGCCTCTTGCGCGGCAGAACATCTTTGGGCAAACAATTGGCTTTCGTGGTAGGAATTTTTCTCGTGATCGCCGTGGCAGCGACAGCGGGATTGATCTATTTTCAGGCGGAAAAAACGATCCGGTCGCTGGTTGTCTCGGATCTGCAGCGCTCCACCGTCATGATGGGCGAGAAAATCACGACTCTGATCAGTACGATTGATTCCGGCGCATTGCCGGAGGAGATTGAGTACTTAATGTTGAAAGAAGCGGCCCGACTGAACCAGTTGGGATGGGAACCCAAACAATGGATGATTACGGCGGAAGGCGGGAAAGCTCCTATTAACCAGTCCAAAGAGGAGCTTGGCAAAGATGTGGTCGCGCAGATTCTCCAACACAAGACGGGAGTTCTCCATGTCAAGCGGGACGGCCAGAATCGCACGATCGCCTATCAGGTCATTCCGGAAAAAGGCTGGTATTACGTGCTTGAGGTGATGGAAGAAGGTTACTTGGCGCCGGTCTATAAAGTGCGCACCATCGCCATGGTTATCGGTATCGCCGTTCTTCTGGCGGGCAGATTCCTGGTGATCCGCCTGATTCGCCGGTTGCTGCAGCCTCTGGCAACGGTGCAAACAGTGATGGAACAGGTAGCCGCCGGCAATTTGCGGGTTCGGATGCAAGAGACCAATATGGTGAAAGAAGTGGCGGAAGTCGGAAGCAGTTTGAATTCCATGCTGCAAAAAATCGGGGGCATGATCCGGATGCTCGACCGCGGCATCGAATCCGGAACGGCATCCTCCCGTTCTTTGCTGGAAGCGGTGGAGAAAAACCGGGAGCAGTTCCGCGAGACGTCCGCCGCCATGCAGGAGATCGGCAGCGGTGCCCGGCAACAGGCGGCCGCCGTTGACATGTCCGCATCCCGCATGGAAGCGATGAGCAATCAGGTGACGCAATTGGTGGGCGTTATGCAGGAGACAAGCGGAATCACGGAACGGATGAGAACGGATATCGAAAATGGGCTCGCGGTCGTCGGGAGGAACGCCGAACGCATGCAGCAAATGTCGGCGCTGACGGAAGAAATAGACGAAACCGTCGCCCGGCTTGTCGACGGCATGCGGCAGATCCGGAATATCCTGGACACCATTCAGGGGATTGCGGGGCAGACGAATCTTCTGGCGCTGAACGCGACGATCGAAGCCGCCAGGGCGGGAGAAGCGGGCCGCGGATTCGCGGTGGTTGCGCATGAAGTACGCGTGCTGGCGGACCAAAGCCGGGCGGCGGCGGAACAGATCGTGAGATTTACCGAAGCGATCGAGAATGAAGCCTCCCGCGCGGTCAAAGCGACACAAACCGGAAAACGGGAAGCGGAACAAGGCGTTTCGGAGTCGCTTCGCGCCCGGGAAACGATGGCAAGCGTGTATGCAGGGATTGAATCCACCCAAGGCATGGTTGCGAACGTGGTAAATGTCGTGGAAGACTGGGCCCGGCAGGTGCAGGAACTGGAGCAAGCCCTCGTGTCGGTCCGGGCAGTGTCCCGCGAAACGCTGGCAAGCGCGGAAAAAGTGCAGGCAATCAGCGAAAGTCAATTGCAGGAAGCGCAAGACCTGCAACAATCGACAGAAACGTTGGTGAACACCATGAACCGGTTGGTGGAGGAGACCCGCCAATTCTCAGTCTGATCCGCTTTTTACAATTTCTTAACAGTTTGACAACAGGTCGTTTACAATGGGCAAGTACAATGAAGAGGAACTTAAGCCTTTAAAGGGGGATTCAACCGGATGTTGAACGCTGTATCGAAGAAAGCGATGGGCTTGGCCATGATTGCGACTTTGAGTCTGGGGGTGCTTGCCGGTTGCGGCAGCGCCGAGAAAAAAGAAGGGGCGCCCGCGGGCGGTGGTGCCGGCGGCGGAGCAGGCACCGAATTGTCCGGCACAGTAACGGCTTCCGGCTCGACCGCTTTGCAACCGCTTGTACAGGCAGCTGCCAAAGAGTTTATGGAAAAACACAAGAACGTTAACATCAGCGTCACGGGTGGCGGTTCCGGCACCGGCTTGAAAAATGTCGCGGACGGAACATCCAATATCGGGAATTCCGATGTGAAAGCCGGTGACGAATTCAAGGATAAAAATCTGAAAGAACATATCGTGGCGATTGCGCCGTTTGCGATTATCGTCAACGCGGATGTCAATGTCGACAATCTGACGAAACAGCAAGCGACAGATATCTTCACCGGCAAAATTACAAACTGGAAAGAAGTTGGCGGTAAAGACCAGAAGATTACGGTTGTAACCCGCCCGGACAGTTCCGGTTCCCGCAAACTGGTGAAGGAAATCGTGCTCGACGGCAAAGATATCACCAAAGACGCCGTTGTGCAGGAATCCAGCGGCGCCATGGTAACCGCGGTGAAAAGCACGCCGGGTGCGATCGGGTATGTCGACACTCCCTACGTCAAAGAGGGATCGGGAGTCAAAGCCGTCAAATTCGATGGTGTGGAATACAGCAAAGACAACATCAAGAACGGCAAATACAAGCTCTACGGGGAAGAGCGCATGTACACGAAAGGCGAGCCGACTGGCGCAGTCAAAGCTTTCATCGACTACATCCTGAGCGACGAGTTCCAGAACAACTCTGTCGAAAAACTCGGATTCCTGCCGGCCAACCTGCTGAAAAAGTAATGCCGTTTGAAGAAGCAATGCCAATACCGTTTGAAGAAGCAATGCCGTTTTCGGTTTCGAGTCGTTACGATCAATAAGCGGAAAGGACGGTGAAATTCACCGTCCTACTGCTGTTTTCTTTAAAGTCAAAAAGGGGGTCGCTCCATGGCTATCACCGAGGCCGAAAGGATCGCTGCAGGAAACGCGTCGTCGGAGGCGAGGCGGACGAAACCCAAAATTCGCGCCGACCGCTTTATGAGACGGGTGTTTATCGGCAGTGCCGTGCTCGTGTCAACCGTGATTTTTTCGATCATTTTGTTCGTTGGATATCAGGGAATGCAAACATTCAGCGAGGTATCCCCATGGACGTTTTTCTTTTCGACGGATTGGACTCCGGCCGAGGGCCACTTCGGCGCGTTTCCGTTCCTGTTCGGAACATTCGCTTTAACCTTGCTGGCGGTGGTTCTCGCGGTGCCGTTTGCCGTTTCCGGCGCGGTGTTTATGGCAAAAATCGCGCCGAAATGGATGCGCGAGATCCTGCGCCCGGCGACGGACTTGTTTGTCGGAATCCCTTCGGTGGTGTACGGACTGATCGGATTGACCGTAATCGTTCCCTACCTGGGAAAAGTGACGGGTGGCACCGGTTACGGCTTGCTGCCAGCGGCTATCATACTGGCGATTATGATCCTGCCGACCATTCTCTCCATCTCCGAAGACGCGATTCGCTCTTTGCCAAGAAGCCTGGAAGAAGCTTCGCTGGCGCTGGGGGCGACCCGCTGGCAAACGATCTGGCGGGTGCTGGTGCCCGCCGCCCGTCCCGGAATCTTAACCGGAATTATCCTCGGTATGGGGCGGGCCATCGGAGAAACGATGGCCGTGTTTATGGTTATCGGAAACTCTCCCAAAATGCCGGACTCGCTGTTGGATTCGACAACCGTCCTCACCACGGCGATCGTCAAGGATATGCCCAACACGTTCTACGGCACGACCTGGAACAACGCGCTGTATTTGATGGCGCTCGTGCTGCTCTTGATCTCTTTGTTCCTGATTTGGGTCATCCGGATTGTTGCGAGAAGGAGTGAACTGAAGTGAACAGCAAAGTGACGGACCGGCTCGCAACGATTTACTTCTGGCTGACGGGCATTGCCATCATCCTGCTTCTCGCCTGGTTTTTGTTCCGCATACTGGGGGACGGAATTCCGCACCTTTCCTGGAATTTTGTCACCAGCATGCCGGAGGAGATTCAGGCGGGCGGCGGTGTCGGGCCGCAATTGTTCAATTCGTTCTATATTTTGTTTTTGTCGCTTTTGTTCTCGCTGCCAATCGGAATGGGAGCGGGCATTTACCTGGCCGAGTTCGCCAAGAAAAACCGGTTTACCGATCTGATTCGCCTGTCGGTCGAGGCTCTCTCCTCCGTCCCGTCGATCGTGTTCGGGTTGTTTGGCGCGCTGCTGTTTGTCACCCTGCTCGGGTTGAAATTTTCGATCCTGTCCGGCGCCCTGACATTGTCGCTTTTGAATCTGCCGGTTCTCGTCCGGGTTACGGAAGAGGCGCTGCGGGCCGTGCCGGAATCATACCGGGAAGCTTCCCTGGCGCTCGGTTCCACCAAATGGCAGGCGATTCGAAAAGTCTTGATTCCGGCGGCGCTGCCGAATCTCATCACCGGGATCACGCTTGTGGCGGGACGTGCGCTCGGGGAATCCGCGCTGCTGATTTATACGTCGGGACTGTCCGTATCGCGGTTCTATCCCGATTTTAACCCGCTGGCGGTGGGAGAAACGCTGTCCGTCCATTTGTGGTACGTGCAATCGGCCGCCATCGTGCCGGACGCAAGAGAAATCGCGCAGGGAAGCGCGGCGTTGTTGGTGATCGTGGTGCTGGTGTTTAACCTGTTGATCGCGATTCCCAGCCGTTTGATACAGAAACGACTTTCAGGGGGACAATGATGAAACCGGCTGCAGAGAAAATCATCGTACAAAAATTGAACCTGTTTTACGGGCAGAACCAAGCTTTGTTCGATATCGACCTGACTGTGAACAGCAATACGGTCACCGCGCTGATCGGACCGTCCGGCTGCGGCAAATCCACTTTTTTGCGGACGCTCAACCGGATGAACGATTTGATCGATACCGTCCGAATCACAGGGGACGTATTTGTCGAAGGGCAGAATATTTATGCGGACGATGTGGATATCGTATCGCTGCGCAAACGAGTGGGGATGGTCTTTCAACGTCCGAATCCCTTTCCAATGAGCATTTACGACAATATCGCCTATGGGCCGCGGATTCACGGCATCAAGCAAAAAGCTCTCCTTGACGAGATTGTGGAGCGAAGCCTCATGCAGGCGGCGCTCTGGGACGAGGTGAAAGACCGGCTGAACAAATCGGCGCTGGGCCTTTCCGGCGGGCAGCAGCAGCGGCTTTGCATTGCACGCCTGCTGGCGGTGGAACCCGACGTGCTGCTCATGGACGAGCCGACCTCCGCGTTGGATCCCATCTCCACGCTGAAAGTGGAAGAACTGACCCAAACGTTAAAGGAGCGGTATACGATCATCATCGTCACTCACAATATGCAGCAGGCCGCGAGGATCTCGGATGTCACCGCCTTCTTTCTCAACGGCTACCTGATCGAGGCCGACGAAACAGACAAGATCTTTACGGCGCCAAGCGATCAGCGGACAGAAGATTATATCACGGGCCGCTTTGGATAATGGAAGCAAACACCGTACTAGAAGGAGGGCGAAAGCTTGGATACCCGAACGAATTTTCACCAGTCGTTGAAAGAACTGCAGGCCGATCTTTTGAAAATGGGCACGCTTGTGGAAGAGGCGATCTACCAAGCGGTCAAGTCGCTGGCCAAGATGGACGTCAAGCTGGCTGAAGAAATCGTCGCCCAAGACGACAAAATCGACGCCATGACACTAAACATCGAGGAGCGCTGTCTCCGGCTGATCGCCTTGCAGCAGCCGATGGCGGGCGATCTTCGCGTCATCGGCATGGCGTTGAAAATCGTGACCGACCTGGAGCGAATCGCCGACCATGCGGTCGATATCGCCAAGACCACCATGCGGCTGGCGGGGGAAACGCTCGTCAAACCGTTGGTCGACATTTCCCGTATGGCGGACATGGCGAAAGACATGCTGCGCGAGGCTTTAACCGCCTATGTGGAAAGGAACGTGGCGCGGGCGGAAACGCTTGCCGCCAAAGATGACGAGGTGGACAAACTGTTCAGCGCCATTTTTCAGGAAATTGTCGGCCTGATGGGCACCGATTGGCCCACCAACCGGCAGGTGACGCATCTTCTGATGGTCGCCCGGCATTTGGAGCGCGTGGCCGACCACGCGACCAACATCGGCGAATGGGTGATCTATATGGTGTCGGGCAAACGTGAAGATCTGAATCCTTGATCAATCTTTACGAAAACTTTACAAAAACCCCCTTGCAAAATCCATTATAATAACAAATGGTTTGACATTTTTCATCATTCCCGCGGGGGGTACGATTTGTGTTTAAGAAACAGAACCAGTTTTTTGACATGCTTGTGCAGGTGACGGAGAATATCTCCGCGGCTGCGGTCGCTTTTCAGAAAGGGTTGAAAAACTACGAAAACGGAGAAAAGTTTTTTTTCGAAATCAAACCCTATGAAGAGGCCGGGGACGAGTACACCCATCAGATCATTCGCGCTCTCAACGCAACCTACATGACGCCGATCGACCGCGAAGACATTCTCTCGCTTGCGAGCAATCTCGATAACATTCTGGATGGAATGGAAGCGGCGGCGAACCGGTTCGACCTGTTTCATATCCAGTCGATCGACAATTTCATGCTCGAGTTTGCCGCCAACATCGTCGCTTGCGCCGAACAGTTGGAACACGCGATGAAAGCACTGCAAAAAAAGAAAATGCTTGAAATCCGACAATATACGGTCAAGCTCAACGAGCTTGAAAATGTCGGGGACAAGCTGATGCGGGATTCCATCCGGTCGCTGTTCGCCCGTACCACGGACCCCGTGGAGATCATCAAACTGAAGGAAGTTTATGAACTTATGGAAGAAATTTCCGATCATTGCGAAGACGTGGCGGACATCCTGGAATCGGTTGTCATGACAAACGCATAGGAGGATTGTTTGTCATGACCCTGATTGTCATCATTGTTCTATTGGCGCTCGTTTTCGATTTCATCAACGGTTTTCACGACACGGCCAACGCCATTGCCACGTCGGTGTCGACAAAAGCGCTGCCGCCCCGGTTTGCCGTTTTTTACGCCGCGGTGCTGAACTTTGTTGGCGCCTTGTATTCCATCGGAGTCGCCAAATCGATCGGCGGCAAAATCGCCGATCCGGCAAAAATCGAAAATGGCGTCGTCATCGTGGTGGCGGCCTTGCTGGCGGCCATCGCCTGGAATCTGATCACATGGTACTATGGGATACCGTCTTCCTCTTCCCACGCTCTGATCGGTTCCCTGACGGGTGCCGTCATTGCCGCCGCGGGGCTGCACGGCGTGAACTGGAGCGGATTTTCAACGATTTTGCAGGCTCTTGTCCTGTCGCCCATATTGGCGTTTGGTGTGGGGTATGCGATCATGACCGTTCTGAAGTTGATCGTGCAAAACCTGTCGCCGCACCGGATCAACAAATGGTTTCGGTTCCTGCAGATTTTTTCCGCCGGCATGCAAGCGTTCTCCCACGGCGGGAACGATGCCCAAAAAGCGATGGGAATCATCGTGTTCGCTTTGGTGGCCGGTCATTTTCAAACCGCTCTCGATGTCCCGCTCTGGGTAAAAATTTTGGCCGCGACCGCCATGGGGCTTGGCACGGCGGTGGGCGGCTGGCGGATCATCAAAACCGTGGGTTCCAAAATTATTAAAATGGAACCGGTAAACGGACTGGCGGCCGATTTGACGTCGTCCATCGTGATTCAGTCCGCAACCGCTCTCGCTCTTCCCGTGTCCACCACGCATGTGGTCTCCTCTGCCGTGATGGGCACCGGTGCGGCAAAAAAGTTTCGCGCGGTGAAATGGGGGGTGGCAGGACGAATCGTTGTCACCTGGTTGATTACGATTCCGAGCTGCGCTGCCCTCGCAGGCGTTGTCTATTTGGGAATCAGCCTTTTCAAGTAACGTTTAAGTAACGGGTGCCGCTCGTCGGCTGGGAGGTAAAAGAATGGCACATCGAGTGCTGGTGGTTGATGATGAGGAATCCATTGTGAAACTGGTGGAGTACAATCTGGCTCAGGCCGGTTTTGAAGTGGTGACGGCGGATAACGGAATAAACGCGCTGCAATTGGTGCGGACGGAGCGGCCGGATCTGGTGGTTCTCGACTTGATGCTGCCGGGGCTTGGCGGGATGGAAGTATGTCGGCAACTGCGCAGGGAAGGCTATACCACACCCATTATCATGCTGACAGCGAGAGATGACGAAGTTGACCGGATTCTGGGCCTGGAGATGGGAGCGGACGATTATGTCACCAAACCGTTTTCGCCCAGGGAACTGGTCGCCCGCGTCAAAGCGGTTCTGCGCCGTTCCGGCGACGAAGCGGGGAATGCGGAAGGTGTCTACCATTGCGGCGACATCAAGATTGACGTGAACAAATACGAGGTGACGCTTCGCGGCGAACGGATCGATTTGACTCCGCGCGAGTTCGAATTGCTTCATTATCTGGCGAAAAACATGGGCCGGGTGTTAAGCCGCGACCATTTGCTGGACAAAGTGTGGGGGTATGAGTTCGCCGGAGATACCAGAATTGTGGACGTTCACGTCTCGCATTTGCGGGACAAACTGGAGAAAGAACCGAAAAACCCCGTCTATATCAAAACCGTTCGCGGCGTGGGGTACAAGCTGGTCCAGGGAGAGACGTGACGTGAGGGGAATTCGCGAGCGAATCACATTGTCTTACGTCGTTTTGATCCTGATCACGCTCATGGCAGCGGGCGTGTTCATCCTGCAATTTCTCGAACGCGTTTACATGCAGAACCTCCGTGAAATGTTAAAAGACGAAGCCAAAATTATGGCGAATTGGGTGTCTCCGCTGATGGCGGTCCCCGATTCGCCTTCTCTGCCAATAGCGGAAGTTGCCGAAACGATCAGTTCTTCCGCGGGAAAACAGGTTTCGGTTTACGACCGGAGCGGAAACCTGTTGTACGACACTTCCCCGTCTCCGCTCGAAGGGAAAGTCCAGCCGCCGGAAATCGGCGAGGCGATCAACAAGCAAGTGGGAAGCGAGATCCGGTTCGACACGAGTTTGAAAACGAACGTCCTGTTTGTCGCGGTCCCCGTTACGGGGGGAGAGCAGGTTCTCGGAGCGGTTCGGATTGGCATCCCGTTGGCCGGTGTCTACGGGGAACTGCGGGGATTGTGGGCGTCGATCGGCGTCGGCCTCCTGATCGTCGCGGTCATTTCCTCATTGGTCGGCTTGTATTTTGCTACGGGAATTGCCCGCCCCATCGAGGAGATCACGCGCGTGACCAGGAGGATTGCGGGCGGCGCCTTCCATGAACGCGTCCGTTACCGCAGCCGCGACGAACTGGGGGTTCTCGGCGAATCGGTCAACTTGATGGCGACCCGGTTGTCGGAACAAATTGAGGACCTGACCCAAGAGAAGAGCAAGCTGGAAGGGATCATCGCCAACATGGATTCCGGCGTGATGGTCGTCGACCGTTCCGGCCGGATTCTGGTGGTCAATCGGGCAACGGAAAACTTGCTGCGGCATGCGGGCAAAAAACTGCTCGGGGAATGGCATTGGGAAGTGGGGCGTTCGTACGGCCTCTCTTCCATCATCGACGAGGTGCTGTTGACCGGTGAACCGCAGCGGAAAGAGATTCTTCTGACATTTCCGGGCGAGACGAGCGTGGAATTGTACGCCACCCCGATCCGGGGAAAAAACGAATCGATCGTCGGCGCTGTGGTCGTGCTGCACGATGTGTCGAAATGGCGCCGTGTGGAACGGATGCGGACGGAATTTGTGGCCAACGTCTCACATGAATTGCGAACGCCGATTACCGCCGTGCGGGGATTTGCCGAGACGCTTCTGCATGGGGCGCTGGAAGACCCCGACACCCGCAGGCAGTTTGTCAAGATTATCTACGAGGAATCGGACCGCTTAAGCCGGTTGATTCACGATCTGCTGGAACTGTCCAAAATCGAATCGGGCCATTCCGTACTCCAATTCGAACTGTGCAACATGAACGATTTGCTGCAAACGACAGTCGACAAACTGGCCCATCAAGCGAAGCAGCACGGATTGACGCTGCAGGCGCATCTGCCGGAACAGCCGGTGTTTGCGGAAGTGGCGAGGGACCGGGTGTCGCAAGTGCTGATCAACCTGATCGGCAACGCCATTTCCTACACGCCGGAAGGCGGCCGGATCGACGTGGATCTGGAAGAAGGACGGGAGCGGATTACAGTTCGCGTGAAGGATACGGGAATCGGCATTCCGAAAGAGGACCTGCCTCGTCTGTTTGAGCGATTTTACCGGGTGGACAAAGCGCGCGCCCGCCGTTCCGGCGGCACCGGGCTGGGGCTGGCGATCGTCAAGCATATCGTCGAGGCGCACGGCGGGACGGTGCATGTGGAGAGTGAGCTTGGCGCAGGCAGCACATTCTCATTCGCGCTGCCAAAGCGGCAGGGGAAAGGTAGCAAATAGCAGCGGATAAGTACCGATATGGGCCGGATGTTAGTTCGTTCTACCCATCGCCCGGTTTCCCGAAAAATTTTTGAGTGGGAGCGAGTTGCAATCCAGCGATTTTGTCGATTGAACGATAAAGCAGAGTTCACCTGGCCGGTGGTTGACGCGTTTTTTTATCTATTGTATTATTACGTTAGTACTGTTATAACAAGGATCGGTTTTGCATATACTGTGAGAGGAGGTATCCACAACGTGGGAGTGACTGCTATGCACGAAAAAAATATCAGAAAAGTATTGAAGTTCGGAAATAGCCTGGGAATCACCATCCCCAACGAAATCATTGAAAAGAAGCGGATTCAACACGGCGATCTGGTCGAGATTGAAGAAAATGAGAAAGGCGAATTGATTGTTCGTCCGCTCCCCCGTCAACTCGAATTTCCGCAAAACGTCCGTCCGGAAGCAGTCGAAATGGCCTACCGGGTCATGAAAAAATATGACCGGGCACTGAGGAACTTGAAAGACAGATGATCCGGTATTTGACCGAGGAAGAGGTTCTCTTCTTCAATTGCATGATCATTGAGGAACATGGGGGAGAGGAACAGGCGGGTGTGAAAGACGAGGGATTGCTTGAGTCTGCCTTGGCCCGGCCGCGGCAAACGATTTTTGGTGAGGATGCCTATTCGACCTTGTTTTTGAAAGCGGCGGCACTTCTGGAATCGATCGCCAAAAATCACGCGTTTCACAATGCCAACAAACGAACGGCGTTTCTGGCCATTGCCGTCTTCTTGGAGATGAACGGGTATTCGTTGGAAATGCAGCAACAGTTTGCCGAAGATTTCACGGTGGGTGTCGTCGTGGGCGAATATTCGATTGAAAAAATCGCTGAGATACTGAAACAACATTCACTTGCTTTTTAACCATCAGGTTCGCTCTGGATCTGCCGGCTTTTGTGTTTTGTAACAATTTTCTATGTCACTCAATGGACAAATGGTTGCCCAAACGGTAACATAGTTATATCAATTTTGAAAAACCCGACACAATTGTATTGCGTAATTGTGGCCATCACGATGAAGCTCTGAGCAATCCATAAATTTAAAAACAGTCTTGGTGTTGGCTATCGGCCAAGGAGGTCCCTTTTGATGACCCGAATTGCGATCGTGACCGACAGTACGGCTTATTTGCCGGATGAGTACATAGAAGCCCATCAGATCACGGTGGTTCCATTGTCGGTGAACTTCGGAACCGAGTCGAAACGTGAGGGTGTGGAAATCAAAGCCCGCGAATTTTACGACATGCTGCCGGGGTTGAAAGAGTTGCCGACCACTTCGCAACCTGCCGTCGGGGAGTTTGTGCAGGCGTTCGAGTCACTTGTCAAGTCGCACGATTCGGTGATCGGGATCTTCCTTTCCGCGGGTTTGTCGGGCACGTTCAACGCGGCGCGGACGGCGGCCGGCATGATCGGCGGCGACATTACTGTGCTCGACTCGCGGATTACCAGCTATCCGCTGGCGCGGATGGTGATGGAGGCGGTTGAGATGCGGGGTGCGGGGAAGAGTAAAGAAGAAATCGTGGCCCGCGTGCAGGGAATTGCCGATAGCGTAAAAGGCTACTTTGTCGTGGATTCGCTCGAACATCTGCACAAGGGGGGCCGCATCTCCGGCGTCTCCGCACTGGTCGGTTCGTTGTTGCAGATCAAGCCGATCCTGTATGTGACGGAGCAAGGCAAGCTCGACCTGCTGGACAAAGTGCGGACTAAGCGCAAAGCGCTCGATCGCCTGGTTGATCTGTTCCGGCAAGACAAGCAAGCCCATCCAGATCTGCCCGTCCATCTGTCGGTGGTCTATACGGATGACGAACAGGCGGCGAGGGAGTTTCAGGATCGCATTCGGAGCGAATTTCCAGATGTGAACCCCCATCTGAACGAGTTGGGCCCGGTGATCGGGACACATGTGGGCCCGGGCATGCTGGCGCTCTGCCACTATCTCGGATGAGGCCGCGATGAGCCTGCGGGAGTATTGGGAAGCGCTGCTTGGATTGTTGTTTCCACAGGAGCGCTCTTGTCTTTCGTGCCGGGGGCCGCTGCCCGAAGCGGAACCGGCGCAAACGCATATAAGCGTCACACGGCAACCCGCGTTGCCTGCGAAGCGGCAGGCGGGGAGCGGGTTCGAAGCCGCGCCGAACCGGCGGCCGGGGGATGGCTGGCTGCCGGAAACGGAACTTTGCGACCGGTGTCAGAGCGGCCTTGTCCCGATCGAACCGCCTTATTGCTTGCTTTGCGGCAGACATATCGAACAGGCGGACCGGTGCCCGGAATGCGAACGGGCAACTTCGTTCGTGCTGGCGCGCTCGTTCGGTAAATATGAAGGCATTCTCCGCGAATTGCTGCATCGTTTTAAATTCTCCCGCGAACAGGACCTTGCCCCGGTGCTCGGCAGTTGTCTGATGAAAGCCTGGGATCTCCATTTTTCCCAGCTTCCGATCGACTTCCTGGTACCCGTTCCCATCCATGCCGAACGCTTGAAGGAACGCGGCTACAATCAAGCCGAACGGCTGGCTCTCCACCTTTCCTCTTATTCCAACATTCCTTGTTTACCCGCATTGCGGCGCAATCGCCATTTGAAAGGCCAAGCCGCCCGCGATCGAAAAGAACGTTTGCGGGCATTGGAAGGAACGTACTCTTGCCATCCGGGACTGCGGGATCATGTATCGGGCAGGCTGATTTTGCTTGTCGACGATATTTACACGACCGGAGCGACCGCTGAAGCCTGCTCGCAAGCCTTGTTGGACGCCGGCGCCAGCCGCGTGTACGTCATCACCCTGGCGAGGTAAGAGCGGATAAATTGAAAATTGCCAAATTGGTTAAAAAGCGGCTGGTCAACCAGTCGGATTTTCCAGTATAATGAAATCGATCAGGGGGTGCCGGACGATGGCTTTGACGAATTGCAAGGAATGCGGCCGCCTTTACAACCGGACTATCCGGGATATTTGTCCGGTTTGCGTGAAAAAAGAGGACGAGGATTTCTTGAAGGTCAGCGCGTACCTGCGGGAGAACCGGGGGGCTTCGCCGCAGGAGGTGCATGAGGCGACGGAAGTGGAGATTTCCACGATCTACCGGTTTATACGGGAAGGCCGTTTGATCGCAACCAATTTTCCGAATATGGCTTATCCGTGCGAGCGCTGCGGAATTCCGATCCAAATCGGGCGTTTTTGCCAAACGTGCAAGGACGAGTTGAAACATGGGTTTGACCGGGCGCTCCAGCAGGAAGCTGCCCCGGCCCTGGAGCAGTCAAAACCGAAGGGCAGGGACGAGTTTTTCCTGAAGAGCAGGTATGGACGCAAAAAATAAAGAATCCGCCAGATATTCGCGGATAATTGGCGGTAATCGTATAAACTGTTCGAAAACAAAACTTATCGTTTTCTGTCGAACTGCCGATACAACGAGTAGAAGCTCGGAGTATCGGTTTTTTACCGTAATGGTCATGAAGGAGAGATTGATTTCGATGGAGGAAAAGATTTTGCCTGTACTGGATGAGTGGGGCAAGCGCTTCATGGTGGAGTTTGAAAAATTGAACAAACGCTTGGCGGATTTCGAGAAGCGCACGGAAAAGCGCTTTGAGGATCTGGAAAAGCGCTTGGAGGATTCGGAGAAGCGCTTGGCGGATTTCGAGAAGCGCACGGAAAAGCGCTTTGAGGATCTGGAAAAGCGCTTGGAGGGTTTGGAAAAGCGCTTTAAGGATCTGGAAAAACGCTTTGAGGGTTTGGAAAAGCGTTTTGAGGATTCGGAGAAGCGTTTGGCGGATTTTGAGAAGCGCACGGAAAAGCGCTTTGATGAGATAGAAAGCCTCGTTCGGAGTTTGGATAAGCACGTTATGGAACTTCAAACGATGGTTCGAACGCTTGCGAAACAGTATGGCGATCTTTCGCTTGATGTTGCCGTATTGCGTCATTTTCAGCGAGATCCTGATTTGAAACAGTAGGGGAGGGACGGGAGGGGCCCCTCCCCTATAGATTAGGGAAACTTTGGTGGGAAATAATTGAGGCTCTTGGAACAGGGGGGAACAACGATGAAAATATATGATAACGGGCGGATTCCCCCGCTTTCGCCGTATCAGAAAAACGCGGTGGCCCCGAAAACGGGCCGGGTGAATTCGGTAGGAGGAAGCCGCGACGAACTGTCGATTTCACCGGAAGCGATTGAGATGTCGCGCGGACTGCCGCAAGCCGATCCGGAGCCGTTGGCGGCAGACCGGAAACGCGTGGAAGAGATCAAGCAATCTGTCCGGAACGGCACTTACGAAATCGACATCCGGAAAGTGGCGGACAAAATTGCGCGATATCTTCTCGGAGAGTAAGGGGAGACAAACATGCCATTGATCGGGCAACTGATTGAAACGGTCGAGCAACTGCTTCATGAACACGAGAATTTTCTGGAAGTGGCGGAACGGAAAAAAAGGGCGCTGATTGATGGCGACATGAAGAAATTGCAGGAAATCGTCAACGAAGAGATACGGTTTGTCCGCAGGGTGGAAAAATTGGAAGAGGAACGCCGGAAGCACGGGCAGCGGATTGCGGAAGCATACGGGTTGAAGCTCGAAGAGCTGACGGCGTCGAAACTGGCCTCCCTGATTCCGGATCCGGAACGGGCGGCGAAAATCAACCTGTTGACGGGGCGGTTTGTCAAGGTGATGGAAGAGTTGCGTGCCGCCAACGATTTGAACGGCCAGTTGATCCGCCAGTCCCTGGATCTGGTGGAGCGGACCATCGATTTGATGACAAGCGTGCCGGATATGGGCACCTATACGGGCAAAGGCGATTCCGGCCAAGCGGCGGGACAGCCGCGCAGGTTTTTCGATACACAGGCTTGACCTGTTTCCATTGAACCCCAGAAAAACCCAGAACAGATGGAGGTGCGGTATGCGTTCGACATTTCACGGACTGGAAGCGATGAAACGAGCTTTGTACACGCAGCAAACTGCGTTAAATACAGTGTCCCATAACGTGGCAAACGCCAATACGCCGGGCTATTCCCGGCAGGTGGTGGACATGTCCGCGTTCCCCCCGCTCCAGTATCCCGCGATGTCTCGCGGGACGGAAGCCGGCCAACTGGGACAGGGTTCCTGGGTGGACGCCATCCGGCGGATGCGGGATAATTTTTTGGATTCCCAGTATCGGAATGAAAATGAATCGTTTGGTGAATGGAGTATCAATCGTCAGACGTTGGACAAAATCCAAGCCATTATCAATGAGCCGTCCGGGACGGGGCTTGCCACCGTAATCAACCAATTTTTCAACGCGTGGCACGATTTGAGTCTGGCCCCGGAAGATATTACTGCCCGCAAGCTCGTGAAACAGCGGGCGATTGAATTGACAGACGCTTTTCATCATATCGATGCGCAGTTAAAAACGTTAGATTCGGATCTTCAGAGCAGCATCACAAATAAAATAAGCGAAGTAAACAATATCATCAGCCAGATCCAGGGGCTGAACCATCAAATCAAATTGATTGAATCGCTGGGGGATAAAGCGAATGACTTGCGTGACCGCCGCGATCTGCTGGTTGATCAACTGTCGAAGTTGGTGGATGTGAAAGTAACGGAAACCACAACCAACTATTCGATTGATATCGGGGGTCAGACGGTACTGATCGATGACAATCCTCCCGGTGTTTTGCAATATGTTCCAAATGCCAATCCGGCATTGGACGTCATCAACCTTGTGCCGGGTGGACCGCTTGCCATTACGGGCGGTGAAATAAAAGGGCTGCTCAATTCCCGTTTGACCTATGTCCAGACCTACCAAAGTCAGATTGACGCTCTGGTTGACGGATTGGTACGGGGTTCCGTTCAGGTTACGCATCCAAATGGCACTGTCATGACGTTTAGTGGGATCAATGGCATTCATGCAACAGGCTATACGATGCACAATCCGACCAATGGGAATGGGTTTGCGTTCTTCACCAACGGCGGAGGACCGTTTACGGCAGGCAATATCCAGGTGAACAATCTGATTTTGAACGACGATCAATATATCACCACTTCGGATACCACGTATGTGGATGGTATCGGGAATACGCAAGCGGTCAAAGGGAACAATGCCGTTGCGATGATGATCGCGCAAATGCAAAGCCAAAAAATCGCTTTTACGGGCGGTATCATAGGTAGCGGCACGATTGAGGATTATTTTCAGGCGGTGGTGGGCCAGCTTGGGGTGCAATCCCAGCAAGCCCAACGAATGGAGAAAAACCAGGAAGCCATGGTAGATCAGATCGAGAATCAGAGACAGTCTATCAGCGGTGTTTCGTTGGATGAAGAAATGGCGAACATGATCAAATTTCAACATGCTTACAATGCGGCAGCCCGTGTGGTTACAGCGATAGATACGATCCTCGACAAAGTGATTAACGGGATGGGTCTAACCCGATAATAAGGGAGTGAATTGTTTTGCGAGTCACGCAATCCATGTTGAATACGCAAATGCTCCGGAATCTACGGGCAAATAATGAACGCTTACAAAATTACCAAGATTTGTTATCGTCGGGGAAAAGAATTAACAAACCTTCAGACGATCCTGTCGGTGTAAGTTTTACGATGCGTTATAAAGCTCAATTGGAGCGCAATGAGCAATACAAACGAAACTTAAGTGCGGCTCAAAGTATGTTGGAGTCAGCGGAATCCGCCATATCGAAAGTAAATGACATTATGCAACGGGTACGTGAACTGACAGTGCAAGGGGCTTCCGATACAACACCGCCTGATGCGCGGAAAGCAATTGCGGTTGAAGTGGATCAGTTATACAACGAGTTGGTTAATTTGGGAAATACAAAATTTAACGGCCAATATATTTTTAATGGACGATTGACAGATAAAATGCCCTATTCAGCGAACCCGGCAACAGATCCCATTGATCCGAATAACATTTCGTATGCGGTAGCTGACGGTGTGACGGTACCGGTCAACGTTACCGGCAAAGATGTTTTCGGCGTACCCGGAGATCCGAATAACATGTTTGCTGTCTTAAGTAATTTAAGTAGTTTACTGTCAAATCCGACTACACCCGGTTCAAGTATTAGCTCCGTTCTGGGGAATATTGATGCAGCCATGCAAACTCTGCATAATACATGGTCAGAGGTAGGGGCTCGTGTGAACCGTTTGGAACTTATCTCCAATCGTCAAAGTGACATGGAAGCAAATCTTACCGAACTTCGCTCTAAAACTGAGGATGCGGATATTGCAGAAGTCATTACAAACCTGAAAATGGCGGAAAGTGTGCAACGTGCATCTCTGGAGACAGGTGCCCGGGTTTTAATGCCTACACTGGCTGATTTTCTGAGGTAGGTCCATGTTGCCCGGAGCTACTTTATCTATCGAGATCAGGCAACAATATGCTAAAATTGGACTGGAAACCGTAAATGCCCGGCAAGAGATTCGACAACCCAAGGCCGATATGGAAATCGTTCAAATGCCCGCCCGGTTGGAAATTGATCAAGGGCCTGGTACGCTTCAGATTGACAGTGAGGATGCCCGGGCAGCAATTGGACTGATGTCACCTCTACGCGTGACGGCCAATGTAGCGACCCAGGCCCGTCAAGTGGTTTTTCAAGCAATAGGAGATATTGCGCTTGAAGGAGATCAATTGGCATCTATCGAAAGTGGAATTACAATTGCACAAATTGCAAGGCAAAGAATGAATAAGGGTCCTATGCCCATTCAAGATTACGGTTCTCCAAGTCCTGTGCATGTTCGATATACTCCATATCCGTTGCACATAAATTGGCAATTGGGCGGGACGGAGATACAGGTTGTTCCACATCGTCCCCAAACTCAGTATATACCGGGTGGAGTCAATGTGTATCTGGCTCAAAAAAATTGGATCGAGATCGACGTGAAGGGGAAATACATGAACAGGACATTTTGAGGAGCGACGTCCTTCAGGATCGCTCCTTATTTTTCTAGAGAGAGGGAAGTTGGATGGAAATCACTTCGGCGCTGTTTGGTACTGTAAAAATAAATGAAAACTTATTGTTCAAGTTTGAAAAGGGTCTGTATGGGTTGGAGGAATATCATAGCTATGTTCTAATTCACCAAGACGAGACGTTGCCTTTTGCTTATCTCCAATCGTCGGAAGAAGCGGAAATCTGTTTGTTGGTGGCAAACCCGTTTGAATTCTATCCGCATTATGAGTTTGATCTTCCGGAACCGGACGTTGCGGCTTTACAACACCCCTTGCCGGAAAATCTCATGGTCTGGGCAACCGTGTCCGCCAAACATTCGTTGCAACATGCAACCATAAATCTGATGGCGCCCATTATATTGAACACGGAGAAAAAAATCGGCCGTCAAGTGGTTTTGCACGACAGTTCCTATCAAATTCGTACTCCGTTGTTTGCCCGGAAAAAGGAGAAGGTATGATGTTGGTTTTAAAACGGAAGATCGGAGAAGCGCTCGTGATCGGGGAGGATGTGGAGATAGTCATACTGGAGCAGGAAGGGGATACGGTCAAAGTCGGAATCAGGGCTCCAAAATCCATCAAAGTCTATCGAAAGGAGATTTTTGAAGAAATACGGACGGCGAATCAAAATTCCCTAGCTTCATCCAAATCGGCTGACTTGCTGAAAGAATATCAGAAAGCGATTAAAAAAGAAGAAAAAGGCCAAAAAAGACAGGATATTAAAGGACAATAAGGGAAAATCAAAAAAAAAGCCCGGAATCCGTTCGTTGTGAACCTAACCATTCCGGTTTTTATGGCCGATATAAAAATCAGGACAATTGAGGAAAAGGCGGCCGACTTTTCCTGATTGTATAAAACAGGGTCCCGCAAGGACGTGGGACGACATTTCAAGGAGGAAAAGAGACATGCGCATCAATCACAACCTGAGTTCTCTGAACACCTATCGCCAGTTGTCTGCAAACAACGTGGCAACCAGCAAATCTCTTGAAAAACTTTCTTCTGGTCTCCGCATCAACCGTGCCGGAGATGACGCGGCAGGTCTTGCAATCTCCGAAAAGATGCGCGCGCAAATCCGTGGTTTGGATATGGCTTCCAAAAACGCGCAAGACGGCATCTCTTTGATCCAAACCGCTGAAGGCGCATTGAACGAAACCCACTCCATCCTGCAACGGATGCGTGAGCTGGCGGTTCAAGCTTCCAGCGACACCAACAGCACAACGGACCGTTCCGAACTTCAAAAAGAAGTCAGTCAGCTGATTAAAGAAATTGACCGCATTGCCAACACCACCGAGTTCAACACCAAAAAACTGCTGGATGGTTCCTTGAGCGGAATTAACACCGCGACGGCATCAGTTGCGTTTAACGAAAGAACTAACACGGCGCTGTTTAAGAGTATTAAAGCTACTGCAGGTGCAACAACTGTTACCAGCAACACTTATAATATCAAGATTACACAAGCAACAGGCGCAACAGGAACATACACGATCAGTTGGGCAGATTCGCAAGGTAATTCCGGGACCAAAACGGTTGCTTATAACGCCGGCGCAATCAGTCTTGGCGGGGCAAACGGAGTAACAGTAAGTTTGGCTAACTTGACTCTGAGCAATATTGGCGACGAAGCGACGATTACTTCCAGAGCCGGTGTCACCGACCTTACCGATACTTCCTTGACCTATCAGATCGGTGCGAACTCCTCCCAAACCATGAATGTAAGTATCGAAAAGATGGATGCTGCTTCCTTGTTTGTTGACAAAATTGACGTGACTTCGGCGCAAAAGGCTGAAGCAGCCATTTCCGCCATCAACAAGGCGATTGAAGATGTTTCGGCTCAACGTTCGAAACTGGGCGCATTCCAAAACCGTCTGGAACACACCATCAACAACCTGGGCGCGGCTTCCGAAAACCTGACGGCTGCTGAATCCCGTATCCGTGACGTAGACATGGCGAAAGAGATGGTGGAGTTCACGAAGATGAACATCCTGTCTCAGGCTGCTCAAGCAATGCTTGCGCAAGCAAACCAACAGCCGCAAGGAGTGCTTCAATTACTCCGGTAATCTTGAGCAAAACGAAAAAGCCGACTTTTCACAGTCGGCTTTTTTCATAAATCCGGGAGGGTTTTCTTTGACATATAACATACATGACCTGAAACAAACATGCAAAGAGTTGATCGCAAATCTTAATTCGCGTATTGATGAGATTTGTTCCGCATTTCAATCCGGAGAAAATCAAATTGGAATCCAAAAGATGATATTCTGGATCGATGACGCACAAACATTAGTGGATGGAATCGCGGTTTTAACCCAAAATCTCGAAATCGAACTTAACATTCAGGAATTAAACGAGAAACTGAACAGCCTGTTGAATGAATTGGAAAATCAGGATTACCTGTTTGTTTCGGATTTGTTGGCCTATGAACTGCAGCCCTTATTAGAACATTGGAACGGGTGTATCACGAATGACTAAGAAACTGAGCGTTTGCATGATTGTAAAAAATGAGGAAAACAATTTGCCCCGGTGCTTGGACAGTTTGCAACCGTTGCTTGAGCAAGGAATTGCAGAACTGATTGTTGTGGACACCGGTTCGACCGATAGCACCATGGAAATTGCAGAAAAATACACGCCTAACGTGTATTTCCATGAATGGAACCACAACTTTTCCGATATGAGAAATATATCCATTTCGTATGCGAAAGGGGAATGGATTTTCATTATAGATGCGGACGAAGAATTGGAAAACCCACAGGATTTGATTGCTCTTCTAGAAGATAAGAGCATCGAGCGATATCACACGATTCAACTTCAAGTCAAAAACTTGGTGTCCGAAAAGGAAAATCAGTATATTTATCATATTTCGGAACGTTTGTTCAAAAATAACGGGAAGTTTAAATATACAGGGGCTGTTCACAATCAACCCGTATTTCAAAAACCAGTGCTGCTGTCTGATGTCTTTTTAAAACATTACGGGTACAACAATGACGATCCGGAACTGATGAAAAAGAAGTTTCAAAGAACAGCCACCATGCTAAAAGAAGAGCTGAAAAAAGATCCCGACCATATCTATTACCGCTTTCAGCTGGCCAGATCTTATTTTATGTACAAGGATTTTTTTGAAGCTCTTGTCGAGATTCGGAAAGCTTACCAGAGCTTAAAAAGACATAACGAGCAAGTCCAAAAGGATTGTTATTACGTATTTGTCGACTATGCAAGGATCAGCTTTTTCGCTCAAAAATATGAAGAAACGGTGGCTGTCTGCAAAGAAGGGATCTGTTTAAAGGACGATTACATTGATCTGTATTACTATTTAGGGTATGCGCTTTTTAACTTGGACAGGCATGAAGAAGGATTGAAAGCTTTTGAGAAATACTATGATTTATACAGGAAGTTTAAAAATAAAGAGATCGACTTCTCGAAACATACAACAGTCGAACTGTACTCGGTGGACAATGAATCAAAATCAAGAACGGCATACAAGATTGCCAATCATTTATATGAAATCGGAAAATACAAAGAAACGTTACCGTATATCAAAGAGATTGAACACGGTTATTATAGGACAGTTTTACTGTTAAAAACCTTAATTAAATTACGGCGGTTTGACGAGTTAAGAACCGTGTATGAAGAACTGGAAGATACGAACTTAAAGGTCTCTTTTATAAGTGAATTGGAAAACGAGAAAAAAAATTTGGACGGAGCCGTCCGCCATGAGTTGGAACGTACATTTGCTGCAGGGAATAACTGGTACGCAAAGCTCAACGAAATCCGTACATCCGAACAACGCATTCCTCTTATTCGTGAATTTTTGAATGGTAATAAACCAAATGATTTGCCTATAGAGTTCCTGGCGGAAATTTTGAATCATCTTGTGGACAACCGTCCATTACTCATTGCGGAATTTAAAAAAATGGACAATGGAGTGGTTAAGAGAATTACAAAAGAGTTGATTGACACATATAACCTGAAAGAATATTTTATCGATTATCTGAAGGCTGAACAAGTTCGTGCAAACGACTTTCATGGAAGCCGCATTTTTGTATCTGTTGCGAATACGGTTTTGTTAACAGCGGTTGAAGATGCTAAAGCTAATAAAGAAGAACTGGACAAGGTTTACTTTGACATATTTGATTCTTACGTTGAGCGGGGAATCAACTATATTACCCAATTATATCAAATTGAGCGGTTCAGACTGGTCTATAAAACCCTGGAGAATGTCGAAGACAGGTTTTTGATTCTGATGTACCTTGCAAAAGTGGCTGAAAACCAGGGTGACATGAGAAGCAGTATCAGGTACCGGAAAGAAGCGGCCGAAACCTATCCTTATTTGGCGTGCCTGATGGTAACGTACACTAAGGCAATGGTGAATTATGAATGCCAGAGGGGTTGACGACAAATGGCGGAGAATCAAGACAAGCAGCTTGAAAACATAAAAACGATCAAAGCCAACATTGAAGAGTTGGTAAATAGAGGGCATCTTCGGGAGGCAAAACAAAGCCTTCAAAAATGTGAGGGATTGCTGCAAAATGACAGTTGGTTGTATGCGACAAGGGCTGTCATATTAATCCTGGAAGGAAGTCTGGAAGAAGCGAAGGCGGTTTTGCAAGAAGGACTTAAACAGGCCCCATTCAATGCCGATTTGCTTTTTAATCTCGCTTATGTTTATGAACAGCAACAGGAGCATCAACTTGCCTATGATTTCTATCTTGACGCGAAATTCGCCCTTAACGATCAGGAAAAAACAGTTGCTGAACAAGCGGCTGCCAAAATAAAAGAACGTTTTACGGAGATTCGGGAGAAAAAAAGAATTGCTTTTTTTGTTAAGCCGGGGCTGGATAGCTTTTTAAATGATATGATTTCCGGTCTCTCGGAAGAATATCACACCAAAAAAATTATTGTCACCGAAGCGGCTCAAATCGAGAAAGGAATGGAATGGGCGGATATTTGCTGGTTCGAGTGGTGCGACGAACTCATTATTTACGGAAGCAAGCTGGATCTTGCGCGGGAAAAGACAATTGTATGCAGACTGCATAGTTACGAGGCATTTACCCCGTATATTAATCAAGTGAATTGGGAGACAGTCGATAAAATCATTTTTGTTGCGGAACATATCAAAGAATTTGTCTTGGAACAAGAAAAATCGATTCAAGAAAATCAAACTATTGTTATTCCAAATGGAATCGATATAAATAAGTTTCAATTTAAAACCAGAGAAAAAGGATATAACCTTGCTTTTGTTGGGTATATCAATTATAAAAAAGGACCGATGTTACTTCTCCATACTTTTAAGGCCATTTTTGATCATGATCCCCGCTATAAACTATACATTGCCGGACAGTTTCAGGATCCCCGGTATGTTCTTTATTTTCGGCAAATGGTGAAAGAATTTGGATTAGAAAACAATGTTATTTTCGACGGATGGCAAGAAAACATCGACCAGTGGCTGGAGGATAAGCATTATATTCTTTCGACCAGCGTATTAGAGGGACATCCTGTAGGAGTCATGGAAGCGATGGCAAAAGGATTAAAACCAATCATACATAACTTCTTTGGAGCGAAAACTGTTTATCCGGAGAAATATGTATGGAATACTATAGACGAAGCGGTCGAAATGGTATTAAGCGAGAACTACAAATCTGAAGAATATCGTAGATTTATAAATGAAAATTATACATTGAATATTCAAGTATTAAAAATTAAGAAGGTTTTAAAGGATGTCATTAATTTGAATCTTGACAGAGAACAAATCAAAAAAAAAATATTAGAAAATGGTTCGTTGGTAACGGTAGGGATTATCAATTATAACTATGCTAATTTCTTAGATCAGTGTATAAATTCGGTACTAAAACAAACATATAAAAATATTGAAATATTAATTATCGATGATTGTTCAACAGACGGTTCAATAGAAAAAATAAAAGAGTATCAAAAAAATTACAGAAATATCAGGGCGATTTTTCATAAAACAAACAGTGGTAACGGAATTCTTGCACACCAGGAAATTACCCGATATGCAAATGGGGAGTTTTTCACGTTGCTGAGCGCGGACGACTATTTAGCTCATGAAAATTCTATTTACGAATTCGTTAAGGAGTTTTATCTTAATAGTGATCTAGATTATATTTACAGTAATTTGCAAATTATCGATAGTCAAGGTGAAACAAAAAATGTATGGAAGTATAAACAATATACAGATGATGAAATCATCCGTAGTATTTTCAACAGAGGGGGATCAGGGCAATTAACAATGTATGGTCTTTTCAAAACCGACTTTTATCGTCGAAATAATCTCATTTGGGTTCATGACGAAAACAATATTGTTGCTTCTGACACTTTGAATTCATTAGTGAATATTAAACTGGGAATGAGATATAAACATGTCAACAAAGAATTAAAGTGTTATCGGCATCATGACAGCAATACCACTTATAACCTGAAAGAACGTGTAAAGTCGATCATTTCGGTTTGTGAATATATTGTTAACAATTTTGATGAAAAGATATATCTCCCTGAGGTCAATTGGGACAGTTTCAGTGATAAAAACAGCAAGGAAGCATACAAAATGTATGTGTTGGGTAGATATTATTGGAATCTCTCGAATATCTATTTATCTGGGCAATGGATGCCCTGGGAAACCGATATTTCTTTTGGAAAAGAGCGGATTTTGGAGTACATCCAACCGTTTATTGTTCAAGTTTTAAAATACTTCAATCGAAGCAAATATCTTAGCAGCAAATATAAAAATGAAATTGCGTTTTTGGAATCAGAAATAACAAAACTACAAGACGGTGATTTCAATGTTAAATAAAAGGTTTTTTTTAACAGGTGGAGCCGGATTCATTGGGGCCAAATTATGTAGCAGGCTAGTTCGAGATAATGAAATTTTAATCTATGATAACTTAAGCAGGAATTCTATAAAACATACTAACCTTGCGGACAACAAAAATATAAGACTGATCCAAGGAGATATATTAGATAAAGATAATCTGGTTTTCCAACTTGAAAAATTTAGACCACATGTGATAGTCCATTTAGCAGCTATTGCGGGAATTGATACAGTTATAAAAAATCCAGTAAAAACTATGCATATCAACATGATTGGAACTTACAATTTACTAGAAGCCATAAAATACATGGATTGCATAGAAAGATTTGTTAATTTCTCAACCAGTGAAGTTTTTGGTTCCTATGCTTACAAAGTTGATGAAGAAAGTTCAACCAATTTGGCTCCGGTAGGGGAGGCCAGATGGACTTATTCGGTAAGTAAATTGGCAGCGGAACATCTGGTTTTTAGTTATTACAAAGAGTTAGGTCTTCCCACAGTGTCTATAAGGCCTTTCAATATATATGGTCCTGGACAAGTTGGAGAAGGAGCTATTCATGTATTTGTTAAAAAAGCTATTCAGGATCAGGTAATTCAAATACATGGAGATGGGGATCAGATCCGATCTTGGTGCTATATTGATGACCTTATAGAGGGAGTAGTTTTGTGTCTTGAAAAGCCGGAAGCTATCGGGAAAACCTTCAATATTGGAAATCCAAAAGGAACAGTGACGATTAAAAGTTTAGCTGAACTGATCGTTTTATTAAGTAAATCGAAATCAAAAATAGTTCATGTTCCTAAAACTTATGTGGATGTTGAATTAAGAGTGCCAAATATAGAGAAAGCTAAAACCATATTAAATTATCAACCTGTCACTGATTTAACTGAAGGATTGCAAAAGACAATTGCTTGGTACAGGAATTTAGCAAAGGGGCCGAAACAATGATTCGTCTGACGATTCCTTACCTAGGGGAAGAGGAATTATTGGAAGTTGGAAAGGTATTATCTTCTGGTAATCTTATACAAGGTGAAAAGGTTAGAGAGTTTGAGGCGCTTTTGGCGGATTACTTAGAGACCAAGCATGTTATTTTGGTAAGTAGTGGAACGGCCGCATTACATTTAGCCTTGTTATCTCTTGAAGTAAAACTGGGAGACGAGGTGATTATGCCTGATTTTACTTTTCCGGCCACTGCAAATGTCGTCGAATTAGTCGGTGCCATTCCCAGATTTGTTGATGTTGACAGAGATACGTTGTGTATTAATACAGATGAAATAGAAAAATGTATAAACAAAAATACGAAAGCAATCATGCCAGTTCACCAATTTGGGCAAGCAGCCGCTATGGAAAAAATAATGGTTTTGGCTGATAAATATGGTCTTAAAGTGGTGGAAGATGCGGCATGTGCCTTAGGAACAATATATAAGAATCGAAAAGTTGGTACAATCGGAGATGTCGGATGTTTTAGTTTGCATCCCCGAAAAATCATTACCACCGGAGAAGGGGGAATCGTAGTAACAAACAATGATGAAATTGCCAATAGGATTCGGAGATTAAGGAATCACGGTATTGATTTCCGAAATCAAAAAATAAATTTATCGGTGCCGGGTTTGAATTATCGTTTAACAGACATACAAGGCGCCATTGGGTTAGTACAGTTAAAAAAAATAGAAAAAATAATTGAAAAAAGACGAGAGTTAGCAGGAATGTATGATCGATTGTTACATGATGAAAAAGCGATACAAACACCAAGAGCGGTTAATGGAAATCACACTTATCAAACCTACCATGTAATACTTAGTGATCAGGTTGATAGGGATCGTGTGAAGGAAATAATGAAGGAAAATGATATTGAAGTTAATGTTGGTGGATATGCCTTACACCAATTAGATTACTATAAGAAAAAATATAAGTACCGTGAATATAGTTTCAGCAACTCTGTTAATGCGTACAATTGCGGATTAGCGTTACCATTATATCCAGACCTATCGGTTGAAGATGTAAAAATCGTTGTAGACCGGTTATTGTATGCAGTCGACAGATGTCAGATTTGATTGTTGAGGAGAGTTTAATGAATATTAGACTTTTGGACTATCCACAAGCAGAAAATGATTTTAGCCGCTTTCACTCCTGTCAGTACCGACCGTTAGCGCAACATTCTTGGTCGTGGCAAAAAGTGTTGGCGGAATGGGATAGTATTGAATGGAAAGCACTGGGGCTTTTTGAAAATTCTTCAATGGTTGCATGTATCCCATTCTGTATAAAAGAATCAACCGTAGGAAAAGTATTGATGTCTTCCCCGTTACCTGCTAGTTATGGGGGGGTTCTACACATAGAGGATTGTGACCAAGATTATATCTATAGAACTTTATTAAATTCAATTGTTGAATATGGAAGAGAAAATAACGTGGACATCATAACTATTCTAACTTCTCCATTCAGAAGCGACGGTCAGTTCTATGATAAATATTTTCAACCTGATATAGTTGTCGAAAAGTTTTATCAGTATTTACCTGGGGGTCTGGAGATTCACTTCGATGGACTCAACTTGCCTCAGACTATCAATAGCAGCATTCGGAATAAAATCCGGAAAGCCAAGAAAAATCAAATAAAAATTTACCATAACCAGAGTATAAACAGAGAAAAATTTGATCAATGGTACAATGAGGTATTGGTTGCTCGTTTTAACGATATTGGCGCTAAGCCCGCACCTGACAACCTTTATTGGTCGATTATTAAACATTTAGGTAGTGAGGGATTAGCTGAATTTATGTATGCTGAGTATGAAGGACGAATGGTTGGTGGAGGCCTGTTCTTATACGGTTGGTGCCAAGATATTTATCTGCGGGCAACGACCACTGATGTATTGCCTTTAGGGGCAAGTGTATATTTAGATTACGAGGCTTTGTTAAGAGGTAGGTTACGAAATGTTAACGCCCATAACTTTCAATCATCACCATCTTATGAATCTTCTCTTTATCTCTATAAAAAACGTTGGGGCTGTTTTGAAGATAGCACCTATTATTTCGTGAAAGTGATTGGTGATTCAAATAGATTTATAACTGCGGGAAAGGAAAATGTTCAAAAGGAGTTTCCCTATTTTTACGTGCTGCCCTATTCTATGTTTTGAGGTGAACGTTGTGGATTACGGATTTTATAATGAAAGAGATAGGAAATTCCCCCCAATAGTACATGTGGAAACGACAAATGTATGCAACTTAAAGTGTATTCATTGTCCGCATTCGGATCTGTCAGTTCTTCCTACTTACAAGCCAACACATATGAAAATTGATTTGTTCGAAAAAGTTGTAAGAGAAGTTGGGGAGAACAAGGGGATATTGAGGCTTACACCCGATGGTGAGCCGCTTATACACCCTGATTGGGTGAAGCAAGTTTCACTTGTATTAAATTCGAGAATTGGAACATTTTGCTTCAATACAAATGGTTTATTTATGGAAGGAGAAGCGAGAGATGTTCTGTTTCAAGACACAAATACTAATGTTGTAGTTGAATTTAGTATTGATGCACTATTTCCCGATTCGTATAGAACGATTCGTAGGGGAGATTACCGCAAACTTCTGTCAAATATTTTGGCTTTTCTTGAAGAAAGAGATAAACGGGGGTTAAAAAACATAAAAGTTATGGTATCCTGTGTAGTTCAACCGGAACTTAAGAAAGGTGAATTTGAGGCATTTTTAAAATTTTGGATGCCTTTGGTTGATAAAGTGATCACTAGAAATTATGTTGATACCAAAGGTTTGACACCAAAGAAACCTGAAGTGCAAAGTCTACCCAACAAACGTTGGCCTTGTCCGGTTGTTTTTACAAGACTCGTTGTCACATACGATGGTCGGATAAGATTTTGTCCGGATGATTGGTTAAAACAAACAGTCATAGGCCGAATCCAAGAAGCGACGATAAGTGAAATTTGGACATCAGAAACACTTGAATCTTTAAGAGCTTCACATCTTAAAGGTGCGTTCGAACATCCTGTCTGCCAAAAATGCATGGATTGGTCAGTTATAAGATGGGGGAACGATTATGTAAAAGCTGTATCTGATTTGTTTGACCCCGATGTTTTACCGATTAGTGAGGATGATCGTTGAAATGCATGCTAATAATTCAATGCCGACTTTAGCTACTTTGCTAATACAAAAAATAAAAAACCAACAGGCCAAGCTGGGGATAATCGGTTTAGGCTACGTAGGTCTCCCGCTTGCCGTTGAAAAGGCAAAAGCGGGATTCCGCGTTACCGGTTTCGATGTCCAATCAAATCGAGTGGGCATGGTCAATCAAGGCATCAACTACATTGGGGACGTTGTGGAAGATGAGCTTCGTGATCTGGTCAGCCAGGGTATGATTCATGCAACGACGGATTATTCTCTTTTAAATGATGTGGACGTAGTCGCGGTTTGTGTACCTACTCCGCTGGACTTGTACCAACAGCCGGATATTAGTTATGTAAAAGCCTCCGCGGAGGAAATTGCCAGATATCTTCATCCGGGGATGTTAGTGGTGTTAGAAAGCACCACCTATCCGGGGACTACGGAAGAAGTGGTCAAACCGATTCTGGAATCGACCGGGTTAAAATGCGGTACCGATTTCTTTTTGGCATATTCGCCTGAACGGGTGGATCCCGGCAATAAAATTTTCAACACGAAAAATACGCCAAAAGTCGTTGGCGGAGTGACGAAAATTTGTACGGAAGTAGCAGCCGCCCTGTATGAACAGGTGCTTGAAGGTGCGGTGCATCGGGTTTCCAGCCCCGCGGTCGCCGAGATGGAAAAAATTTACGAGAACACGTTCCGCAATATCAATATCGCGCTTGCGAACGAAATGGCGATTCTCTGCGATCGAATGGGGATTGATATTTGGGAAGTAATCGACGCCGCTAAAACCAAACCTTACGGATTTATGGCCTTTTATCCGGGACCGGGGCTGGGCGGACATTGTATTCCGGTAGACCCGTGGTATTTAACCTGGAAGGCCAGGGAATACAACTACCATACCCGGTTAATCGAAGTAGCTGGTGAAATTAACAATAGCATGCCGGAATTTGTGGTCGAAAGAATCGGGAAAATTTTAAACGAAGAAACGAAATCGATTAGAGGGTCTACCATTTATCTGTTGGGAGTCGCTTACAAGAAGGATATTGACGATTTTCGCGAATCCCCTGTGATTAAGATTATGGAACTGTTAAATAAACAGGGGGCTAACGTCGTGTTTAGCGATACGAAAATCCCCTCTTTTACTTATCGGGGAAAAAGTTATGAGGGAGTTCAGTTGACTCGGGAGGAGCTTGAACGGGCTGATCTTGTTGTGATCACCACAGACCATTCCGATTTTGACTACGAATTAATCGGAAAAACGGCCCGGATCATTTTTGATACCAGAAATGCCATGCAGGGGATAGCGGTAAGGAACAAACTTTATCGATTGTAATGGGTCGTTTATTCAGGATCATTCTTGAAAGTAGGCTGGCGAATGATGAGTCAAGTGGCAGTGATTGGAGCCGGACAATGGGGAAGAAACCTTGTCCGCACTTTTTATGAACTGGGTGCGTTGGCGGGCGTCGCGGAAACCAGTCCGAATTTGCGCGGACAACTGACTGGGGATTATCCAGACGTTCCGGTTTATTCGGACTATCGTGAAATATTGGGAGGCAGTGTCCCGGCGGTTGTAATCGCGACTCCTGTATCAACCCACTTTTCGATTGCAAAAGAGGCTTTGGAAGCAGGAAAAGATGTTTTTGTCGAAAAGCCCCTTACACATTCCGTTGCCGAAGCGGAAGAACTTGTCCGTTTGGCGGAAAAACAGGGACGGATCTTAATGGTGGGCCATTTATTGCTGTATCATCCCGCCGTTCAAGAAATGAAAAAACTAATCGACAACGAAGTGATCGGTTCCTTGTTCGGACTCCATCAGGAACGGTTAAAACTTGGGAGAGTACGTACGGTGGAGAATGTCTTGTGGAGTTTTGGCGTACATGATCTGGCTGTTTTTTTATATCTTACGGGCGACACTCCTTCCCATATTCAAGTGAGGGGACAAGCCATCCTCCAACCTGGCATTGAAGATGATGTGTATGTTCATTTAACTTTTAAAAAAGGGATCCATGCACACTTGCATACCTCGTGGTTATGGCCGGAACTTCGCCGGCGTTTGGTTGCGATCGGATCAAAAGGAATGTTGGTATATGACGAAGAACAGCAAATTTTAACGTTGCACCATAAAGGAATCAACCATGATTTATCCAATCGGGATGAAGGTGAGGAAATCCTCTTCCGAGGGGAAGTAAAACCGCTGACCTTGGAATGCATGCATTTTCTGGAATGTGTACGTGAGCGGCGCCGGCCGATTTCCGACGGACACAATGGATTAGCTGTTGTACGGATTTTGGAAGAGGTTTCACGTTTGCACAAGGAGGCACAGTAAAACAATGAGCAATTATTTTGTGCATGAATCCTCGTATGTCGACGCAGGCGCCCGGATCGGCGAAGGGACGAAAATTTGGCATTTTTCGCATGTGATGTCCGGTGCGGAGATTGGCAGAAATTGCAACCTGGGGCAGAATGTATTTATTGCAAATAACGTAAAAATCGGGAACCACGTGAAGATCCAAAATAACGTTTCCGTGTATGAAGGCGTAATCTTGGAGGATTATGTTTTTTGCGGTCCCAGTATGGTCTTTACGAATGTGAAGACCCCTCGTTCGGCTTTTCCGCGCAATACAAGCGATGATTATGCCGTGACCTTGGTAAAAACCGGTGCCTCCATCGGTGCGAACGCGACCGTGGTCTGTGGCGCAACGGTTGGAAGCTGGGCTTTTGTGGCGGCCGGGGCGGTTGTGACGAAAGATGTTCCGGATTATGCTTTAGTGGCGGGTGTACCCGCCCGCCAAACCGGATGGGTATGCAAATGCGGCGTAACCTTGCGGTTTGCGGGAACGAAAGCAGTGTGCACGGAATGCGAACGTCAATATGAAAAGGTGAATGAAACCAATATTCAATTTATTGAAAAAATCGGATAAGGGTGCGTAAATCATGGAAAGGATTCCTGTTTTTGATTTAAAGACGGAAATAGAGTTATTACATGAGGAATTAATGGAAGCGATAGAAAAGGTCCTTCGTTCCGGCCAGTTTATCATGGGGGAAAATGTAAAAGCGTTTGAAAGGGAAGTCGCCGCTTATTTAGGTGTTAAGCATGCTGTTGGTGTGAACTCGGGAACGGATGCTCTGGTGATTGGACTGAAAGCTGCGGGGATTGGTCCGGGGGATGAAGTGATTACCACTCCGTTTACTTTCTTTGCTACGGCTGAAGCAGTTCATCAAGTTGGAGCGAAGGCTGTATTTGTGGATATTGACGAGAAAACATTTACAATTGACGCTGATAAAATTGAAGCAGCCATTACTCCGAGAACGAAAGCGATTTTGCCCGTTCATTTGTATGGGCAGGCGGCGGAAATGGATGCCATCCGACATTTGGCTCACCGTTACCAATTAAGGATTGTTGAAGATGTTGCCCAAGCTTTCGGCGGGGAGTATAAAGGTAAAAAGTTAGGCACGATTGGAACGGTGGGCTGTTTTTCCTTTTTCCCGACGAAAAATCTGGGGGCTTACGGTGACGGGGGTCTCATCGTCACAGACGACGACCTGATTGCGGAAACCGCACGAATGTTAAGACAGCACGGATCCAAAAAGAAATATCATAATGAAGAATTTGGTTACAACTCCCGCCTTGATGAGATACAAGCTGCAATCCTTCGAATCAAACTTCCTTATCTTGAGGAATGGAATAGCAAAAGAAGAGCGGTAGCGGCTGCCTATAACGAATTACTAAAGAATGTTCCGGAAATTGTATTGCCTGAAGAGGGTTCTCACCGAAAACATGTATTCCATCAATATACGATTCGGGTTTTAAACGGAAAACGGGAGCAACTAAAAGATTATCTGGCTGAAGAGGGCATTGATACTATGGTTTATTACCCCGTACCCGTTCATCGCTTGCCAGTTTATCGGGAAAATATAGTTCATTTACCTGTTGCGGAGCGATTGGCTGATGAAGTTTTAAGTCTCCCCATTTGGCCGCAAATGAACAGAAATGTGCAGGAAAAAGTGGCTGATTGCGTAAAAACGGGACTACGGTAGTACAAGCGGCGGATTGGAAGGGGTCCGTCCTGCAGTTTTTTGCACTAAACTTTTTTTTTGTTCTGCCGATAATTTGTAAAAAGGGAATAAAGGTAAGATGGAGGATGGCTATGGAGATCAACAAAATAGCTGGCGGGATTCCTGGTGCGTTCGAATTGGAGGATCGGGTTGTAAGCGTACAAGGCAAGGCTCAACCCACGGAGACACACAAAAAGGATGAACCTGTTCCTCTAGACATGCTGAGAGACGCGGTAAGAAAGGCAAACGAAGTGTTCGAGACTTTCACTACACATTTGCGTTTTCATATTCATGAGGGGACCGGACAATATTATGTCACCATCATAAACGACCAAACCAATGAGGTAATCCGGGAAATTCCGCCGAAAAAATTTCTGGATATGGTAGCCGCTATGGAAAGATTCATGCGTGGAATTTTTGTGGATGAAGTAAAATAAGAAATCACAGTGAAGTGAAAGGGGAGATACCAATGCCGATTATGCGTTTGAGCGGTCTGACATCTGGAATGGACATCGATTCCATGGTAAGTCGGTTGATGAAAGCGGAACGTATCCCTGTCGACAGATTGAAACAACAAAAACAGCTCCTTGAATGGAAGCGTGATGACTACCGGGGAATAAACAGTCTGCTTTTAGATCTGCGAAACAATGTGCTAAATATGAAGCTACAGGGAACTTTCTTGACGAAAAAAGCTTCCTCTACGGATGAGAGTATTGTAACCGCCACCGGAACTCCCACTGCGGTTGACGGAACCTACAACATCAAAATCACACAATTGGCGGAAGGGGCTTCTATTGTGTCCGATGTTGTGGGGGCCGCCGGAAATTTGGAGAAGAAACTGTCCGAACTGGGATGGGGCGGCTCGTCGACTACATTAACAATTACTGGCGAAAAAGGTACCAAATCCATTACTGTAAATGCAACGGATACATTGGGTGCATTGATATCCTCGATTAATAACCAGTCAAACGAAACTGGGGTAAAAGTCAGTTACGATGCCACTCTGGACCGGCTTTTCGTAACTTCAACAACTTCCGGGGCAAAAGCAAAAATTGAGTTAAGCGCAACCGACTCAGCTTTACTTTCATCGTTGAAATTAAAACAAGCGGTTGAGGTAACGGGAACACGCACATTTAATGGAGGTCTTACTGAATTAATCGGAGGGACTACTCCTTCAACATTGGAAATCAATTACAATGGAGCGGCCTATTCGTTTAACATTTTCAACACCACAACCATCGGAGATTTAATCAATCAGATTAACAATACACCCGGTTTGAAGGATGCCGGAGTTAGGGCATATCTGGACAGCGCTACAAAAAAATTAACCTTTTTGAATCCCGATAATGCAAAAAGTCTAACCTTTAACAATATTTCCAACGACCCCAAAGGGGATTTGGGACTCACTACCCCAACCACTTCCGGTCCATTTTACAAATCTGTCGGGATAAACGCCAATGTTAAATTTAACGGTATTTTTGCCGAATATGCAAGTAATACGTTTACAATCAACAATATCAACTTTACCGCCAAAAAGGTTGACTTGGTCAATACGGTAAGTGTGACAATTGCCCAGGATGTCGACACCGTATTTAATTCCATTAAATCGTTTGTCGACAAATATAATGAAGTTATTGACAAAGTCAATAAAAAAATTACGGAAGAGCGTTACCGGGACTATCCTCCTTTGACTGATGACCAGAAGAAAGAAATGAAGGAAAATGACATCAAGCTTTGGGAAGAGAAAGCGAAAAGCGGCCTGCTTCGCAGAGATCCGATTCTCGCTTCTGCCTTGGATAGTTTCCGCCGGGCTCTTTATGACCCAGTTAGCGGGTTGTCGACGGGTGACTATAACCAATTGGCCGATATCGGTATTACGACCGGGAGCTATTTGGAAAAAGGGAAACTGTATATTGATGAAACCAAGTTGCGTAATGCCATTGCATCCAAGCCAGATCAAGTAATGAAACTTTTTACCAACAATGATGGCGTTGACTCTTCTGATGCGGGAGACGGACTGGCGGTTCGTTTGTACGACAAAATAAATATTGCAATGGATCAGTTAAAACAGAAAGCCGGTTCTTCCGCCAGTTTTTCCTTGTTTGACAACAGTATGCTCGGCAAAGATATAAATCGGGTAAGCCAACAGATTGACAAGTTAAACCAACGGTTAAATGAAGTGGAAAACCGCTATTATCGGCAATTTACAGCGATGGAAAAAGCAATTAACCAGATGAATTCGCAAAGCGCCTGGTTGTCTCAACAGTTTAACAGATAATTTTGTGAGGCGGTGTAAACTGTGGCAATCAATAATCCTTACCAAATCTATCAACAGAACGCAGTACAAACAGCCAGTCCGGAACGCCTGCTGCTCATGCTGTATGACGGAGCGATACGATTCCTTAATCAGGCCAAGGTTCATTTGGAAAAACGGGAACTTGATCAAGTGCATAACAATTTGGTAAAAGCACAAGCAATTTTAACGGAACTAATGGCGACTTTAAATATGGATTACGAGATTTCCCACCAATTGCTTCCGATCTATGATTTTTGTTACAGGCGTTTGATTGAAGCCAATTTGCAAAAAACGGCGGAACCCATCGACGAAGTTCTGGGCTTGATGACCGATCTTCGCTCCACATGGGAGCAGGCGATCTGGATTGTCAAGAGCGGGCAGGGGACAAACGGATGAGAGAGTTGCAACTGCTTGCCCGCTACAAAGAACTTACCCGACAACAAAAGGAACGCCTTGAGCAAGGGGATATTGAAGGGGCCCTGGGATTGACGGACGAAAAGGACCGGATATTTTCAACCTTGCAAGCGGGTATGCAGCAAAGGGGTGTGCAAACGGGCGGCGAGGAGTGGAAAGAACGGCTTGGTTCCGCTTACGTTGACCCGTCTTTCCAGCTCTTGCTCCAAGAGGCTCTCACGCTGAACGAGGAAGTCGTAACCCTCATGCGGATACATCAGGTGCATTTGGCCAGCGAGTTGACCAAAATCCAGCATGGGCGGCAAGTGCAAGATGTATATAGGATGAATCCGATTGCGGATGCCTGCTTTTTCGACAAGAGAAAGTAAATATTTCAAACTTGTTTTCATCAGGGTCCCACTCCAGATTCATGTTTAATAGGCTATTAGCCATTATTGACCCTACTGTCTTGCTACCGTGTGCCACTATACATTGCCTGTCCGGGAGATGACGAATAGAATGACCGTATCTTTTTGGGTCAGACTAAATGAAGAGAAGGCAGCAAGTTCAGTTGCAAATGAAGGTTGTTGAGATTGTTGGGGAAATGTGTTGCCTTTGTGAATTTTTCGTTTGAAGGAGGGTTTTGGAGGAGCTTAGTCGAATAAGAATTATACAGTACGGGAAGGAGGAGTACCTCATGAAAATCCAATTGCGTGGGGAGCATCTCGAGATTACGGACGCATTGCGGGATTACGTGGAGAAGAAGATCGGCCGATTGGAAAAGTACTTCGATACACCCCCTACCCAGAGTGTGCAAGTCACTTTGTCGGTTGTACGCGATTCGCATAACGTGGAAGTGACCATGCCGATTAACGGGATCCTCATCCGGGCTGAGGAACGGTCGCCCGATATGTATGCTTCGATTGATTTGGTTGCGGAGAAGATCGAAGGACAAATCCGTAAGCATAAAACCAAACTGAACCGCCGTTTCCGGGAACAAGGCATTCGAACGATGTTCCAGGAAAACGGGGCGGCGACCGCTGTGGCGGTTGAGGAAGAACCGGCCGGCGCGATCGTCCGGGTGAAGAAATTCGCCTTTAAGCCGATGACGCCGGAAGAAGCGGTGTTGCAAATGGATCTTCTGGGGCACGACTTCTTCGTTTTCTCCAACGCGGAAACCGAAGAGGTAAACGTTGTTTACAAACGGCATGATGGGAACTACGGGTTGATCGAACCCGAATTCTAAAGTCAATCTGCCGTGGCATATGGATGCCTAAAAGGGCTGGCCCGACGGTCGGCCTTTTTTGATGGCCGCGTTTTCCGTATGGTTTCAGGCACCCGCCTATGTGTCGGCGCATACGATGAAGCAGGAGGTGACCGACATGTCGTTTGTGGCCGGAGTGGCGCAAGTTTTGGCATTTCTGATTCTGCTGAAGGTGTCGCACATCTTGTATTGGAATCTCCGGAAATCTTATTTTATTCACCCGTGGCTTCTGGAAGTGGCACTTGCGGTCGTTTTGGTCGTTGTGTTTCATTTTGTTTCCAGCGTATGGGGATTGGTCCTTGCCGTTTCCATTGCGCTCGGGTTGATCCGCGGAGATCAGGAATCCAAGGCGCGAAACGTTCGTCAACTCTCATAAGTAAGGCAGCCAGGTATTGGGTGACGAAATTGTCACCTTTTTCTTTTTGGAAACCGAACGAAACGATGGTATACTAGACGGTGGACACAAAGGTCGCAACAGGCACCCGTCAAAGTGACGCCGTTTTTGCAGCCGGTTCCGGCATCTTGATGGGGGCTGGAATCCATCTGGACATGAAAGCTTCCAATTTTTGGAGAGGAGTGGTGCAACGAAATGTTGGGCCTCCTGAAAAAACTCGTTGGCGATTCAAACGAACGGGAAATTAAAAAATTATATAAAGTGGTTGACGTCATTAACGGCCTGGAGCCGTCCGTCGCGGAACTGTCGGACGAGCAGTTGGCCGCCAAAACGGTCGAATTCAAGGAGCGGCTGGCAAACGGCGAATCGCTGGACGATCTGTTGCCGGAAGCGTTTGCCGTCGTGCGGGAAGCGGCCAAGCGAGTGCTTGACAAACGCCACTTTGACGTGCAGTTGCTGGGCGGTATCGTGCTGCATCAAGGTCGGATCGCGGAAATGCGCACGGGGGAAGGAAAGACCCTTGTCGCAACATTGCCTTCCTATCTGAACGCCCTGACCGGAAGAGGGGTTCACGTCGTCACCGTGAACGATTACCTGGCCCGCCGCGACGCTGAGGAAATGGGGCAGGTGCACCGCTTTCTGGGCCTGTCTGTCGGGTTGAACATCCAAGGGATTCAGCACTGGGAAAAACAACAGGCCTACGCATGCGACATCACGTACGGCACCAACAACGAATTCGGTTTCGATTATCTGCGCGACAATATGGTGATGTCGCTCGACCAGATGGTGCAGCGGCCGCTTCACTACGCGATTGTCGACGAGGTCGATTCGATTTTGATCGACGAAGCGCGGACCCCTTTGATCATCTCCGGCCAGGCCGAACAATCGACCGAACTCTATGTGCGAGCCAATATTTTCGTATCCAGCTTGCGCGAAGCGGACTATACCATTGACGAAAAAGCGCGGTCCGTCGTCTTGACCGAACAGGGTGTGCACAAGGCGGAGCGGTTTTTTGGCATCGACAACCTGTTTGATCCGCAAAACGTGACCATCAACCACCACATCACGCAGGCTTTGAAAGCGCACCACCTGATGAAGCGCGACAAGGATTACGTGGTGAAAGACGGCGAGATCATCATTGTCGACGAGTTTACCGGCCGCATGATGCAGGGGCGCCGGTACAGCGAAGGTCTGCACCAGGCGATTGAAGCCAAGGAAGGCGTGAAGATTCAGAACGAAAGCAAGACGCTGGCGACGATCACGCTGCAGAACTATTTCCGCATGTACGAAAAATTGTCCGGCATGACCGGCACCGCGAAGACGGAAGAGGAAGAATTCCGTTCCATATACGGCATGGACGTTGTCGTGATACCGACCAACAAACCGAATCAGCGTGTGGATTTGCAGGATGTGGTCTACAAGAATATGCGCGGCAAGTTTAATGCGGTCGTGGAAGAGATCGTCAAGCGCCATGCTGTAGGGCAGCCGGTTCTGGTCGGCACAACGTCGATCGAAAAATCGGAATACCTGTCCTCGCTGCTCAAACGGCGGGGGATCAAGCACCAGGTGTTGAATGCGAAGCACCATGAACGGGAAGCGCAAATCGTCGCACAGGCGGGGCAACGCGGGGCTGTCACGATCGCGACCAATATGGCGGGCCGCGGTACCGACATTATCCTCGGCGAAGGAGTGGCAGAACTCGGCGGACTGCATATTATTGGTACGGAACGGCACGAAAGCCGCCGCATCGACAACCAGTTGCGCGGACGTTCCGGCCGTCAGGGCGATCCGGGTTCTTCCCAATTTTTCCTGTCGCTTGAGGACGATTTGATGCGCTTGTTCGGATCGGAACGGATCATGGGGATGATGGAGCGGCTCGGTCTGGAAGAAGACCAGCCGATCGAAGCCCGGCTTGTCACGAGCGCGATCGAAAGTGCCCAGAAAAAAGTCGAGGGCAACAATTTCGACATTCGGAAGCACGTTTTAAAATACGACGACGTCATGAACCAACAACGTGAAGTCATGTATAAGCAGCGCCGTGAGATTCTTGAGCGTGACGACCTTTCCGATACCATCAAAGGCATGGTGGAAGATTTGGTTCGTTTCACGGTCGATGTGCATTGTCCGGAGGACGCGGTTCCGGAAGACTGGGATCTGCAAGGGGTCTTGGAGTATGCGGAACGCCATTATCTGTCCCCGGGCAAGACCAATCTGGAGGAATTGGCCCGCCGCGCCGACCGGGAAGAATTGACCGAATACCTGCTGGAGCTTGCGATGCGGGAATATGCCGAGCGCGAACAGCATCTCGGTCCGTTCATGCGCCAGTTTGAAAAAGTGGTGCTGCTCCGTACGGTGGATTCGAAGTGGATGGACCATATCGACGCGATGGATCATCTGCGTCAGGGGATTCACCTTCGCGCCTATGGACAGCGGGATCCGCTGGTCGAATACAAATTCGAAGGGTATCAAATGTTTGAAGAGATGATTCACAGCATCCGCGAAGAAGTCGTCTTCTACGTTTTCAAAACCAACATTGCGGTTGAGCAACAGCAGCCGCAGCAAGTGTAAGACGGCGGGAAACAATTTCGAGGTGAAGGGATTTGGCGACTAAAACACCAGGCGAATTAAGGCAAGATCTGCAAAATACAGCCAAGCGTTTGGCGGAAATCGGGAGGTCTCTTTGACCTCCCCGGCAAGAAAAACCGAATCTCCGCGCTGGAAGAGGAGATGGCGAATCCCTCGTTTTGGGACGACCAGGTAGCGGCGCAAAAGGTGATCAATGAAGCGAATGCGTTGAAGTCGCTTGTCGAGCAAATGGAGAAACTTTCGGGACAGCAGGAAGATCTCGAAGTATTGCTGGAACTCGCGCGCGAAGAGGGCGACGAAAGCCTGCTCGACGAGGTTGAACAGGGGTTGGAGAAACTCGGCAAAGAGATGTCCGATTTTGAACTGCAATTGCTGTTAAGCGAACCTTATGACAAGAGCAACGCGATCCTCGAGATACACCCCGGCGCCGGCGGCACGGAGTCGCAGGATTGGGCTTCGATTTTGCTGCGCATGTACACCCGCTGGGCGGAAGACAAGGGTTACAAAGTCGAGACTCTTGACTATCTGCCGGGTGAAGAAGCGGGGATCAAAAGCGTTACGCTGCTGATTCAAGGATACAATGCATACGGGTATCTGAAGGCGGAGAGAGGGGTGCACCGGCTGGTCCGGATTTCCCCGTTTGACGCGTCGGGCCGGCGTCATACCTCGTTCGCGTCCGTGGAAGTGATGCCTGAACTGGATGAAAATGTAGACATCGAAATCCGGGAAACCGATCTGAAAATCGACACCTACCGGTCTTCCGGCGCGGGCGGCCAGCATGTGAACACCACGGATTCCGCCGTGCGGATTACGCACATACCGACGGGAATCGTCGTAACCTGCCAAAGCGAACGGTCGCAAATCAAGAATCGTGCCGCCGCGATGAAAATTCTCGCTGCGAAACTGTACGAACGGCAATTGGAGGAGCGGGAAAAAGAATTGGCGGAAATTCGGGGCGAACAACGGGAGATTGCGTGGGGAAACCAGATCCGTTCGTATGTGTTCCATCCCTATTCTTTGGTGAAGGACCACCGGACGGGGGAAGAAGTCGGAAACGTTCACGCGGTGGTGGACGGTGCGATCGATTCGTTTATTGACGCGTATTTGCGAAAACAGATTGGAAACAAAACAAACAGCCAGGCTTAGCAGTCTGGCTGTTCGCTTTTTTATGGTTAACCGCGGGCCGCTTGATAGCGCTTGTTGACTTCGTCCCAGTTGACGACGTTCCAGAATGCCGCAACGTAGTCGGGACGCTTGTTTTGGTACTTCAGGTAATACGCGTGCTCCCAAACATCCAGGCCGAGAATCGGGGTGTCGCCTTCCATCAGGGGGCTGTCCTGGTTTGCTGTGCTGTAGAGGGCCAGTTCGCCGTTCGGCTTGACGACAAGCCATGCCCAGCCGCTTCCGAAACGACCAAGCGCAGCTTTCGTAAATTCTTCTTTAAATTTATCAAAGCTGCCAAATTTGGAGTTGATTGCATCCGCGACAGCGCCTGTCGGTTGACCGCCGCCGTTCGGGCTCAAAATCAGCCAGAACAAAGAGTGGTTATGATGCCCGCCGCCATTGTTGCGAACCGCAGTCCGGATGTTTTCCGGAACGCTGTTGATGTCGCGGAGAAGATCTTCCAGGCTTTTGCTTTGCAGGTCCGGATGGCCTTCCAAAGCCGCGTTGAGGTTGTTTACATATGTAGCGTGGTGTCTGCCATGATGGATTTCCATGGTCATCGCGTCGATGTGCGGTTCAAGAGCCGCTTTGTCGTAAGGAAGTGCGGGTAATTCATGAGCCATTTTTAATTCCCTCCCACGAATGTAGTTTAGAATATTTCTATGTAATAGCCTACCGTATTTTACCTCAAAATGCAATGCAGGCACATTAGAATTATCTGCGGAATATGTGTGAAATTATGCAGGAAATGGGCACCCTACTGTCAAAGCAAAAAGGAAAGCGGACGATTAAAGAAAGCGGACGGTTGCGGTTGATTTTGAAGGATCTGGGAGGAGGCGGGACTCGTGTCGTGGCTTTCGGATGCAATGAATCATAAGAAGCTTGAAGAAAAGCTGTTTTCTTCGGAGTGGTTTAAAGGTTTAATGGAAAATGAGGAGTTTCGGGAGGCATACGAAAGAAAATATTCCGTCAGGCTCAAGATGGCGGATACAAAATATTTGAAGGAACTCCTTGAATCCGAAGTTGCCCGTGTCGACTTCGTCAATGAAGTGTTGCGCAATGACGAGCAACAAGAAAATTAAAGATTGATGCTCAAAACCCAAAATGATCCGTTTTGGTGTGGAAACGGGAACAAATTTGTTTTGCTGCG